>JAUXOE010000081.1 GCA_030682415.1 Parvibaculum sp.
GACGTTCATCTTTTCGTGCGGGATATCGAGCGACTGCATCATGCGCAGCACGACGGAGGCGAAGGCTTCGTTCAACTCATAGAGATCGATGTCCTCGGGCTTCATGCCGGCCTTGGCCAGCACCTTGCGCGAGACGTCGGCGGGGCCCGTCAACATGATGCAGGGCTCGGAACCGATCGAGGCCATGGGGCGGATGCGGGCGCGCGGGTTCAGGCCCATCGCCTTGCCGGTCGTGCCGTTGCCGACCAGGACCGCCGAGGCGCCGTCGACGATGCCCGATGAATTGCCGGCATGATGGACGTGGATGATTTCTTCCACTTCCGGATAGCGGTCGAGCGCGACGCCGTCGAAGGCAAATTCACCGAGCGAGGCGAAAGACGCGGTGAGCGCCGCCAGCGACTGCATGGTCGCTTCGGGACGCATGTGCTCATCGTGGTCAAGGATGGTGAGGCCGTTGATGTCCTTCACCGGAATGACCGACTTGCTGAAATAACCCTTGTCCCAGGCATTCTTGGCGCGCTTCTGGCTTTCGACGGCATAGGCATCGACGTCGGTGCGGGAGAATCCGTATTTGGTGCAGATCAGGTCGGCGCCGATGCCCTGCGGCGTGAAATAGGACTTGAAGGCGATGTTGGGGTCGCTCGACCAGGCGCCTCCGCTTGCACCCATGCCGACGCGCGACATCGACTCGACGCCGCCGCCGATCGCCATGTCGGCTTCACCGGACATGACCTTGGCGGCCGCCATGTTGGTCGCTTCGAGGCCGGAGGCACAGAAGCGGTTGATCTGGACGCCGGCGGTGGTCTGCGCATAGTCGGCATTCAACACGGCGATGCGGGCAATGTCGCCGCCCTGCTCGCCGACCGGATCGACGCAGCCGAGCACGACGTCGTCGACCTTCGAGGTGTCGAGGTTGTTGCGGTCGCGGATCGCTTTCAGCGTCTGCGTGGAGAGCTCAAGCGCGGTCACTTCGTGGAGCGCGCCGTCCTTCTTGCCTTTGCCGCGCGGCGTGCGCACGGCGTCATAGACGAAACATTCGGTCATTGTGTGTCTCCCTGGGGGAACGGTTCTTTTGTGTAGCGCGTTGCGAGAGGCCGGCACGTCAGAGCGTGCGGGCAACCAGCATTTTCATGATCTCGTTGGTGCCGCCATAGATCTTCTGGATGCGGGCATTCGTGTAGAGCTTCGCGATCGGATATTCCATCATGTAGCCGTAGCCGCCGAAGAACTGCAGGCAGGTATCGATGATTTCGTTTTCCTTTTGCGTCGTCCACCACTTGGCCATGGCGGCCGTCGTCGCGTCGAGTTTGCCGTCGAGAAGTTTGACGGCACAATCGTCGACAAAGACGCGGGCGATGGTCGCCTCGGTCTTGCATTCGGCGAGCTTGAACTGCGTGTTCTGGAAGTCGAGGATGCGCTGGCCGAAAGCGGTGCGCTCCTTCACGTAGTCGGTGGTGTATTTCAGCGCCATTTCCATGGCGACGCAGGCCTGCACGGAGATGATAAGGCGTTCCTGCGGAAGCTGCTGCATCAGCTGGAAAAAGCCCTTGCCTTCCTCGGTGCCGAGCAGATTCGAGGTCGGCACCTTCACTTCATCGAAAAAGAGCTCGGAGGTGTCCTGCGCCTTCTGGCCCATCTTCTTCAGGTTGCGTCCGCGGCGAAAGCCTTCAGCTTCCTCTGTCTCGACCATGATCAGCGAGGTGCCCTTGGCGCCGCCCACCGGATCGGTCTTGGCGACGACGCAGATCAGGTTTGCCTGCTGTCCGTTGGTGATGAAGGTCTTCTGACCGTTGACCACATACTGGTTGCCGACCTTTTTCGCCGTCGTCTTGACGCCCTGCAGATCGGAGCCTGTGCCGGGCTCGGTCATGGCGATGGCGCCGACGATTTCGCCCGAGGCCATTTTCGGCAGCCACTTCTTCTTCTGCTCTTCGGTGCCGTAGGACTGCACGTAATGCGCAACGATGCCTGAATGTACCGAATTGCCGAAACCGGAAATGCCGGCGCGGCCCTGTTCTTCGGCAATGACCATTTCATGGGCGAAGTTGCCGCCGCCGCCGCCATATTCTTCCTTGATCGAGGCGCAAAGAATGCCGGCTTCGCCCGCCTTCAGCCAGGCGTCGCGATCGACGCAGCCCTGGTCTTCCCAACGCTCGACATGCGGCTGGAATTCCCGTTCATAGAATTTGGCGACCGCGCCCTGGAGGATTTCGAGTTCCTCGGTCAACCACGGCGATTTGTAACCGGCATTCAGACTCATTCGTCCAGCTCCCTGTCTTCGATACTCAAAATTCGTTGGCGCCCATTGCCATCACGGGGTCGGCGCCGTGGCGGATACGGGCGAGATGCATCGCCGTTTCGGGCACGACATGCTCCATGTAGAAGCGGCCTGTCTTGATTTTCGTTTCGTACCAGGCGTTGTCGCCCTCACTTTGGGCGGCGAGCTTTTCCAGCGAGACTTTCGCCATCATCGCCCACATGAACGCACGGCCGGTGACGCCGAAGTGATGCATGTAGGGCGTCGAGCCGGCGCCGGCGTGATCCGGGTTCTGCAGCGCGTTTTCCATGAACCACATGGTCGCTGCTTCGAGATCCTTGCGCGCGGCAGCCAGCGGATCGAGGAACGGCTTCAGATCGGCATTGCTCTTGTTGGCGGCGATGAAATCGTCAACCGCCTTGAAGAAGGCGAAGACCGCGCGGCCGCCATTCTGCGCCAGCTTGCGGCCGACGAGATCGAGCGCCTGCACGCCGTTGGCGCCTTCGTAGATCATGGCGATGCGGGCATCGCGCACGAACTGGCCCATGCCCCATTCGTCGATATAGCCGTGACCGCCATAGACCTGCTGTGCATCAACCGCATGGGCAAAACCGCGATCGGTGAAATAGCCTTTCAGCACGGGGGTCAGCAGCGACATCATGTCGTCGCCGAATTCGCGCGTCTTTTCGTCGTTGGAGCGGTGCGAGAGATCGCCATGCAGCGCGGTCCAAACGAGCAGCGCACGCGCGCCCTCGTTGAAGGATTTGGCGTTGAGCAACATGCGGCGGATGTCGGGATGGACGATCAGCGGATCGGCGGGCTTGTCTTCGGCCTTGGGACCGGTCAGCGAGCGGCCCTGCAAGCGCTCCAGCGCATAGGTGACCGCGTTCTGATAGGCGACTTCGGACTGCGAGAGGCCCTGCAGACCGACGCCGAGACGGGCCTCGTTCATCATCGTGAACATGGCGCGCAGGCCCTTGTGCTCTTCGCCAACCAGCCAGCCGAGCGCCTCATCGTAGTTCAGCACGCAGGTCGCGTTGCCGTGAATGCCCATTTTCTCTTCCAGCGAACCGACCGAAACGCCATTGCGGTTGCCGAGCGACCCGTCTTCATTGACGAGATATTTCGGCACCAGGAAGAGCGAGATGCCCTTCACGCCCTGCGGCGCGCCTTCGATGCGGGCGAGTACGAGATGCAGGATGTTCTCGGCGAGATCGTGATCGCCGGCCGAAATGAAAATCTTCTGACCGCTGATCTTGTAGGAACCGTCGCCGACCGGCACAGCCTTCGAACGCAACAGGCCGAGGTCGGTGCCGCAATGCGGCTCGGTCAGGTTCATCGTGCCGGTCCATTCGCCGGTCACGAGCTTCGGCAGGTATTTCTTTTTCTGCTCGTCGGTGCCGTGCTGCGAGAGTGCCGAGTAGGCGCCGTGGCTGAGGCCCGGATACATGCCGAAAGCCATGTTCGCGGATGAGACCATCTCGTTGAAAATGACGCCGAGGGCGTTGGGAAGCCCTTGTCCGCCATAGGCCGTGTCGGCAACGAGCGCCGGCCAGCCGCCATCGACCAGCAACTTGTAAGCGTCCTTGAAGCCGGTCGGTGTCGTCACCACGCCGTTTTCGAGCTTGCAGCCTTCGCGGTCGCCGATCTGGTTCAGCGGCTGCAGCACTTCCTCGGTGAGCTTGCCTGCTTCCTCGAGAATGGCGTCGACAAGATCGGCCGGCGCATCGGCGAAGCCCGGCAGGTCGCCATATTGCGAGAAGTCGAGCAACTCGTTCAGCAGAAAGCGGTATTCGCGCAGCGGCGCTTTGTAGGTCGGCATGGGTTTCCTCCGGCGGGGTTACGCGCTCATTTCAGACGGGCGCGCCAAGGCTCAGACGATAGCCTTTTCCGGCTTTTTCGTCTTTGCCGCTTCGGAGTCAACAAGCTTCTTTTCGACCCTGCCGCGCTTTTCCTGGGCCGTGATCTGCGCCTCGAGACGCGCACAGCTGTCCGCCAGCGTCTTGATCTGGAGATCGATCTCGCGGCGCTGCTCCTGCAGGCTCTCGATGCGACGGCGGAACTTGGCGATCGCGACACGGTTCTGCGTCTCGCAGCCGTCTTCCTGGTCGTAATGGCTCAGGATTTCCTTGATTTCGGCCAAGGCCAGGCCGACGTTCTTGCCGCGCACGATCAATGTCAGGCGGGCGCGGTCGCGCGGATGATAGACGCGGGTCTGGCCGCGGCGCTCGGGCGCCAGCAAGCCCTTGTCCTCATAGAAACGGATGGCACGGGTCGTCAGGCCGAATTCCTCGGCAAGCTGGGTGATCGAGAAGGTCTCGCCGGCGATGTCGCGGGTATCGCGGCGCGACACCGCGGCCGTGCTGTGTAGCTGCTGGTCCATGAGATGATCGCTCCCTGAACGTGATATTTTTGGCTGTTTTCAGCCGATTTTTGATGCGGGCGGGACTCTAGTTGACGTTGACGTAAACGTCAATACGAGGTCCTCGCGCTCTCGACCTGCTAGGCTCGGCGCGATCAAAAGGAGGCCGACCATGCGCGGCAAGAGATTCCTGACGGCGACCGTTCTGGTGGCGATGCTTGCCGGCTGTGCGACCGGGACAGACCGGACGCCGCCGGTCAATGTCAGCACACGGTCGCTGCCCGCTGCGGCGAGCGCCGCCGCCGAGGCCGACACGCCGCTCGGCCGTGCGGTGATGACAGCCGTCAATGTCTGGCGCCAAGGCAAGGGTGAAAGCGCGCTGACGACCGATGCGGTGCTGCAACGCGCCGCCGCGGTCCATGCGGCCGATATGGTGCAGCGCGACTATCTGGGTCACCACAATCCCGAGGGTCAGGGGCCGCGCGAACGGGTGCTGGCGGTCGATCCGGCTTTCAGCGCCCGCATTTCGGAGAACATCCAGAGGCTGGACGGGGCCGCCTATACGGCCATGAGCGACGCGGCGCTGGCTGCGGTCATGGTCGAAAAATGGGCGCAGAGCCCACCACACCGGCAAATCATGCAGGCAGGCTCGGCGACCCGCAGCGGTGTCGGCATCGCGCGAACGGGAACGCGCATCATTGCCGTGCAGGTTTTTGCCAGCAATTGATGCCGCTCGCGCGGCCATTGCCGGACAGCGCCGCCGGATGACATGCTTGCGGTGTCGAATCTCCGGGGAAGCAGCATCATGAAACGCAGACAATTCATCGGCGGCGCGGCGGCCGGCGCCCTTGCCATGCCGGCGCTGACGCGCCACGCACGCGCCGACAGCGCGATCGAATGGAAGATGGCCACGAGCTGGCCCAACGGCGCGCCGGGTGTCGGCGTCAACGCGCAGCGGCTGGCCGACCGGATCGGCGCGATGTCGGGCGGCAGGCTGACGGTGAAGCTGTTCGGCGCGGGCGAGCTTGTGCCGCCCTTCGAGGTCTTCGATGCCGTGGCGCAAGGGACCTGCGAAATGGGCCATGGCAGCCCCTATTACTGGCAGGGCAAGAATCCGGTCTTCCACTATTTCACCGGCGTCCCCTTCGGGCTGATGGCGCCGGAAATGGCCGGCTGGCTGCAATTCGGCGGCGGCCAGGCGCTCTGGGACGAGGCCTATGCGCCCTTCGGCATCCTGCCCTTTTATGCCGGCTCGAGCGGTGTGCAGGCGGGCGGCTGGTTCGCACGCGAGATCAACACGCTCGACGATCTCCGGGGGCTCCGGTTCCGGATCGCAGGACTTGGCGGCGAAGTGATGCGCCGGCTTGGCGTCAGCGTCGTGCTGACACCGCCCGGCGAGATTTTCACGGCGATGAAGAACAACACGATCGATGCCGCCGAATGGGTGGGCCCTTGGAACGACATGGCCTTCGGACTCAACAAGGCCGCCCGCTATTACTACCTCCCGGCCTTTCACGAAGCAGGGCCCGCACTCGAGCTGATGGTCAACAAGGCGAAGTTCGAGGGGCTGGCACCCGAGCTGCAGGAGATCGTGCGTGGCGCGGCCATGGCGAGCGCCGCCGAGACGCTCGCCGATTTCACCTTCCACAATGCCGACGCCTTTGCGCGCCTGGTGGCGGCCGGCGGCACGGAGCTGCGGACATGGCCTGAAGCCGTCGCCGCGGCGATGGCCGAAGCGGCGCGGGAGGTACTCGCCGAACTCGCGCAGAGCAGCGAACTTGCCGGCCGGGTGGCCGCTTCCTACGGCAAGGCCCTCGGCAAGGCCCGCGACTGGTCGAAATGGAGCGATGTGGCGATGCTGGCGCTCCGCAACGATCATTCCGTGGGCTGAGGCCAAATACCGAAATGACGCAGCCGTTAACCCGGTCTTTACCTAGGTTGGCGCTTTATTACGGGAGTGACCGTCCTGCGTGCAGACGCTGGCCGGTGCGAGCGCAACCGCTACAAGGTTTTGGGACAGCGCGCCTTCGTAATACCAGATAGCGCGGTTTATACTGCCCCAGAGGGTTAACGGGCATAGTGATTCGGATGAGATCTGGGGTTCCATGGAGCGTCAAAGGCATTGAGCCCGAGGCGCGAGAGGCGGCCAAACAGGCTGCCCGCCGGGCGGGTGTGACGCTTGGCGCGTGGCTGAACAACGTGATCATGGAAACCGGTACGGATGAAGTGAGCGCCGAAGGCGGTGCTTCCGAGCCCTACCGGAACGCCTATGCGCCGCCGCAAGCGGCACCGTCCGAACCCAAGCCTGCTTCCGGGGTCGATCTTGCCCCTGTGGCCGAAGCGGTGCGCGAGGTGGTGCAGCGGGTCGAGAACAGCGAACGCCGCGCCCTGGATATGACGCGCAGGCTCGAAGCGACGGTGGGACAACTCGCCGCGCGTATCGACCAGTCGGAGCACGACATGGACGACAGATATTCCGAAGCCCGGTCCTCCGAGGCCCGATCGCTGGATCCGCTGGAGCGGAAACTGCAGCAATTGCACGAGCGCATGGAGCGGGCCGAACGCGCGCGCAGCGGCGGCTTGCGCCCGGAAGATGCGCGCACGATCCAGACGCTTGAGAAAGCCGTCAACGCGGTCGTCGATCATCTCGACCAGACCGAACGGCGCACCGACGATACGCTGGCCGAAATTCGTCAGTCGCTGGCCGCGCTTTCCGACCGTATGGAAACGGCGGAAGAGGAATCCGAACGCGAAGAAGCCAAGAAGCGCGCCCGCGCGCTCGAAGATGCGTTGATGCAGCTTGCAACGCGCATGGAGAAGATGGAGCACGGCGTTTCCGGCATAGCGCCGCAAGCCGTGGAAGCCGCACTAAAGGCGATCGAAGAAAAATCGCATGCCGAAAACCAGCGCGCGACCATCGAACGGCTTCAGACCAGCCTCGAACAAATGGCGCAGCGTCTGGAGCGCGCCGAACTTCGCAGCGACGAGACGGCAAAGATTTTCGAGACCAGCGTCACCGGCATCGCGCGCAAGCTCGAAGACCTCGACAATGTGCAGCGTCACGAGATTCCGCAGGCACTGGCGCAACGCCTCGAACAGATGGCGCAGCGACTCGAACATAACGAACAGCTGACCGTGCAGGCCGCGCAAACCGTCGAACAGGCGATTGCCGGCATCAGCGAAAATCTCAGCGTGACCGACAGCCGCGACCGCGAAGCGCTGACGTCGTTGCAGTCGATGATCGAGAAGATGACGAACCGTCTCGGTCATCTCGAACGTGAAACCAAGGCCGTGAAGCAGGCCGCGCTTTCGCCGCAGCTCAATACGGGCGGCGTGGCGGCCGGTTTCGCGCCGTCCGGCCCCGGTTTCCCGATGCCGCAATTCGATGCGCCGCCGATGCTCAATCCGGCAATGGGCGGCAATCTCGGTCCGGCCCTCAACCCTTCGGATTGGGGCCGCCCGGTCGCGCCGACGGTTTCGGCGCCGCCGCCCGTCGATGCGCCCTACGAGAACGACGCCCCGCCCTATGCGGACGAGGATGAACTGGCCGACACGCAGATGCGCGGGCCGGCCGATGACGGCATTATTCCGCCCGACCCTGCACCCCCGCCGATGGAGAATGCCGGACAGCGCGCCGCCAATGATTTTCTTGCCGCCGCGCGCCGCGCCGCTCAGGCTGCCGCGCAAGGCGGGCAGACGCCGCGTCAGGAACCCTATTACGCAACGCCGCCCGCGCCGGGCTATGCCGAGTCGCCTGCGCGTTTTTCGGCAGAGGATCCCGGCAGGGGCCGCCGCAAGCTCTTTTTCGGAGTTGCCGCGAGCTTTGTGTTTCTGGCGCTGATGGCCGGCACCTATTTGATGCTGCAAGAAGGACCCGCGCAGCGCATCGCGCCGCTTGATGCACCGAACGACCAGAGCGGGACGCAACCGTCCGTGCTCGACGCCGAAGGTACGGGCGCCGCAACGAACAAGGATCCGGAGGCCAGTCCGGAGGACGCCGGCGCGACAGCAAACGACGCTTCAGTGCCGGCGTCCACCACGCCTTCCACCGCACAACCGGCAACGCCGGACGAAGCGCTCGTGCCGACGCCGCCCTCGACAGCAAAGCCTTCGGCGCCGAGCCCTGCAACCGCGCGACCCGCGGGCCAGGCGACCTTGACGCCGGCACCGTCGCTGACACCGGCACCGGCAAAGCCCGTCGAGACAGCGCCGGTTGAACCGGTACGTCTGACGCTGATGGAAGCGGCGGCGGGCGGCGACGCGGCCGCGCAGTACGAAGTCGGACAGCGCTATGCCGTTGGCGAAGGCGTGACGCAGGATATGAGCCAGGCCGCTGAATGGTTCGAACGTGCGGCCGATCAGGGGCTTGCCATCGCGCAATACAGGCTCGCCACGCAGTATGAAAAAGGCCGCGGCGTGACGCAGGACGACGCCAAGGCGCGCAGCCTCTACGAAAAGGCGGCGACAAGCGGCAACGTGAAGGCGATGCATAATCTCGCCGTCATCCATGCCGAAGGACGCGGCACCGCGCAGGACTTTGTCACCGCCGCCAAGTGGTTCGAAGAAGCCGCCAATTACGGTCTCGGCGACAGCCAGTACAATCTCGCCGTGCTCAACGAGCGCGGCCTCGGCATCGAGAAGAACGCCACCGAGGCCTACAAGTGGCTCGCGATTGCCGCCAAGGGCGGCGACAAGGGCGCCGCCGCCAAGCGCGATGCGCTGGCCGCGACGATGGATGCCGGCGAGCTTGCCAAGGCGAAGGTGGCCACCGAAACCTGGCGCGCCAAGACGCCGGCCCCGCTCGCCAATGGCGATATCAGCTCGCTGAAGAGTTGGGACGTGTCGTCGCTGGGCAACCTCGGCAACAAGGCCGCCGTACCGGCGCGGGACGCCATCGCCCGGACGCAAGCGCTGCTCAACCGGCTCGGCTACGACGCCGGATCGCCTGACGGGCAGATGGGGCCGCGCACGCGCGACGCCCTTCTCGACTACCAGATGACCGAGGGCCTGGAGGCGACAGGCACGGTGACGCCCGAGACACTGGCGACGCTCGAGGCGCGCTTCGGCTGAGCCGATTCCGGGCCGGTTTGCCTAGGAATTCCCGGCCGGACGTGTTACCCAAATCTGCATCCGTTGCTCCGTCCCCACTTCGCTCCGGGACGGTTTCCGGCTGCCGGAGTCCCGCCGCGCCATGCAGATTTATCTTCCGATCGCCGAGATGCCGGTCAATGTGCTGACCATTCTCGCCATGGGCGGTGCGGTCGGATTCCTTTCGGGCATGTTCGGCGTCGGCGGCGGCTTTCTGATGACACCGCTGCTGATCTTTCTCGGCATTCCACCCGCGGTTGCGGTCGGTACGCAGTCGACGCAGGTCGTCGCCTCGTCGGTGACGGGCGCGCTGGCGCATTTCACGCGCAAATCGATCGACTTCAAGATGGGCGGTATCCTGCTGATCGGCGGCGTGGTCGGTTCGATCAGCGGTATCTACCTGTTCAGGGTGCTGACGCGCATCGGCCAGATCGACCTCGTCATCTCGCTGGTCTATGTGCTGTTCCTCAGCGTCATCGGCGCGATGATGATGGTCGAGAGCGTGCGCGCGATCCGCGCGGCGCGCGGCGGCGTCATTCCGGCGCGGCGCGGCGGCCATCACAGCTGGATTCACGGCCTGCCCTTCAAGATGCGGTTCCGCCGCTCGAAGCTCTATATCAGCGTCATCCCGCCGATCCTTGTCGGCTTCTTTGTCGGCATGCTGTCGGCAATCATGGGTGTCGGCGGCGGCTTCATCATGATCCCGGCGATGATCTATCTGCTGCGGATGCCGACCAATGTCGTGATCGGCACGTCGTTCTTCCAGATTGTCTTCGTGACCGCGCTGACCGGGGTGATGCATGCCTATACCAATTTCGCCGTCGACATCGTGCTCGGATTCCTGCTGGTGATCGGCGGCGTCATCGGCGCGCAGTATGGCGTGCGCGCGGCGGAGAAACTTCCCTCCGAGCAATTGCGCGCCTTGCTGGCGGCGATCCTGCTGCTGATCGGACTCCGACTTGGCTTCGATCTGGTGACGACGCCCGACGATCTCTATTCCGTTGTCGATGTGGCGCCGCACAGATGAAAACATTTCCGACATATCGCCTTGCGCTGGCGCTGGTCTTCGTTGTGCTGGCGGCGGGGGCCGTGCGCGCCGACCAACTGGTGACCGATCTTTCCGCGCACCAGATTGCCATCCGTTCCAATTTCACCGGCACGGAGATTCTGCTGTTCGGTGCGGTGGAAGCGCGGACACCCGGCGCGCGGGCGATCAACCGCGACATTGTTGTGGTGGTGCAGGGACCGAACGCGCCGGCAATGGTGCGGCGGAAGGATCGCGTCGGCGGGGTCTGGGTCAATCACGACTCCGTCACCTATCCGGATGTGCCGGGCTATTACGCCGTTGCCAGCACGCGGCCGCTTGAGGTGACCGCGCCGCCCGAGACGCTGAAGGCGCTGCGCATCGGAATCGAGAATGTCGATATCGGCGTGGCCGAAGCCCGTGCGATCGACGGCACGGCGCAGGCGCTGATGCCGGAGCAGGAGAACGCTTTCTGGAAGGCGCTGATCCGCAACCGACAGCGCGACCGGCTTTACAGCAATGTGCCGGGCGGCGTGACCTTTCTCGGACAAACACTTTTCCGCGCGACGGTCGACATTCCGGCCAACGTGCCGGTCGGCCTTTACACCGCAAAGGTCTATCTGTTTCAGGACGGCGAAGTGGTCGACACGATTTCGTCGCCGCTCTATATCGACAAGCGCGGCATCGAACGCTTCATCTACCGCGCGGCGCATAGCGATCCGCTTCTTTACGGTTTGCTGGCGGTGCTTGGCGCGGCCTTTGCCGGTTGGCTGGCGTCGGCCGCGATGAGGCGAACGTGATGGAGATCAGCTATCTCGCAGCCGCCGCCGGCGGTCTCATCAGTTTTCTGTCGCCTTGCGTATTGCCGCTGGTGCCGGCCTATCTCTGCTTCATTGCGGGCACTTCGCTCGAAGAGCTGACGCGCGAGGACGAACACGGGCAGCCGCTGGCCTCGGAAGGGTTGACGCAGCGCGTGGCGCTGGGCGCCTTCGGATTCGTGCTCGGCTTCACGACAATTTTCGTCGCGCTGGGCGCCAGCGCCTCGGCGATCAATCCCTTTATCATGACGAACAAGATATTGCTTTCGCAGATCGCCGGCGCCGTCATTGTCGTTTTCGGCCTGCATTACATGGGTCTCTTTCGCATCGCGCTGCTCGACCGCGACATGCGTTTTCACATTGCCGGCAATGGCGAGGTGGCGCGCAGCCCGCTGATGCAGTTCGGAAGTCCTTATCTGCTGGGCCTTGCTTTCGCTTTCGGATGGACGCCCTGCATCGGTCCGATCCTCGCGACGATCCTGACGATCGCGGCGGCGCAGGAGAGTTTGCAGGCCGGCGTGACGCTGCTGACGGTCTATTCACTGGGGCTTGGTATTCCCTTTCTTGCGGCGGCATTTGCCGTACGCGGATTTTTGTCGTTTGCCGCCAGCTTCCGCCGCCATATGCGCAAGGTCGAGATGGCCGCCGGATTGCTGCTGGCGGCGACCGGAACGCTGATGATCATGGGCTCTTTCGAGCGCATCGCGATCTTCCTGCTGGAGAC
>JAUXOE010000088.1 GCA_030682415.1 Parvibaculum sp.
TTTTCGGTTTGGAGAGGTTCGCCTCAACCGCCTTGGCACCGCCATGGCGCTTGGCGGCCCGAGTGAAAATCTTCTCGAATTTTTCCATCACGCCCACCTCCCGCGTTGCGAATCCTTGGCCCGCGATCAGGGCAGACGCCATGACCCATCAATGCCCAGGACATGCCCGGCAACTTCCTGAACAAGGCGGTCGCCGCTTTCGGCATTGGTCAGCACGACGACGCCGGCGCGGCGCGACGGGTCGATCACCATCAGGCTTTTCGAGCCGACATTGGAGCCCCATTGCCAGGCCGTGAAACTTGTGGCCGTTTCGCGCGTACCAAAACCGAGACCCCAGCCGACCCGGCTGCTGCCACGCGTACCGATCTCGACACGCTCCGAGACCATGCGGGCGCGCCATTCCGGCCCGATCACCGCACCGTCGATGAACCCCGCCATGAAGAGTCCGAGATCATGGGCGCTCGACCGCAACGACGACGCCGGATTGAGATCGTTGCCGTTCCGCATCGGGCCGGGGACTTGCCAGAACATGAAAAGCAGACTGGCGACAAAGGCGATTCCAAGCATCGCCGGGTCGAGGCCGTGACGCCGCATCCGGCCGCGCGAGATCACCCGGTCGCTCCGCCCTTGATCGAGAACCACCCGCAGATATTGCAGCGAGAAGGCGACAGCGCTCAGCGCGACAAGCCAGGCCAGCAGATAGCCGAGACTGAAAATCAGCGCCCACAATCCAAAGCCCAGAAAAACAAGGCCGCCCGCCAGCAAGGGAGCCAACACCAACGCCGGCAGCAACTCGACCGGCCGGACGCGCAACCGCTCAAACCCGAAACGGACGACAAGCAGCGTCAGAAATCCGAGGATCGCGAGGAAACAAAGCGCCGGCCCGACAAGCGCGACGATCGGCATCCACAGCGGCACATGCGGCCGCGCCACGGTGTCGACCAGCGCCTCGGGCACCGTGTAGCCCGACGAATGCATCCCGAGCGGCGCAAAAACGCGCTCGCGCATCAACCGGTCGAAGCCGGTTTCCTCGATCCCGGCCATCACCTCGGCAAGATACATGTAGCCGACACCCGAATAGGAAAATTGCGAGCCGGGCTCGAAACCCGTCCTGCGCGAGCCAAAGCGCAGATTGTTGGAGAGGCCGGACCTGTGCGTCAGCAAATGGCGCGGCGTCACCGTCGCGCGGTCATGAGCATCCTTGAGCCAGGGCGCATCGAAACTCTCGGTGACCGGTTCGTCAAGCGCGAGTTTCCGCTCTCGCGCCAGCAGCAGCGCCCCGAACGCCACAATGGGCTTGCCGAGCGAGGCCGCTTCGAAAAGCGTGTACTCGGTGACAGGCACTTCGCCACCAATATCGCCGACCCCGTAGCCGCGTTCGAAGACAAGCTTGCCATCGACAACGACCGCAACCGCAGCGCCGCGTATGTCGAGATCCTTCATCCGCCGCTCGATCAGGAAGTCGAGTGCGCGCTCCATCTCGTGTTCGGGCCAGGCGATCATGCCGCCCGCGACGTCGTGACTGTCGGCGCGGGCGTCGCCTGCCGGCAACAGCGCGGCAAAAATGAACAGTGCCGCCGCCGGCAGCCGCCGTGCCGATTGACGGACCGCGCGGCCTTCGGTTAGAGATGGCGTACCACACGCGATGGAGCGTTGATGTCTGTAGCCGGAGAAAAGCGCGGCCGCTGAGACGGGTTTTCCCTCTCGGACGGGCCATTTGAAAAGACGGGCCACCGCCCGCGCAGCGCGATTGCCTGCGCCGGCCGCGCCGCCCGTTTCGCTTTGGCTTTTCTCCAGGTATCTTCCGATGAACGTCTCGAAATTCGAGCAGCGCACGCTCCATGCGCTGGCGCGCGGCGGCACGATCCGCGTCGAAAAAGATGAAAAAGGAAAAATCCGCACCGTCATCTGCGTCACGCGCGAGGGTTGGGTTTTGAGCGATTGCTCATTGGCGACCTTCCGCCGTTTGCGCCGGCGCGGCCTGATCGCCTCGCGCGACGGCAGCCCCTATCGCATCACCCGCGACGGGCTGCACGCGGTCCGGGCACAACTCGACAACAGATAGACGCGCGGCGGGGAGCGGCATCAGCGCATGTCCTCCCCGTCGATCGGCATACGCGGGATCTGGAAGTTGAGGCGCAGTGCATCGATGCGGCCGACGAGGTCGGCTTCAAGCGGCCCGCGCGCCGCAGCAGCAACGACATCGCCGAGCTCGGCGCGGTTCTTGACACCGAGCACCAGCGTGTCGACGCCGGGGATCGCCAGCGCATAGCGATGCGCGACAAGAGCCGGGTCTTCGCCGATTTCGCGGCAAAGGGCGCGGAAGGGCGCGGCCCTGGCGAAGTCCTGCATCTCGGGCTCGTTGTCGTCCATCTTGCGGTCGATGGCCGATGTCAGCGCGCCGGCCTGCACGGCGCGAATGCCCATGACGCCGACATCGTTGTTCCCCGCAGTGCGGATGATGTTGCGCGGCTCGGCCGGCTCCTCGTAGCGACGCATGCCGCCCGGCGAATCGAGCAGATTGGTCACCGCCTGCACGACGGCGGGGCGCGGACCGTCGCGCAGCACATCCATGGTCGTGCGCGGCAGACCCGTACCGGTGATGCCCCAGGCGCCGATCAGCCCCTGCGCTTTCAGCTTTTCGAAGGTGGGGACAATAACCTCGACGAATTGCGTGCGCGTGACGGCGCCGAAACTCGGAAAGTCGGGATCGCGCTCATAGACATAGTCGTCGGGACAGATATTGGAATGCAGCAGGAAGATGTCGACCTGTTCGCGCTGCATTGTCGCAAGGCTGCGCATCAGCGAGGTTTCGAGCCGCGCCGCGACATCGGGAAAGTGCCGCTGTCCGATCATGCATTTGGTGGTGACGCGGATGCCGTCCGGCCATTTTCCCTCGAAGGTCGCGCCCATTACCGCTTCGGCCTCGCCGCGTCCATAGAGCGGCGCCATGTCGAAAAGCGTGATGCCGGCATCGGCTGCCGCACGCACCGTGGCGACCGCCTCATCACGTGTCGTCGCGCCCCATATCTGCCCGAGACCGCCGCCTAGCGTCAGCGCGCTGACCGGCCACAATTTTCCAAGCTGGCGCATTTCCATGGGCAGGGCCTCAGATATCTTGCGGCGGCGCGATGCCGTGAATGCGCGAGGCGGCAAAAAGTGTATTGCGCAGCAGGCAGGCAATGGTCATGGGGCCGACGCCGCCGGGCACCGGCGTGATGTCGCCGGCAACCGCTTTCGCCTCGGCAAAGGCGACGTCGCCGACAAGCCGCATCTTGCCCGCGCCGCGTTCGGGCGCCGGAAGGCGTGTGGTACCGACATCGATGACGACGGCGCCGGGCTTCACCCAACTGCCGCGGATCATCTCGGCCCGGCCGGTTGCAGCCACCAATATGTCGCCAAGACGGCAAATGGCGGGAAGATCGGCGGTCCGGCTATGCGCGATGGTGACGGTACAGTTTTCACCGAGCAGCAATTGCGCGACCGGCTTGCCGACAAGATTGGAGCGGCCGACCACAACCGCATGCTTGCCCGCCAGCGTTTCGCCGCGCGCCTTGAACGCTTCGCGCGCCAGAACGAGGCAGCCAGTCGGCGTCGCCGGCACCAGGCCCGGCAATCCGCTCGCCAGCCGCCCGGCGCTGACCGGATGCAAACCGTCAACATCCTTGTCGGGATCGATGGTTTCGATGACGGCTTGCTGGGAAATCTGCGCCGGTACCGGAAACTGAACCAGAATACCATGCACGGCCGGATCGGCGTTGAGCTCGCGAACCTTCGCCAGCAGCGCATCCTGCGTCGTCGTATCGGGCAGCTTGAACTCCCATGAGTTCATGCCGGCCTCTTTGGTCTGCATGCCCTTGTTGCGAACATAGATTTCGCTGGCGGGATCGTTGCCGACCAGAACGACCGCGAGACCGGGCGTGACCCCATGATCCTTTTTGAGCCGTGCCACTTCAGTGGCGACGCGGGCGCGCAGGGCATCGGCGATGCTCTTGCCATCGATGATCCGCGCCTCGCTCATGCCGCCCCGCCCTTTTCGTTCGCACCCGGCAATGCTTCGAGCCAGGTCGAAATCTGCGCTTCAAGCACCGCCGCATCGCCCGCGACGGTCACCACCTTGTTGCGGCCGCTCTCGCCGGCGGTAATCGTCAGCGCCGTGCGCGGCAGCCGCCAGGCCTTCGCCAGCAACCTCACCACCGCCTCGTTGGCTTGGCCCTTCTCGGCGACGGCCGAAACGCGCAGCCTGAGAAAGCGCCCGCCTTCGGCGTCACGCGCCAGCCCGTCGATCCGGTCGCTGCCGCCACGCGGCGTGACGCGCAACCGGACCGAGACGCCGCCGCTGACCGCCTTCACGGCGCCCTCTCCGCTCAGTATCCGACCCCATACCCGAGCCAGATCGGCAGATCGTAGACGATCAGGTTGCGCACGAAAAAGAGCAACAGGATCAGGATGACCGGCGAGATGTCGATGCCGCCGAGATTGGGCAGCAGATTGCGGATCGGCCGCAGCACCGGCTCGGTCAGCCGGTTGATCGTGTCGACCACCGTGTAGACGAAACGGTTGTGGGTGTTGATAACATTGAAGGCGACCAGCCAGCTCAGCACCACCCCGATCACGATGATCCAGACATAAAGGGTGATGGCCGAGGCGATCAGGTTCAGCAGGGCAATCATGGGGCCTCGCCATTGTTGATTGTTCGGGGCCGGGAGACCGGCCGCCCGGGAAGCGGCGCGAATTGCACCACGGCGAATCCGTTGTCCAAGGTGTAAACGGGCGCGGGACGCCGTTCAAGGACCGGTTTCAGTACCGGCTCCGCGGCGCTTTCCCGCTCACTTGACACCTCGCCCGCCGCCGCCTAAGAAGCGGCTCCGGTGCCGGAAAAGCGCCGGGCTCCGGGGCCGTAGCTCAGTTGGGAGAGCGCCTCGTTCGCAATGAGGAGGTCAGCGGTTCGATCCCGCTCGGCTCCACCATTTCCGGAGCATCCCTTCCCCCTCTGTTTCACGCATAGCGAAGGTCAGGCGCTCTGGCGGGCCTCGTTTTCGGCCGGCAGCCAGTGGTCGAGGAAACGCGACAACCAGACCCTCAGCGCCCCGTCATGGCTCTCACGGCCCATGCGATGCGCCTCGGCAGGCTGGGCACCGGGCTGCGTCAGCCGCTCGGCCGCCAGCGTCAGCCAGGCATCCATCATCGGCGTCGTCAGCTCGGGGTGGAATTGGATGCCATAGGCACGGGCGCCGTAGCGCATGGCCTGGACCGGAAAATCGCCAACGCCTTCGGCAAGCTGAACCGCACCTGACGGCAGGTCGAAGCCCTCGCGGTGCCATTGATAGACGAATTGCGGATCGTCGAAGAGATGGCCGCCCTCGCCGGTCGGCCGGATCGGATAATAGCCGGCCTCGACCCGGGCCTCCGGATGGCTCCAGACGCGGGCCCCGAGATGCCGCGCCAGCATCTGCCCGCCGAGACAGATGCCGAGATAGGGTTTTTCCTCGCGCAGCGGCACGCCGATCCAGTCGATTTCGGCCTTGATGAACGGAAGATCGTCATTGGCGCTCATCGGCCCGCCGAAAATGATCGCCGCGTCATGCGCCGCCATGGTCTCCGGCAGCGGCTCGCCCAGCGCCGGGCGGCGGATGTCGAGTTCGCAGCCGCGGCGCAGAAGCGCCTGCGCCACCCGGCCGGGGCTGGAACGCTCCTGATGGAGCACGATAAGGACGCGCTGGGTCATGACTGCCGACCGATATGGGAGCGGTCCCGCCTCCCCGCAAGACCCGATGGGAAAGCTTAAGCGCCGATCCCCTTACATGGCGCTAATGCCGCCATCGATCTTGATCTCGGCGCCGGTGATGAACTTCGATTCGTCGGACGCCAGATAAAGCACGCAATAGGCGACATCGTCCGGCTCGCCGACAATCCCGAGCGGCACCTGCTTGGCAAGCTTCTTGACCAGCTCTTCTTTCGACATGCCACGCGCCATGCCATCAAGGATCGGTGTGTCGATGAAAGTCGGATGGATCGAATTTGAGCGAATGCGGTAGCCGCGCTTGGCGCAGTGAAGCGCCACCGACTTCGACAGCAACCACACCGCCGCCTTGGCAGCATTATAGGCCGCCATGTTGTGGCCGGCGATCAGGCCGGCGATCGACGAGGTGTTGACGATCGAGCCGGGCGCATGGCGCACCATGTAGGGGATCGCATATTTGCAGCCGAGGAAGACCGAATCGACATCGACCGCCATGACTTTTTTGTAGGTCTCGAAGTCGGTATCCTCGACCGTCGTGCCGCCGCCAATCCCGGCATTGTTGAACAGCACATTGATGCCGCCCATCGCCTTGTCGGCTTCGGCGAGCGCGTCCTTCCACTGATCCTCGCGCGTGACATCGAGACCGACGGCAAAGGCTGTACCCGGACGATCCGCATTGATCTCGTCGGCGACGGCGCGCGCGCCCTTCTCGTTGATGTCGGCAAGGGTCACTTTCGCGCCCTCGCGCGCCAGCATGATCGCCGACGCCTTGCCGAGCCCCTGCGCGCCGCCGGTGACGAAGGCCATCTTTCCTTCGACGCGGCCTTTTCTCATTTCGCTCATCCTGTTCTATCCTCGGAGAAAGTACAAAAAATTCAATGTGCTAGAGCATCGCCGTGTTGGTCGGCACGCCAAGCAGCAGCCGCCCGGTCAGCTCATAGGTCGCGTCCGACACCATCATGTGCTGGGTCGCGACATGCACGTCGCGAAACTGCCGCTGCAGCGGCGAACCGCGATAGACCGAACTGCCGCCGGCCAGCGTGTACATCAGATCGACCGCCCGCGCCGCCGACTGCACCGCATGCGTTGTCGCCAGCCGAATGTCGCGGCGATGCGCGACCGTCATCTCGCCATTCTTCTCCGCCGCGTCGAAGGCGGTATTGACCGTCTCCATCAGCCAGGCGCGCGCCGAGCGCGTCAGCGCTTCGGCCTGTGAAACGTCGAGCTGCGCCTTGGCACGCAGCGCCAGCGGCTTCGACGAGCCTTGCGGCGTCTTGCCGCCGGCAAGTTCCACCAGCGTCTCGATCGAACCGCGCGCCAGACCCAGCGCCACCGCCGCAATGCCGATGCCGAGCAACCCGAAGGTCGGGAAGCAATAGAGCGGCCGCGCGAGCGGCTTGTCGCTGATCAGGCTGACCGCACGCGATGCCGGCACGAACAAATCCTTCACCTCGAAATCGGTGCTGCCCGTACCGCACAGGCCCGACACATCCCAAGTGTCGAGCAGCGTCACATCCTTCGCATCGAACATCATCATCCGGTTCTGCGGAAGGCCTTCGGCCGCCATTTCCGGCTTGCCGTCTTCGCCCAGGATCATCGCGCCGCCGGAAATATACTGTGCATTGCGCGAGCCCGAGCCCCATTGCCAGCGCCCGTTGACACGGTAGCCCGGAACGCCCTTCTCGACCGCATGCACGGCCTTGCCGCGCGGCGCAAAAACGCCGGCCGTGATGGTCAGCGGATCGCCGAACACGGCACGCGCTTCCTCGGGCGCAAGGAAGGCCGAAACGACGCCCGATGTCGCACCGATGAAGACGCACCAGGCAGCCGACCCGTCGGCCCGCGCGATCCGCTCCACCGTCTCGAAGAGAACGGAGGGATGCGCCTCGCGCCCGCCATAGGCGCCCGGAATGCAGAGCCGGTAGAGACCGGCTTCGGCAAAGCGCCGGGCGATATCCTGCGGCAGGAAGCGATTGGCCTCGATCTCGGCGGCGCGCGCCGCGATCTCCTCGGCAAAGCCCTCGGCGGCGGAAACCGGGTCGATCTGCGCGCCGCTGCGCGTTTGTGTATCGCTCATCATCTCTCCCTCAGGCACCGAGTTTCAGCCGGTTGGCGATGTTGTTCTTCTGCATGTTCGACGACCCGCCGACGATCGGCAGGCTGATCGCGTCGCGCACATAGCGCTCCATGTCCATTTCATCCGACAGCCCATAGGCGCCGGTGACGCGCATACAGGTCTGCGTGACTTCCGCCGCGCCTTCGCAGCAGAAAAGCTTGGCCATCGAGGTTTCGACCGAACAGGGCCGCCCCCGGTCGGCCAGCCAGGCGGCGCTGTAAAGCATCAGCCGCATGGCGCGCACGCGCGTGCGCGCTTCCGCCAGCATATGCCGGACCGCCTGGTGACCGGCAATGGCGCGGCCGAACTGCTCGCGTTCCTCGGCATAGGCCCAGGCATCCGCGACCGCCGCTTCGGCAAGCCCCAGCGCACAGGCCGAAAGCTCGAGCTTCTCGACCTCGAGCGCGCGTCCCGCAAGCTGTTGCCAGCCCTTGTTCCACATCGCCTCGCCGCCGAGAATATTGGCCGCCGGCACCCGCACATCGTCGAAGGTGACGTCCTTCGTCTCGACGCCGCGAATGCCGAGATGGCCGAGCGGCGTGATGGTGATACCGGGCAATGTCGGCGGCACCAGCACGATCGAAAGGTTCTTGTACTTTTCGTCCTTCGGCCCTGAGCGCAGCAGGCAGAAGATATAGTCGGCGATATGGGCCCCGGTGCACCAGCGCTTGGCGCCGTTGATGACGACCGCGTCGCCCTCGCGCCGCGCCGTCGTTTCGACGGTCGCGAGATCGCCGCCGACATTGGGCTCCGACAATCCATAGGCAAAGAGAAGGTTGCCGCTGGCGACCTTCGGCAACAATTCCTGCTTCTGCGCCTCGCTGGCGCTCTCGCCGAGATTCATGCCGGCATAGCAGACCGCCATGATATAGGGACAGGCAACCGCGACCGAGCGCTTGGCGATTTCCTCGATCACCGCCATCGTCGCATAGATGTCGACGCCGGCGCCGCCATATTCCTCGTCGACAGTAAGCCCCATCATCCCCATCGCACCGAGCTTCTTCATTACCTCGGCCGGATAGATATTGCCGCGGTCCCATTCGCGCGCTTTCGCCCGTGGCATCTCCGCCTCGACGAAGCGCCGCATGCTGTCGCGCAGCATCCGGACATGTTCCGGTTCGTCGAAGTTGAGCGGCATCTCGCCCATCGTCGCATCCATGCCGGTCATTTCCCCGTGAAGGCCGGCTTGCGCTTTTCGAGAAACGCATTGACCGCTTCCTTGTGGTCTTCGGTCGTGAAGGTCAGCATCTCGTAGCCGATCGACGTATCGAGGATCGTATGCGCAAGCTGCTTCAAGCCGATATTGACCGCGACCTTGCTGTACTTGATCGCCTGGGTGGCGCCCGCGGCAAGCTTCGCGGCAAACGCATCGACACGCGCATCGAGCGCGTCATCCGGCACCACATGATTGACGAGGCCGATCCGCTCCGCCTCCGCCGCCGGCACCGGATCGCCGGTCATCAGATATTCCTTGGCCCGCGCATAGCCGACAAGCTGCGGCCAGATGATCGCGCCGCCATCGCCGGCGACGATGCCGGCCCGCACATGCGGATCGGCAAAGCGCGCATTGTCGCTCGCAAAAATCACATCGCACATCAGCGCGATGGTGGCGCCGAGCCCGACGGCCGGCCCGCGCACCTTGGCGATGATCGGCTTTTCAAGATCGAGCAGCGAGAAGACGATGCGCTTGGCCTCGGCGGCATCGGGGCCCTTGTCGCCGGCCTCGAAACTGCGCTTCATCCAGTTGAGATCGCCGCCCGCCGAAAAGGCCGCGCCCTCGCCGGTCAGCACGATCACATCGGATTGACGATCGTCGGCGGCGTCGAGAAAGATGCTTGAGAGTTCGCGATGCATCTCGCCGTCGACGGCGTTCATCAGCGCCGGATTGCTGAGCGCCAATGTCAGCACGCGGCCCTGCCGGCTCGCCTTGATCCGCTTGTAGCGGCCGAAATCGACGCTCCCCGTCATGCTTCGCGCTCCCTCATTTTATTTTCGTTTCCGGGATTGTGGCCCGCGCCCCGGGCAATGAAAAGAGGCAATGAAAGAACGGCGATCCGCCCGTCGCCGCCCAATGAAAAACCCCGGCCGCGAGGCCGGGGTCCTTCGATCGGTAAACCGGATCGGTGGCGCTCTAGCTGCCACCCTCGGTCGCGGCGGTGATCCGCGCACCAACGGCTTCGCGCGCCTTTTCCGGATCGTCGGGCATCAACTTGGCGCCCGGTTCGCCGAAGACGACGATCTGGCCATCGGGTCCGTCGGAGACGGCCGCATAGCCAAGACGGTCGGCGCGCGTGACTTCGACGAAGCTTTTGCCGTTGTCGTCGCTGTAGCCGATATAGCCCTGAAGACCGACAAGAATGATCTTGCCGCCGCCGAGCTGAACGCCGCCGGCGATCGATTTGTCGGTGCCCGTGTCGACCTTGGTCCAGGTCTGGCCCTTGTCCCAGGAGCGGAAGGCGTTGCCGCGCATGCCGAACACCATCACCGAACCGTCGCTCATGCCGAAGCCGCCCCAGAAGGAGCCTTCATACTGCGTCTGGATGCGGTCGAAGTTACGGCCCTGGTCGCCCGAGCGGTAGACGATACCGAATTCGGCAGCGATGTAGAGATCGCCATCCTTGTCGGCGAAAAGCTTGTTGAGGTGGTAGTCGTCGAGCAATCCGTCGCTGAGCGAGCGCTCTTCCCAGCTGTCGGGCTCGCCGCCCTCTTGCGTCTCCACCATGAAGGCAAAGGCGCCGAGCGCGAAGCCGCGTTCGGCATTCTCGAAATAGACGGCCATGAAGGCCAT
>JAUXOE010000092.1 GCA_030682415.1 Parvibaculum sp.
CATGGACTCGCCCGAAATCCTCGCCGGCTTCGAGGAGATCCGCGAATATCTGGAAGAAGACATCCGCAACGGCACGCTGCCCGATGTCGATTCCGAATATCTGATGGCCGCCCTTGTCGGCATCGCCATGGAAATCGGCGACCGCATGTTGCGCCGCCCCGACATGGATGCCACCGTCGCCTCGACCTTCGCCACCCAACTGGTGCTCAACGGTTTCCGCGCCTTGCCCGCGCGCCAGCCCTGATTGCCGCTCCCGCCCCTAGAGAGGAAATCGCCGATGAGCGTCCAGAAATTCATCGTCCGCAGCCTGCTGAAATTGCCCGACGGCATCCTGATCAAAATGTCGGGCGGCAAGCCGCTGGCGATCGACGGCCGCATCCTCGATGCGCGCACCCAGTTTCTGGCCGTGCAGGGCGCGAAGCAGCCTTCGATAACGACGCTCGACCCCGCCGCCGCTCGCGCCGGCACGGCGGCGGGCCTGAGCCTGCTCGACGATGCGCCGCGCGAAAGCGTTTCCGTGCGTGAGCTGTCGGTGCCGGGCCCGGCCGGCCCGCTCGACGCGCCCCTCTACACGCCCAAAGAAGCGCAAGGTCCGTTGCCCGGTCTGGTCTTCTTTCATTTCGGCGGCTGCGTCATCGGCGATCTCGACACCTGCCACACTTTCTGCACGATGATTGCCGACATTGCCGGCTGCGCGGTGCTGAACGTCGCCTATCGTCTGGCCCCGGAACATAAATTCCCGGCCGCCATCGACGATGCGCTGGCCGCATATCGCTGGGCCGATGCCCATGCCGCCGATCTCGGCATGATCGCCGGAAAAATCGGCGTCGGCGGCGACAGCGCCGGCGGCTATCTCTCCGCCGTCATCGCCCAGGAGGAAAAACGCGCCGGCCGCGCCGGTCCGGCGCTGCAACTGCTGATCTATCCGGTCACCGACTGGGACTGGAAGGGCGGCTCGATGGACAGCTGCGCCCATGTCTATCCGCTGACGGCCGAAATCATGGACTGGTTCGGCGGTCTCTATCTCAACAACGAAGCCGAACGCAAGGATCTGCGCGTCTCGCCGATGAAATCGCCGGACCTCGCGGGGCTCGCGCCGGCCATCGTCATCACCGCCGGCTTCGATCCGCTGCGCGATCAGGGCGCGGCCAATGCCGACAAGCTGAAAGCGGCGGGTGTCTCCGTCACCTATCGCTGCGAAGACAGCCTCGCCCATGCCTTCACCGCCATGACCGGCGTCGTGCCGCTGGCAAAATCGGCCTGCGAAAAAATCGCGGCAGATGTCGGCGCTGCGCTCCGTTGACTCATCTCCTTCCACCCTCCCCCTGTGGGGTGAGGGGCGGTTTGCGTAAGCAAACGAAAAGGTCCGGTGGACCTTTTCGAGACCCGAACGCCCGGAGCGCAAGCGAAGGGCCGGGCAGTCAAACGGCTGCAAGCCGTTTGGGGAGGGGTGCTCCGCTCTCGGCAAACGACGCTTGCCCCGTTTTTGCGTGCGTGCTAATCCCACACCGTCCTTAGGGGAGTAGCCGCCCTCCGCCGTCATGGCAGAGAGGGGCGGGCGTCAACAAACTCGGGTTGGATAATCTCGAACCCGTGGCGTCCGTGCTCAGCGACAAGCTGAATTGGCGAGACCTTTGGCTCATGCGCGCCCCTCGGCCGGGCGGGCGCAATGGGTCATTGTCTCGTCCGGCATCGGAGCTTGTCTTTTGGAAGCCTTCCTCGTTTCCCTCGGTACCGTCGCCATCGCCGAAATCGGCGACAAGACGCAATTGCTGGCACTGCTGCTGGCGGCCCGTTTTCGCGCGCCGCTCGCCGTCATCGCCGGCATCTTCGTCGCCACCATCCTCAACCACGCATTGGCCGCCTTTGTCGGCACGCTGATCGCCGACTGGCTGACGCCGCTGGTGCTCGCCTGGACGGTCGGCATCTCCTTCCTCGCCATGGGTGTCTGGGCGCTCATTCCCGATGCGCCGCCCGCGGCGGAAGAGGCAAAGGCGTCGCGCTTCGGCCCCTTCCTCGCCACCACGGTGGCCTTCTTCCTGGTCGAGATGGGCGACAAGACGCAGATCGCCACGGCCGCGCTGGCCGCGCATTACCAGTCGCTGGTGCTCGTCGCGCTCGGCACCACGCTCGGCATGATGGCGGCCAACGTGCCGGCCGTTCTGCTTGGCGAGGCGGCGGCAAAGCACGTGCCGCTGCGCCTCGTTCGCATGGTCGCGGCGGCGATCTTCATCCTGCTCGGTCTGGCGGCATTCGCAAGCGTCTATGCCTGGTCCTGATCCGACTGCAGGAAGGTGATCAGCATCTCGTTGATCGGCTGCGCCTCCTCGCGATGCACCCAATGCGAGCCCTCGGCAAAAAAGAGCGTCGCGCCGCGCGCGCACAAGGCGATGCTGGCCCGCGCCAGCGACAGATCGGCGAAGGCATCCTTCTCGCCCCAGATCAGCAGCACCGGTGTTTCGATCGGGTCGGGTGCGGCGGGCAGTTTCTTCTTCAGCAAGGCGCGATACCAGTTGAGCATCGAGGTCAGCGCGCGCGGCTCGCGCCAGGCCTTGCGATAGGCGTCTGCCTCGTCGTCGAATACGCCCGGCCGCGCCGCCGCTTTCAGCGTTGCGATGAAGGGCTCGAAATTGCCGCGCCGGATCGCCATTTCGGGCAGCCAGCGCAGCCGCATCGCTTTGACATAGCGGCTCTTCTTGCGCTGTTCCCTGTCGGCATACATCGCCTGCTTCCAGATCGCCGGATGCGGCGCGTTGATCATCGCCGCCTTCTCCAGCGCGTCCGGCCGCGTCGAGGCAAGCCACCACGCAACGCTGGCGCCCCAGTCATGTCCGACGACGCGCAGCCTGGTCTCGCCGAAATAGGCCCCCAGCGCCACCACGTCTTCCGCCAGCTCGTCGAGATCATAGGCCGCCACACCCTTCGGCTTGCCGCTCGGCCCGTAGCCGCGCTGGTCGGGGGCGATCACGCGGAACCCGGCCTTTGCCAGTGCCGGCATCTGCCGGCTCCAGCCGAGACAGGTATCGGGAAAGCCGTGCAGCAGAATGACGAGGGGCCCGTCCTCCGGCCCCATTTCCGCATAGTGAAGTGAAATCCGCTCGAGATGCGCCACACCGAAGCGCGCCCCTTCCATGCCGTCGATCATCTCGATCTTCCTTCTCGCGACCTGCCCGGTCCGGTCCCCGGTTCAATTCTGCGCACCCACCGTGGCGAAGTTGGGGCCGCGGCTCTATGCTTGGCGCACACAGCAATTTGCCATAAGCAAAAAATTCCGGGAGTCTCGAAATGCGAACCATGCGTGTGCATGAATTGTCCGACGATATCGGCGTCCTGCGCATGGACGAGATCGAGCTGCCGCCGCCGGGCCCCGGCGAGCTGCGGCTGCGGCTCCGGGCCTGCTCGATCAACTTCCCCGACATCCTGAT
>JAUXOE010000099.1 GCA_030682415.1 Parvibaculum sp.
ATTCGAATTTTCCCAAAGAATCCCAGAGAAGATGGGCCGGGCGGGCCGGGAGGCAAGCCCCCATTGAGTCTGTTGTTTATCGCGCCAAACGCTTGAAGGCAAATGCCGAAACCCGCCGCAACGTCACGCTTGCGCAAAGGCTCGCCTTGCCCAATCGCGAGACATTCGCAAGGGAAACCGGGTCTGTGAGAGGCGGGTTTGCCGCGACGGCGGCGCCGCCATGCGGGCGGCGTTCAGGCGCCGGCGAAAGCGCCGAGATCGATCCGCGGCACGCCATGGCCGATATCGAGCCAGTGCCAGACCCTCGAACGTTCGACACGATCGACGGCCGGTATGCCGGTGTCCGGTTTCTCGAAATTGACATAGACGACGATCTGGTCGGCCCGGGAGCCGCCCTTCGAGATCGGCAGGATCGTGTATTCATAGATCAGGCCGCTGCGATCCGTCGTCGTCGCCGGCGTCGCCTGCCAGAGCCCGCAAGGTTGGTCGAGACAGGCGACAACGCTGTCATAGGCAAGTTGCCGGATCGCCGGATCGGTGAGCGTCAGATAGTCGATGCCGGTCAGATCGTAACCAAAAAATTCGAAAAAGCCGGAGCCGACCAGCCGGAACGGCAGCGCCGGTGTCTCGCGGTCGGGTTCGATGATGGCAAACCAGCGGGCGAATTCGGCGATGCGCCTGAGTTCGATGGCACTGCGGCGGGGAACGGCGACGCCATCCCGCGACGCTTCCCAGACCTCCTCGAAAGCGACGCTTTCGGCCGAGCGCATGCCGGCCGGACATCCGGGCAACTGAAACGGGCTGGCCTGCGTTGAAAGCATCAATGCCTCACTGATCCGCGTTCAATCTAGCGATGGCCCGTAAACGAAACATGAAACCCGCCCCTCAGCGGCGCGGCATCAGCACCCAGTAATCGAGATCGAGAATGACGCCGTCCTCGTAACCCTTGTCCTTTGTGCCCGGGAAATCGGCGCAAGGACGGTCCTTGGTGGCGATGGTGCGCAGCCGCAGCGCGGCAATGTCCTCGCGCTTGGGCAGCGCCGACTTCGCCAGCACTTCCGACCAGGCAAAAACCGTGTCGCCGGCAAAGCAGGGCGCGACATGGCGCCCGGCATTGATGGCGGCGATGGTGAGCGCATTGCCGAACCCGTTGAAGGAGAGCGAACGGGCCAGCGAAATCACATGGCCGCCATAGATCAGGCGGCGGCCGAAGCGGCCCTTGCCTTCGGTGAACTGATTGAAATGCACCTTGGCGGTGTTCTGGTAAAGCCGCGTCGCCATCATGTGTTCGGCTTCCTCGATGGTGACGCCGTCGACATGGTCGATCTTCTCGCCCACTTCATAGTCGTCCCAGAAATGGGGCGAGCCGGAAGCGACCGTGTCGAAGCCCTTGAAGCTTGTCTTTGCCGGTGCGGCGAGATGCGACGGCTCGACGACCGCCGGCAGATGCGGCACATCGGCTTCCGGCGCGCGGGCTTCCTTGTCGCGCTTTCGAACCATCACCCAGCGCACATAATCGATGACGGTTTCGCCGCGCTGGTTGCGGCCCGTCGAACGCACATAGACGGTGCCGGTTTCGCCGTTCGAATTCTCCTTCAGCCCGATCACTTTCGATTCGGTTGCGAGCGTGTCGCCCGGAAAGACCGGTTTCAGGAATTTGCAATCGGCATAACCGAGATTGGCGACCGCATTGAGCGAGATGTCGGGCACGGTCTTGCCGAAAACGATGTGGAAGGCGAGGAGATCGTCGACAGGCGCCGTGGCGTAACCGGCCTTCCGCGCGATTTCGGCCGAGGATTGCAGCGCAAAGCGCGAACCGAACAAGGCCTGGTAAAGCGCCGTGTCGCCTTCCGAGACCGTGCGCGGCGTCGCGTGATGCAGCACCTGTCCGACCTTGAAGTCCTCGAAGAAATTCCCGGCATTGGTCTTCGACATCGCGCTCACTCCGCCACAGCTTCAAGCTCGGCGATCGCATCGGCGATGGCGACCGTGCGTTTCGCGATTTCGGCATGCAGGATTTCGACCATGCGGCCCTCGATCTTCAACACGCCCTTGCCGCGGTTTTCCGGCTGTTCGAAGGCCGCGATGGTCTGACGCGCCAGCGCGACTGTTTCGGGATCGGGCGAAAAGATGCGGTTGCAGGGATCGAGCTGGTTTGGATGGATCAGCGTCTTGCCGTCGAAACCCATGTCGCGGCCCTGTTCGCAGATGGCGGCAAAGCCCTCTTCGTTCTTGATGTCGTTATAGACGCCGTCGAGGATGACCAGGCCATAAGCGCGCGCGGCCAGAAGCGCGAGGCCGAGCGCAGCCAGCATCGGCACGCGGTCGGGCGTATGCGCGGCGCGCAGTTCCTTGGCAATGTCGTTGGTGCCCATGACCCAGACCGACATGCGCGAGGCCGGCTCGCGCGCCTTGGCGGCAATCGCCTGAATGTTGAGCAACGCCAGCGGCGTTTCGATCATGCACCAGAGCTGGATGCCGCCCTTCGCGCCCGCATCCGACAGCGCATTTTCGGCGCGCTCGACATCGGCGGCCGAATTGATTTTCGGCACCAGGATCGCATCGGGGCCGGCGGCGACCGCGGCCTTGATGTCGTCAAGGCCCCAGGGCGTGTCGAGGCCGTTGACCCGGATGGCGATTTCGCGCTTGCCATAGCCGCCCTGTTTGACCGCCGCCGCGACCTGGGCGCGCGCTTCTTCCTTGGCGTCGGGCGCCACCGCGTCCTCGAGATCGAGGATCAGCGCATCGGCCTTGAGGTCGCGGGCCTTTTCGAGCGCCCTTGCGTTCGATCCCGGCATGTAGAGAACGCTGCGGCGCGGGCGGGCGGAAAGATCGGCCATGAAGGGTCTCCGGATCGCTGAGGCGGGGCTTCGCGATGCGGACACTATAAAGAGCGGGCGCGACTGTGAAGCGGAATCAGCCCGCAAGACGGCGCGGCATGCGCGGCAGCACGCGGGCATGGGGCATGCGCACCGTGATCGTGGTGCCCTGGCCGGGCTCGCTGTCGATCACCAGCGTCGCC
>JAUXOE010000104.1 GCA_030682415.1 Parvibaculum sp.
AGCGACGCGAGGCCCATGCCGAGCTCGATGAGTGCACGGGGTTCCGCAAGTGTCAGGAGCCGCGAAGGGGGCCGCAGCCGTTGCTTCATGTTTCGACCAATGTCGGGCCCGCTGGCGTCTGCGATTGCAGCCATGCCGTAATTCCTTCCGGGAGCCGATCTGCCCCGTTGTGTCCGAGTTTGTGAGCCTGAAACTGTCCCGCTCTCGTTCACAAGAATCCGGCAGGTAATGTCTTTGAAGAGGCTACGCGCCATTAGAGCGCCGTTCAAGCCGGACGGGAGCGATCCGCCAACGGCCGAAAACCATGAGTTTGGCAGGATTATTGGGTGGGCTCACCGGCCGATCTTGAAAGTGGCGCTGCCCTTGGCGACCAGTTCTCCCGCCGCGTCGCGCAGTTCGGCTTCGGCGAAGGCGATCGACTTGCCGCGATGGCGCACCCATCCTTCACCTGTCAGCGTTCCCTTGTCGGCACGCCCGACAAAGCTGGACTTGAGTTCAAGCGTGACCTGAGGTGTTCCTGGCTTTTCGTGCGTAAGCCGAACGGCGTGGCCGCACAATCCGTCGAGCATCGCCGAAAGGAAGCCACCGAAAATGCGTCCGCCGCGGTTGACGAAGCCGTCGCCGGCGACGAAGGAAGCGCGGATATAGCCGCGCTCCCGGTCCGTCTCCAGAACCTTCTTGCCGAGGGTAACGGCTGCCGGCGATTCCCAATCGTCATCCAGCGGCGGCATGTCTGTCTTGCTGTGGCTCAAACGTTTTTACTCCCGGCGGCGCGTGCCGGGTCATACTGCCTCAGGAAGTCGATCCTGCAAATGGCGGCGAGAAGCTGCGCTTGAACTCTTCCTTGCACGCGACATGCGCTTCCGACAACAGGGCATGGCCCTTCGCCGTGCAAGCCTTGTCGGCTCGATATTCGGCGACACCCTTGTTGGTGCAGGCCCGAAGATCCGGCTCCCAAAGAAAAATGCAGACCATCGGAATGAAGCGTTCCTTGCACTCCAGTTCGGTGATCAGGCGCTTTTCCTCCGCCGTGCGGCGGCCCCACCAGGCGGCGGTCGCTTGCGGCTTCCCGTCCGCCGAGTCGATGCAATCCGGTACCGGCTGCGCCTTTGCTCGCTCTGGCGCGCCGAACATGCTCACGGTCATTGCGATGCCGAAAGCCAGGCAAATCTGTACGAGATACTTCACAGCGGCTCCTCCCACGGTATCCCCCAACTAGTAATTTGTTTTTACTAGCTTGGCAGATTTCGCGGTAACCGCAAGTTGATTCCGGGTAACGAAACCGGCTCCCGTCCGAGGAGCCGGTTTCACTGCAAAAGCCTGATCAGGCGCTGGCGATGGCGGAGGGTCGCGCCTTCATGCGCGCAAACCAGGCGCTGACATTCTTCAGTTCGGGATTGATTGGCTGACCGACCACGGCACCGAAGTCGAGAAAGCCAAACAACAGAATATCGGCCATCGTCAGGCGCTTGCCGGCAAGGAACTCGCGACCGCTCATCAGCTTGTCAAGCCAGGCCAGTTTGTCCTGGGCAATGGCCTTCAGGCCGGCCGCCGCCTCGGGCAGGCAGCGCATCCGGTTCTGGAAGAGAGGCAGGCCCTCTGCAAAACGGAAACCGTTGGCCATCGGTTCGCAGATATTGAGGTCGACGCGGCGCGTCCACATCCGCGTCTCGGCGCGCTCCTCGGGTGTGGTGCCGATCAGGGAGTTGCCGGGAAACTTCTCGTCCAGATATTCGCAAATGGCCGTGATCTCAGCGAGCACAGTCCCGTCGTCGAATTCAAGCGCCGGCGACTGCCCGGAAGGGTTCTTCGCCAGATAGGGTTCCTGACGGTTCTCGCCGGCCATCAGGTCGACTTCGACGAACGGCAGTTTGATCCCCTTCTCCTGCATGAACATTTTGACCACGCGCGGATTTGGCCCGATCGAATTGTAGAATTTCATAGGTAGCTCCCTGTGGTTCCGGTCGTTGAAATGCCGGTATGGCTCCATGATTAGCCGAATGATGCCGACCACGCCACCGTTCAGGTTTTTCGGCTTGGCGCGCGGGCGTCGGGCGATTATGTAGGTCGTCCGGCGTGCCTTCCGCGCGTTGGGTGCGGGAAGCCAACCATGAGCGCGCAAAGCGCCGAACCGACAGGCCCGGTCCCGGGCCTTTTCTATGGCTGGTACGTCGTCATCGCCGTTCTGGTCATCATGACCACGACGGCGGGGCTCGGCTTCTACAACCTGTCGGTCTATCTCAAAGCCTTCGTGCTGCAAGGCGGCTTCTCGGTTTCGGCAACGTCTGCCGCCACCGCATGCTTTTTTCTCGCGTCCGGTCTCGCCGGCATCGGTGTCGCCGCATTGATCGAGCGCTATGATCCGCGCTGGGTGATCACAGGCGGCGCGTTGATCGCCGCCCTTGCCATCCTCGGCGCAGGCTACGTCACGGAACTCTGGCAGCTCTACGCCTTCTACATTTTATTTGGCGTCGGCTATGCGGGCGCGGCGCTGATCCCCGGCACAACACTGGTCGCGCGCTGGTTCGCGC
>JAUXOE010000058.1 GCA_030682415.1 Parvibaculum sp.
TTGACCTCATGGCCGAGGCCGGGGATCGGCACGCCCTGGCAGACGATGCCCGCTTCAGAGAGCGCCTTGACCGAGGCCATCATGCCGTAGAGCGGCGCCAGCGCATCCTGCTCGCCATGCACCAGCATGACGGGCGGCTTCGATGTCATTTCGCCTGCCAGCCTGCCGGCGCCGACAAGGCCGCCGGAGAAGCCCAGCACGGCGGCCGGCGCGACGGCGCGGCGCAAGCCCAGATGCAGCGCCATCACCGTGCCCTGGCTGAAGCCGACCAGGGCGAGACGTTCGGGCCCGAGATTGTCTTGCGCCAGTTCGGCGTCGAGAAAAGCATGGAGCGCCGGCGCGGCTTCGACCGCATCGTCATAGAGGCGCGGATCGCCGGCCGGGCGTTTGCCGATCCACTGGAAGCCACCGTCTTTCGTGGGTGTCGGGCCGTCCGGCGCGGCGAAGGCAACATTGGGCATCGAGGCTTGCCAGAAATCGGCGAAGGACATCAGCGCCGCGCCCGCGGAACCGTAGCCGTGCAGGAAGACCACCAGCCATTCGGCCTTGCCGGAGGCGGCGGGGCGGCGGAGAGTGTTGAGCGTCACCCGCCCTGCCCCTTCGCATAAGCCTTCAACCGCGCGCTGGCGTCGTCGAGCACCGCGTCCTGCTTGCAGAAGCAGAAGCGGGCGAGATGTTGCGGGGCTTGCGCGGGATCGGCGTAGAAGGCCGAGACCGGGATTGCCGAGACTTTCGCCTTGACCGTGATCTCGCGGCAGAATTCGTCGTCAGTGCCATTGAATCCAAGGGAGCGGAAATCGGCCGAGATGAAATAGGTTCCGTCCGTGGGCAGAACATCGAGGCCGGCATCGGCCAACCCCTTGGCCAGCCGGTCGCGCTTTGCTTGCAGCGACGAAGCCAGCTGCGCGAAATAGGCGTCGTCCTGTTCGAGCCCCCAGGCGATGGCCAGTTGCAGCGGCGGCGGGGTGGTGAAGGTGACGAATTGGTGGGTCTTGGCGACCGGCGCCATCAGGTTTGCCGGGCCGGTGATATAGCCGATGCGCCAGCCGGTCAGCGAGAAAGTCTTGCCGGCCGAGCCGATGCGCAGGCAGCGCTCGCGCATGCCGGGCAGCGTCATCAGCGGGATGTGGGCGGCGCCCGAAAAGACCAGATGCTCATAGACCTCGTCGCAGACCGCATAGGCGTCGTGGCGGATCATCAGGGCGGCGATGGCGTCGAGTTCGGCACGGCTGAAGACCTTGCCGGTCGGGTTCATCGGCGTGTTCAGGAGGATCAGCTTGGTGCGGTCCGAGAAGGCCGCCTCGAGGGCCTGGAGCGGCAGCGACCAGTGCGGCGGCTCAAGGGCCACGGTCACGACTTTCGCGCCCACGGCCTCGATAATGGGCCTGTAGCTGTCATAGGCGGGCTCGATCAGGATCGCCTCGTCGCCGGGGTTCAGGAGGCCGATCAGGCAGTCGGCCAAAGCCTCGGTGGCGCCGGAGGTGACCATGGTTTCACTCTGCCAGTCGATGTCGAGGCCGTAGAAGCGGTTGTTGGCGGCGGCGACCGCCCGGCGCAGCTCCGACATGCCCATCATCGGCGGATACTGGTTGGGGCCGTCGATGATGGCCTTGGCGGCGACGGCGCGGATGTCGTCCGGGCCCTCGTCATCGGGGAAGCCCTGGCCGAGATTGATGGCGCCATGTTCGGATGCCAGCGCCGACATGGTGGTGAAGATGGTCGTGCCCAGACCCGAAAACACCCGGCTTGCCGCCCGCATAGGCTCCGCCCCCGTCATTTCACGTGAAACCAATGGCGGCGTTTGTCGCGGCGCGGCGGGCGGCTGTCAATCGGCGGCGGAAATGGCCGGACGCCGGGCGGTTTGGCGCCGCCGGCAGGGATTGGTTAAGGTGCTGCCGGTTTTTTCAGCTTCATGTCTATTTTTTATGCATATTTGCTGCACAAGAGACGGGCAATGATTCAGCACCCCTGCCCTAAGCCCTTGTAATCAGGCCTCTTTCCGGTACCGAAAGGGTTGGCACGGGCCGTGCTATCCCACAGGGACAGACGGGGGGCGGCAAGCCCAGGAAGCAAGGAAGTCAGCGAATGAAAAAGATCGAGGCAATCATCAAGCCGTTCAAGCTCGACGAAGTGAAGGAAGCGCTGCAGGAAGCCGGGCTGCAGGGCATCACCGTCACCGAGGCCAAGGGTTTCGGCCGGCAGAAGGGCCATACCGAGCTCTATCGCGGCGCCGAATATGTGGTCGATTTCCTGCCCAAGGTGAAGATCGAGGTCGTGCTCAACGACGACATGGTGGCCAAGGCCGTCGAGGCGATCCAGCAGGCAGCGCGCACGGGCCGCATCGGCGACGGCAAGATTTTCATCTCCTCGGTCGAGGAGGCAATCCGCATCCGCACCGGCGAAACCGGCGTGGAGGCGATCTAGCGGACGACAGCGGCGCCTCGACAGCGAGGCGTCGAACGACAGACGGCGCGCCGCGGCCCCCAAAAGGTCCGCGCGCGATTTTCACAAGGGGGCGCAAGCCCGACGCACGAACCCCTAAAGGACAACAGGGAAAAGAGGATCAAATGGCCGGCAAACCTATTCAGCAGCTCATCAAGGAAAAGGACGTCAAATATATCGACCTGCGCTTCACCGATCCGCGCGGCAAGATGCAGCACGTCACGTTCGACATCGGCTTCTGCGACGACGATTTCTGGGCCGAAGGCACGATGTTCGACGGCTCATCCATTGCCGGCTGGAAGGCGATCAACGAGTCCGACATGGTGCTGCTGCCCGATACGGCGACGGCGGTGATCGACCCCTTCTATGCGCAGACGACGCTGGCCGTGTTCTGCGACATCATGGAACCGTCGACCGGCGAGTCCTATAGCCGCGACCCGCGCGGCACGGCGAAGCTCGCCGAGGCCTATCTCAAGTCGACCGGCATCGGCGACACGATCGTGTTCGGGCCGGAAGCCGAATTCTTCATCTTCGACGACGTCAAGTTCTCGACCTCGCCCTACAAGACCGGCTTCGAAGTCGACTCGGTCGAACTGCCGACCAATACCGACACCCATTACGAGACCGGCAATCTCGGCCATCGTCCGCGCACCAAGGGCGGCTATTTCCCGGCCAATCCGATCGACTCGTGCCAGGACCTGCGCGGCGAAATGCTGACGGTCATGGAGGAAATGGGCGTCAAGATCGAAAAGCACCATCACGAAGTGGCCGCCGCGCAGCACGAGCTCGGCACCAAGTTCCAGACGCTGACGACGGCCGCCGACCACATGCAGATCTACAAATATGTGATCCACAATGTGGCGCAGGCGTTCGGCAAATCGGCGACGTTCATGCCGAAGCCGGTGTTCGGCGACAACGGTTCGGGCATGCATTGCCACCAGTCGATCTGGAAGGACGGCAAGCCGCTTTTCGCCGGCAACAAATATGCCGACCTCAGCCAGGAATGCCTGTGGTATATCGGCGGCATCCTGAAGCATGCCAAGGCGCTCAACGCCTTCACCAACCCGTCGACCAACAGCTACAAGCGGCTGGTGCCGGGCTATGAAGCGCCGGTGCTGCTGGCCTATTCGGCGCGCAACCGCTCGGCCTCGTGCCGCATTCCGCACGGCACGTCACCGAAGTCGAAGCGCATCGAAATCCGCTTCCCCGATCCAACGGCCAATCCCTATCTTGCCTTCGCGGCGATGCTGATGGCCGGCCTTGACGGGATCGAGAACAAGATCGATCCGGGCGGGCCGATGGACAAGAACCTCTACGACCTGCCGCCGGCGGAACTGAAGAATATTCCGACGGTTGCCGGCTCGCTGCGCGAAGCCCTGGTCGCGGTCGATGCCGACCGCAAGTTCCTGACCAAGGGCAATGTGTTCTCCGACGAACAGATCGACGGCTATCTCGAACTGAAGTGGGAAGAATGCATGCGTTACGAAATGACGCCGCATCCGGTCGAGTACGACATGTATTATTCCTGCTGATCGAGCCGGAATGGAGAATGGAAAGGCCGGTGCGCAAGCGCCGGCCTTTTTCGTTTGCGCGGGCGAGGATGTTCGCTCCGCTCACGGAACGTCCGCGGATATTCGCTCCGTTCACGGAGCGTCCGGCTCGTATATCGGTCAGCAGGGCTGACTCAAGAAACGCGGCGGAACCCCTTATTTTTCTTGACCTTTTTCGGATTTGAGGCGTAGCATTCTACTGTCTCACGAAGGAGGAGGTTTCGAAGATGGCTCCACCGACGCAGGTTGAATTCCTGTAAAGAATACGGAATTCGATCCTCTGCCAAGACCCGACGCTGTTCTCATGCGTGACCGGTCGGTAAACCGTTTAGGCCAAGGGAAAAGCGCGGATAAACACTGACGCCAGCGTCATGCTAATTGAGCGCGCGGGCATAAGGCACGGAGATAAGCCCGGCTTTATAGTGCGGGCGAGTGCGAGTAGCACATCCAAAAGCAACCCCGCGAGGGAACGCCCGACAGGAAAATCCGGGGCTTCCGCTTGAGCGGGGTTGCGCTATATGAAAATTCAGAAATTCAACCGTCCCGCCGCGCCAGATAGTCGTCGCAGAGTTCGACGAGTCGGGCGCCGTCGAAGCTCGGATCGTGGCCGCCGTGAACGGTGCGCGGTGCCATGTCGCGCAGACGGCGGATCGTTTTCACATAGGCGGCAATGTCCGAGCCCGGCAGTTCGTCGAGCAGCGGGCCGTCATAGATTGCGTCGCCGGAAAAGAGCGTCTGCGTTTTTTCCTCCCACAAGCCGACCGAACCCGGCGAATGACCGGGCAGATGCATGACCTCGAAACGGCGGTCGCCGAGATCGACGGCGTCGCCCTCGCCGATCAGGCCGGTGGCTTGCGTTGAGGTGATGCCATAGGTGGCGATGTCGTAGCCTTCATGCGGCAGTGCATCGATCAGCACTTCATCGCGGCCGAGGCCATAGCCGGCGAGCGCCTCGCGGATATCTTCGGGAAAGGCGGCGGCCGAGAGCGCGGCGAATTCGGTGTAGCGCTCCATGCGCGGCGCTTCGGCGGGGTGCATCAGCCGGTTCTCGAATTCGTGCAGCGAGCCGACATGGTCGTAGTGGCTGTGGGTGGCGACGGCGACCAGCGGATTGCCGGAGAGGCCGGCGATCTCGGCGGCCAGCGAGCAGACGCCGGTGCCGGTGTCGATCACCAGGTCGCGGTCGCGGCCGCGCACGAACCAGATGTTGCAGCGGATGAAAGGATGGACATGCGGCTCGAAGAGGAGCGTCACGCCGTCGTCCATCTGCCGCCGTTCGAACCATCGCTCCGCGATTTTCACACTGTCTCCTTCGCCACTCAGGGGCGCTGCAAGGCGGCGGCCGTTCGCGCCTCGTTTTTCGCGTAGTTGCGGAAGGCCGAGAAGACACCCATGCGCGGGTCGGGATCCTGTCCAGCGCCCATGCGTAGCAGCTGCAGGCAGAACCAGCCCTGCTGGCCCCAGCCGTTCATCGCCTTGACCAGATTGAAGCGGCTGTGGGGGCCGAGAATGCCGGGACCGATGCGCAGCGTCTTTTCATAGGCCGGCGTTTCGCGCGCCGTGCCGGCGAGCAGCTTTGCGGGAATGGCCGGGTCGACGCAGAGCGGACGCGCAAGGCCGACGAGATCGATGGTGGCGCTCGCCAGCGCCGCGTTCATGCCGGCCGCGGTGCGGAAGCCGCCCGTCACCATCAGCGGCATCTTGACCGCCGCGCGGATGTCTTTCGCGTATTCGAGGAAATAGGCCTCGCGGGCAATGGTGCTTTCGCGGCGGGGTTCGGATTTTTCGGGATGCAGCGTCATGTCGTCGAGACCGACAAGGCGCGGCTGCTCATAGGTGCCGCCGGAGATTTCAAGGAGGTCGAGGCCTTCGGCGTCGAGCCAGGCGGCAACCCGGATCGCGTCTTCGTGGGAGAAGCCGCCGCGCTGGAAATCGGCCGAGTTCAGTTTCACCGAAACCGGAAAATCGACGCCGACCACCTTGCGCACGCCGCGCACGATTTCGAGCAGCAGACGGGCACGGTTTTCAAGGCTGCCGCCCCACTCGTCGGTGCGGCTGTTGACGTCGGGCGAGAGAAACTCCGAAATCAGGTAGCCGTGTGCGCCGTGGATCTGCACGCCGGTGAAGCCGGTGTCGCGAGCAATGGTGGCGACATGGGCGAAGCGGCCAATCACATCCTCGATCTCGGCCCCGGTCATGGCGCGCGGCCGGCCGAACTGTCCGCCCGGCATTTCCAGCGGCTTTGCCGAGGGCGCGACGGGCTCCTTGTTGACCGACGCCGGGGTCTGGCGGCCGGCATGGGAAATCTGCATCCAGAGATGCGTGTCGTTCGCCGTGCCGGCCCTGGCGTAGTCGCGCAGCGCTGCGATTGCCTCGTTCGATTGCGGCCCGTCGATCGCCACATTGCCGGGGCGCTCCATGTAGCGGCGGTCGACCTGGACGTTGCCGGTCAAGAGCATGCCCGCCCCGCCCTCGGCCCAACGGCGATAGAGGCGGACATGGGCCTCGGTGGCACGATTATGGGCATCGCCCAGCCCCTCGGTCATGGCGCCCTTGGCGATGCGGTTTTTCAAGGTGGCGCCGCAGGGCAGCGCCAGCGGCGAGGCTATGGTGACGGACATCGTTTTCTCCCGAATTGCGCGATGACGGACTGTGGCACATCCGTGCGACCTGACAAACCGTTGCAGCGGGTGCTATGCAGACGGTCCCGGCATGGCGCGCATCGGCGCCGCGCCCTACAATCCCGGTTGATTCTCTCTCACAAAGTTTCGAGTGCATGGCCGCCCCCAAGACGCGCAAACCAGCCGCTACCGACGACCTCTTTTCCGTTGCCGCAAGCCCCGCGCCTGCCGCGAAGGCCGCCAGGCCTGCGGCCGCCAAAGCGGCAGCGAAGGATGACGGCGGCTATTCGGCCAAGGATATCGAGGTGCTGGAGGGGCTTGAGCCCGTGCGGCGGCGGCCGGGCATGTATATCGGCGGCACCGACGAGAAGGCGCTGCATCACCTCTTTGCCGAAGTACTCGACAACTCGATGGACGAGGCGGTGGCGGGGCACGCCAACTGGATCGAGGTGAGGTTCGACGAGGATGGCAGCCTGACGGTGGCCGACAATGGGCGCGGCATTCCGGTCGACCCGCATCCCAAATTCAAGAACAAGTCTGCGCTGGAAGTGATCCTGACGACGCTGCATTCGGGCGGCAAGTTCGGCGGCAAGGCCTACGAAACATCGGGCGGGCTTCACGGCGTCGGCGTGTCGGTGGTCAATGCGCTCTCCGACCGTTTCGAGGTCGAGGTGGCGCGCGACCAGACGCTCTATACGCAGTCCTATGTGCGCGGCGCGCCGACGGGAAAGCTCGCCGACATGGGCCGCGTGCATAACCGTCGTGGCACGCGCATCACCTTCCACCCCGATCCCGATATTTTCGGCAAGGGCGCGCGCTTCATTCCGAAGCGTCTCTACAAGATGGCGCGCTCCAAGGCTTATCTCTTCGGCGGCGTCGAAATCCGCTGGAGCTGCGCGGCCTCGCTGATCGGCGACGACACACCGCAAAACGAGGTCCTGCATTTTCCGGGCGGACTGGTCGACTATCTGAAGGCGTCGCTCGAGGGCTACGACACGGTGACGGCGGATGCTTTCACCGGCAAGGTGTCGAAGGCCGGCAGCCACGGCTCGGTCGAGTGGGCGATTTCGTGGTTTGGCGGCGGCGACGGCTTTTTGCATTCCTATTGCAACACGGTGCCGACCATTGAAGGCGGCACACATGAAGCCGGTTTGCGCGCGGCACTGGTGAAGGGCCTCAAGGCCTATGCGGAGATGGTGGGCAACAAGAAGGCGGCGCAGATACAGGCCGACGATGTGATCGGCACGGCCGGCGCGATGCTTTCGGTGTTCATCCGGGAACCGGAATTCCAGGGCCAGACGAAAGAGAAGCTGTCGAGCCCCGAAGCGCAAAGGCTGGTTGAAAAGGCCATCGGCGATCATTTCGATCACTGGCTGACAGCCGCACCCCTGCAGGCCAACAAGCTGCTCGACTGGGTGATCGACCGCGCCGACGAACGGATGCGGCGGCGGCAGGAAAAGGACGTGGCGCGCAAGAGCGCGACGCGGAAGCTGCGCCTGCCCGGCAAGCTCGCCGATTGCAGCCAGTCGGCGGCCGACGGTTCGGAGATTTTCATCGTCGAAGGCGACAGCGCCGGCGGCTCGGCCAAGCAGGCGCGCGACCGCGCTTCGCAGGCGATCCTGCCGCTTCGGGGCAAAATCCTCAACGTCGCCAGCGCCAGTGGCGCCAAGCTGGCGCAGAACCAGCAGATTTCCGATCTCATCCAGGCTCTGGGGGTGCGCACCGGTTCGCATTACCGCGAGGCCGATCTTCGCTACGACAAGGTCATCATCATGACCGACGCCGATGTCGACGGCGCGCATATCGCATCGCTGCTCATTACCTTTTTCTTCCGGGAACTACCGGAGCTGATCCGGCAGGGGCATCTCTACATGGCAGCGCCGCCGCTCTACAAGCTGACGCAAGGCGGCAAGACGCTTTACGCCCGCGATGACGCGCACAAGGACGAGCTTCTGGAGAAAGAGTTCACGACCAAAGGCAAGGTCGAAGTCAGCCGCTTCAAAGGCCTTGGCGAGATGATGCCGGCGCAGTTGAAGGAAACGACGATGGCGCGTGGCAAGCGGACGCTGCTGCGCATCGTGGTTCCCGCCGATGAGGCGAAGGAGACCGGCGGTGCAATCGAGCGACTGATGGGAAGCAAGCCGGAGCTGCGCTTCCAGTTCATCCAGGAGCATGCAGCTTTCGCCAGGGATCTCGATATCTGAGGTCGCTCAGCTCGCCAGAACGGCCTTGACGGGTGGCGGCGCGCCGACCACGCGGGTGCCCGGGAAGATCAGAATGATGGCCGTGCCCGCGCCCTTTTCGCTGCGCACCATCAGGCGGCCGCCATGCAGCTCCATCATCGCCTTGGCAAGCGGCAGGCCGAGGCCCGTGCCGGCCTGGTGGCGCGTCATCGTATTGTCCGCCTGGCCGAAAGGCGTCAGCGCGACCTTGATTTCCTCAAGCGACATGCCGATGCCCGTGTCGGCAATCGAAATCACGAAGTTGCCATGGGCGCGGTACTCGGCCGACAGCGTTACCAAGCCACCGCTTTCGGTGAACTTCACGGCGTTCGACAGCACATTGATCAACACCTGCCGGACCATGCGTTCAACGCCAACCAACATCAGATCGCAATTGTTCGCATCGACGACAAGGCTTACGCCACGCGCGTCGGCCATCGGACGGACCATTCGCTCAGCGCTTCCGATTGCCGCGCCGGCATCGAATTCGGTCTCGGCCTCCATTGTCGCGTGGCCCGCTTCGATTTTCGCCAGATCGAGAATGTCGTTGATGATACCCAGCAAATGGATGCCGCTGTCATTGACGTCACGGGCATAACCGAGGTAGCGCTCGTTGCCTATCGGACCGAAGCGCTCGTTGCGCATGATGTCGGAGAAACCAATGATCGCGTTGAGCGGTGTCCGGAGCTCGTGGCTCATGTTCGCCAGAAAATGCGACTTTGCCTCGTTGGCACGTTCGGCATTGTCGAAGGCCCAGGCGAGACGCTCGGTCATTTTGCGCAGCATTTGACGCGACGATTTGATCTCGCGAATGATCAACTGCGAATAGACGATGATCGGGAAGCCGGTGAGGATCGTGACGATAGTGGTCGCGGTAAAAATGCGCCATGTGAATTCGATGAGGCCGGTCTGTCCCAGCAGCCAGTTGAGCGAGATGGCAAGGACAACCGCGACGCTCGTCAGCAGTGCCGTGGTAACCAGGATTGGCATCCGGCCGAGCAGACGATTGACAGAGGATAGCGGACTGCGGCGGGCGCCACGGCTTGTGGCGCCCAGTTCACTTAAACGCCCCGGCTCGGATGTCGGTTGCTCAGTCATGCCTGTGGTCGGTCTGTTTTGCGTTTCTGGCTTCTGACAATGGCCCGAAAGCATTAACTTTCGGGAAATCGGGTTGCGGCGGATCGACCTCGGCGGCGTTGGCAAAGCCTTTCGGATGCGCCGTTTTCGTCACAGTTCCAGACAATCCCGCACCCGGACGCCGGAATACGCGCGGCTATCCGCCAAGCCAGGGTGGGCGTTCGGTTGACAATTGGACAGCAGCGCCTATGGTCCGCGCAAGAATCGAAGCGGATCAGCGCGGCCGCCGAACAACGCGCAATAGCTGCTCAACCCTCCCCGACCCGTTCGCGGAGGTCCGTCCACGGGCCCTGAAAGTGGGCCACCACGGGCAGCGTAACGATGGTGTACAGGGCTCCTTAATGACATTTGACGAACTTGGCCTCACGCCCGAGGTCCTGAAAGCCGTAGCCGAAACGGGCTACACAACACCGACGCCGATCCAGGCCGAGGCCATTCCCCATGTTCTGGCCGGCCGCGACGTGCTTGGCCTCGCACAGACCGGCACTGGCAAGACCGCCTCCTTCACGCTTCCAATGATCGACAAGTTGTCGCGCGGCCGTGCAAAGGCACGGATGCCGCGGTCGCTCATTCTGGAACCGACGCGCGAACTCGCCGCGCAGGTCGCCGAAAATTTCGAGAATTACGGCAAGTATCACAAGCTCTCGATGGCACTGCTGATCGGCGGCGTCTCCTTCGGCGATCAGGAAAAGAAACTCGATCGCGGCGTCGACGTGCTGATTGCGACGCCGGGCCGCCTGCTCGACCATTGCGGACGCGGCAAAGTGCTGCTGACCGGCGTACAGATTCTCGTGATCGATGAGGCCGACCGGATGCTCGATATGGGATTCATTCCCGATATCGAGGAAATCTGTAAAAAAATTCCGCCGGCGCGACAGACGCTTTTCTTTTCGGCCACGATGCCGCCGGAAATTCACCGGCTTACCGAGACGTTCCTGCGCAATCCGGTGCGGGTGGAAGTATCCCGGACTTCATCGACCAGTGCGACGATCAAGCAGGTCATGGTCAAGACGACGCGGGACGGCAAGCGCGATCTGCTGCAGAAGATCATCGAAGACGAGAACGTCAAGAACGCCATCATTTTTTGCAACCGCAAGCGCGATGTCTCGACGCTGGAGCGCGCGCTTTCGAAGAGCGGCTTGTCGGCGGGCGCCATTCACGGCGATCTCGACCAGGCAACGCGGACGCGGACACTGGACGGCTTCCGCAACGGGACGATCCGCCTGCTGGTGGCGAGCGACGTGGCTGCGCGCGGCCTCGACATTCCAGATGTCAGCCACGTTTTCAACTATGACGTACCGAGCCATGCAGAGGATTATGTTCACCGCATCGGACGCACCGGCCGCGCCGGCAAGGCCGGTACGGCCTATACGCTGGCGACGCGCGAGGACAGCAAGTATCTCGCTGCCATTGAAAAACTGATCGGCAGCGCCATTCCGGGACCGGACAGCGCCGTACCGCAAGCGGCACCTGAATTGCCGAGCGATGCACCAGGCGCGGATCCCATCGAAGCGGCGGCCGTCGAAGTTGTCAGCTCAGAGAGCACAGGCGAAAAACGCAGCCGCGGACGGCGCGGCGGGCGCGGACGCAAAGACAAGGATGCAACAGCAGCAGCCGATGCCGTTGCAACCGAGGCCGGCACCGATGTCACCTCCGAGGCGCCTGCCCAGCCCGATATGCCAACCCCGGATGTGCGCGCGCAGGAGCGCGAACCGCGCGAACGCGAGCCGCACCGGCGCGACGATGAAAAGCCGGCGCGACGCGAACGCGGCGGACGCGGTCGCGGGCGGGATGATGACGATGGCCCAAGCGTTGTCGGCCTTGGCGATCACGTGCCCGCCTTCATGCTGCGCGCGGTCAAGCTGCCCAAGAAGAGCAGCAAGGACGACGACGAAATGGAGACAGAGACCGAAAGCGAAGAAGCCTGAATCGCAGGCTTGTCGATACAAAAAGGGCGGCTCCGACGAGCCGCCCTTTCTGTATTCCGGGTCTGTATTCCGGTTTTACCGGACTATTTCTTGATCTGCGAGGCCAGCATCTTGCGCGTCTTGTCGCCATAGGGCGGGCGGAACATTTCCGCGACCATTTTCGCCTTTGACTGCGTGTAGACGGCCTTGGTGTGACTGAACGTCCGGAACCCGTCGAGGCCGTGATAGGCACCCATGCCGGAAGGCCCGACGCCACCGAAGGGCAGATCTTCCATCGACACATGCATGATGACGTCGTTGACGGTGACCCCGCCCGATGTCGTCCTGTCGAGCACCGTGCGCTCTTCTGTCCGGTCCTCACCAAAATAATAGAGGCCCAGCGGACGATCATGGGCGTTGACGTAGCCCAGAACCTCGTCGATATGCTTGTAGGTCTTGACCGGCAACACCGGCCCGAAAATCTCGTCCTGCATCACCTTCATGTCGTCTGTCGGATTGAGCACCAGCGTCGGCGGAATCTTGTGAGCCTGCTGCTGGCTGAAATCCTCGTTGGCCGGGTTAATCTCGACCAATTTCGCACCTTTGCCTTTCGCATCTTCGAGATAGCCGTTGATACGGTCGAAATGGCGCCGATTGATGATCGATGTGTAGTCGGGGTTGTCCTTCATGGTCGGGAACATCTTCGTAATCGACCGGGTCGCTGCCGATACGAATTCGTCGACGCGGCCTTCCGGTACGAAAACATAGTCCGGCGCGAGGCATATCTGACCGGCGTTGAGCGTCTTTCCGGTCATGATCTTGGCCGCCGTCTCGTCCATTTTCGCCGTCTTCGAGACGATTACGGGCGACTTGCCACCGAGTTCCAGCGTCAGCGGTACCAGATTCTCGGCCGCCGCTCGCATGACGTGATAGGCGATCGAAGTTGCACCGGTGAAAAGCAGGTGGTCGAAGGGCTGCCGGCTGAAAGCTTCGCCGACGGCCGGGCCGCCGGTGACGACGGCCACTTCGGTTTCGTCATAGGCCGAGCGCAACATGCGCGCCATCAGCTCCGAGGTCGCGGGCGTGAATTCCGACGGCTTGATCATGGCGCGATTGCCGGCCGCAAAAACCCCGGCGAGCGGCGTCCATGTCAGATTCACCGGAAAGTTCCAGGGGCTGATGATGCCGACAGTGCCAAGAGGCTGAAATTCGACCCGCGCTTTGGCACCAAGGAGCCCCAGCGGAAACTGCACCTTGCGCTTTTCGGGCTTCATCCACTGGCGCAAATGTTTTTTTGCGTGCTTCAGCGGACCAATCGATCCCATCACGTCGGTCAACAGCGTCTGTTCGTGGCTGCGATGACCGAAATCGGAAGCGAGGGCTTCGGCTATTTCCTTCTGGTTGTCGACGATCAGCGCAATCGCCCGGTCGATCCAGTCGATGCGGCGCTCCGCGCTGGCAGGGCCTTCCTTGATATGCGCCGCCTTCTGACGGTCGAGGATTGCCCTGATCGAGGCGCCGATGGTGGCCGAATCCGTTTCGTGGGTCGTTTGCTCCGCCAAGCTCATTTGAATTCCTCCTGATACGCCGGCGTTTTCGGACCTGTCCGGGGGGCGGCCCTGCCTGCTGGCATTTTCTCTGTCCATTCGAGCGACACCCGACTGGACCCTGATTTTCCCGAAATATACAGAAGGAAAGGCTGTTTGAGAGCCCCCTCTCCGTCCGGGGCCGCCGTTTCGCCGAGAACACTGCATTCCTCGAGAAAAAACGGCGGTTTTCCGCTGGAGTTTACGGCAGCGTAACCGAATTCACCTAGGGTTTCCGTCAGACAGAGACGGCCGCGCTGGCGGCAGGCGGGGGACGGTGTTCGCGATGGACGGAGCAGAAATCGAATTTGCCGCGGCATGGAGCGCGGAGGCCCTTCGGCTGATGGCGGAAAACGACGTTCCGCCCTGTCCCGAGAACTACGCCGTCTGGTTCCACTACGCATCCGGCCGCACCCCCGATCTCAACAAGGAGATCGACGAACGGATTGCCCGGCATGAACCGCTGGACATGAACGCGACGGCGGAGTTGCGCGAGCGCCTTACTGGCGACGGCAAGTTGACCGACGTCACGTTGAATACCGGTGCAAAGCTCAACACCGAAGTCGACCGCATCCTGAAGATCATCGAGGAAACGGCCGGCAACTCGAGCACCTTCGGGCATTCGGTACGCGCGGCAAGCGAATCGTTGACCAATCAGTCGACACCGAACGATGTGGCACACGCCGTCGAGGCGATCATTGCCGCTTCGAGGAAAATGGAAGAACGCAGCGCGGAACTTGAAGAGACGCTGCATGCGACCAAAAGCGAACTCAGCGAGCTGCAGCAGAACCTCGAAATGGCGCATAGCGAAGCGCGGACCGACGGGCTGACGGGCGTCAACAACCGGAAGGCCTTCGACGAGGCGCTGGCACGCGAGGTGGCTGCGGCAAGCGCCGACGGGAATGCGCTCTGTCTCGTCATCGGCGATATCGACCATTTCAAGAAATTCAATGACACTTTCGGCCATCAGACAGGCGACCAGGTTCTCAAGCTCGTCGCGAACTGCCTCAAAACCGGTGCGCTGGAACAGCATATCGTCGCACGTTATGGCGGTGAGGAATTCGCGGTCATCATGCCGGCGACCGAAATCAACCTGGCCGAGACGGTGACCAACAAGATTCGCGAAACCGTGCAGGCGCGCGAATTGGTCAAACGCTCCACGGGCGAGTCGCTCGGTCGGGTGACCATGTCGATGGGGATTGCCCTGTTGCGACCCGGCGAGACCGGCGCGACCCTGATCAAGCGGGCCGATGATTGTCTCTATGCAGCAAAGCATGCCGGCCGCAATCGCGTCATCACGGACATGCATGAAGCCGAAACACCGCAGGCCAAAGCAAGCTGAGGAGCGGCTTTCGTCCCTGCCTCAACACACCGCAAATCATTGACGCAACGGAACGTTGGGCCGCACAAAGGCGTTCCGCGTGGCCTTCCGTCATGGCCGACACATGACTATGCTCCCCGGAAACAGTGGAAATCGCTCCGCAATCCGGGAAGGCGTGTCGCATGGAAACCATCACCCTCGAAATCGACAATGGCGTCGCTCTGCTGACGCTGAACCGACCTGAGGTGCTCAACAGCATCAACACGCAACTCATCGCCGACATGCGGACCGCTGTGGCGGATGTGGCGGCGAACGCCGGTGCGCGGGTGCTCGTCATCACCGGTGCCGGGCGCGGCTTTTGTGCCGGTGCCGATCTTGCGGCACAAGGCCAGCGCGAAGAAGGCATGAGCATCGGCCAAGGCGTCGCACATGGCATGACGATCGGGTTCAATCCCATGATGCGCGAACTCTACGCGCTGCCGAAACCGATCGTTGCGGCGGTCAACGGCGTTGCGGCCGGTGGCGGCGTCGGCCTCGCGCTTGCCGCCGATATCACTATCGCCTCGCATTCGGCTTCCTTCGTGCAGGTGTTCGGGCCGAAGCTCGGCCTGATCCCCGATCTTGGTTGCACCTGGCACCTGCCGCGCCTTGTCGGACGCGCCCGCGCGCTCGGGCTCGCGCTGACCGGTGACAAGCTGCCTGCCGAAACGGCAGCCGAATGGGGCCTGATCTGGAAATGCGTCAAGGACACGGCGTTGATGGAAGAGACCATGACAGTTGCCACCAAACTCGCCAATGGACCGACCAACGCCTTTGGCGAAATCCGCAAGGCGATCGATGCCGGCGCGCGTAATGGTTATTCCGAGCAGCTCGATTATGAGCGCGACGTGCAAGGTATGCTGGGCGACCATCCGAATTTCGCCGAGGGCGTCAAGGCGTTCCTGACCAAGAGGGAACCGGCGTTCAAGGCCTGACGACAGGCATCCAAAACAATTGCGATACACAAAACAGGGAGACGGACATGGACTTCGAGCGCGTCAAACTCGACATCGACGGCAATGTGGGCGTTTTGACGCTCAATCACCCCGAGGTGATGAACGCCGTTTCGCCGGAGATGCTGGGCGGGCTTATGAAAGCCATGGATGCGGTTGAAGACCCGAAGAACGGCATGCGCTGCCTTGTCATGACCGGGGAAGGCCGCGGTTTCTGTACCGGCGCCAACCTGCAGGGGCGCGGCGACAATTCGGGCGCGCGGCCGGACGCAGGCTCGGCGCTCGAAACCATGTACCACCCTTTTCTGCGGCGGCTGCGCAACCTGCCGATGCCCTTCGTCACCGCCGTCAACGGTCCGGCAGCCGGCGTCGGCATGAGCTTCGCGCTGATGGGCGACCTGGTGCTGTGCGCTCGATCCTCCTATTTCCTGCAAGCCTTCCGCCGGATCGGGCTGGTGCCGGATGGTGGCTCGACCTGGATTCTGCCGCGTCTCGTCGGCAAGGCGCGGGCGATGGAGCTTTCGCTGCTGGGCGAGAAGCTGCCGGCCGAAACGGCGCTTTCGTGGGGGCTCGTCAATCGCGTGTTCGACGACGAGACGCTGATGGCTGAAGCGCGCAAGCTTGCCGCCGATCTCGCAAACGGCCCAACCAAGGCGCTCGGCATGATCCGCCAGCTCTATTGGGAGAGCACCGACAACACCTATGAAGAACAGCTCAATCTCGAGCGGCAGCTTCAGCGGACGGCCGGCAACGGCGACGACTTCAAGGAGGGGGTGCGGGCCTTCCTCGAGAAGCGGCCGGCGCAGTTCAAAGGTAACTAGCCGATGATGCAGCTCGCCAGCAGGGCGAGAAACATCACGGCGATGAAGAAAATCATGTGAGGCATTTTTGTCTTTCGGGCCGCGCGTCCTATTTTCCGGGGCGCGCGGCTTTTTTTCGCGGGCTCCGGCTTTTCCGGGGAACGGGTTTTGCCGCTCTGGCCGCCAGCGCGGCGTCGAGTGCCTTGCGCGCCCAGAGGATCAATTCATCGGGTTCATCATAGAGCCGTTCGGGCAGTTCGTAATACGACATGGCGACCGTCTTGCCCGAGGGCGGCTCGTAGACGAAGGGGCCGCTGTCTTCCGCTTCGTAGTCGGCACGGTTGCGTTCGTCGACCTTGAAGAAAAGCGTCTCGCCGGCAATGAGGCCGAACATCAAATTATCCAGATAGATGCCGGCGCCGCCGAACATGTTGCGAATGCGGATCGGGCCCAGATGCTCAAGTTGCTCGGCCACGAATTCCTTATATTCGTCGCTGACAGCCATGACGACTCAGGCAGTCGCCGGGACAATGGTCACGCTTTCGCCGCAACCGCAGGCGTCGGTCTGGTTTGGATTGTTGAAGCGAAAGCCTGAGGCAAACTTGTCTTCCTCGTAGTCCATCTCGGTGCCGAGCAGGAACAGGATCGCCTTGGGATCGATCAGAATCCTGACTTCCCGATCCTCGACCACTTCGTCGAGCGGCTTGGCGGCTTCGGCATATTCCATCGTGTATTCCATACCGGCACAACCGCCGTTCTTCACGCCGATACGCACCCCGACATATTTTCCGTCGGACGCTGCCATGATTTCCTTCATGCGCGCGGCGGCGGCTTCCGTCAGTGTGATCGCTTTGGGCATCTGTCGCGCCATTTTCGGCTCCATCAGAACATATTCAATGCGACACGCGCTTCTTCGGACATCCGGCTCGGGTCCCAGGGCGGGTCGAAGGTCATGTTGACGCGGACATCGGCTATTCCCTCGACGGTACGCACCGCATCCTCGACCATGATCGGCATGGTGCCCGCGACGGGACAGCCCGGCGCCGTCAATGTCATATCGATGACGACATCGCGATCATCCGAAATATCGACCTTGTAGATCAGCCCGAGTTCGTAGACATCGACCGGAATCTCCGGATCATAGACCGTCTTGAGCGCGGCAATGATGTCGTCCGTTATCTGGTCGATCTCATCCTGCGGAATCGCCGAGGCGCGCGGCGTCTCGTCGACGCTGGCCGGCACCGTTTCCGCATTTTCCATCATGTTCGCGTCTTCGGCCATGATCCGCCTATCCAAAGAACTTCTTGCTGTCGATCAATGCATCGACCAGCCGGTCGACTTCATCAAATGTATTGTACATCGCGAAGGAGGCCCGTGTCGTCGCGCCGACACCGAAACGCTCCATCGCCGGCTGGGCGCAATGATGGCCCGCGCGAACCGCGACGCCGGCTCTGTCGATGACAGTGGCAATGTCATGCGGATGGGCGTTGTCCATCACAAAGGAAACGATGCTGCCCTTCGTCTTCGTCGTACCGACGATGCGCAGGCTGTTGATTTCCGAGAGGCGACGAGTCGCATAATCTCTCAAGCCTGCTTCATGGGCGGCAATCCGCTCACGGCCGATGCTTTCGATATAGGAAAGCGCCGCGCCAAGTCCAATAGCCTGAACGATAGGCGGCGTGCCGGCTTCGAAGCGGTGCGGCGGCGCCGCATAGGTGACGTCGTCCATGCCGACCTCGCGGATCATTTCGCCACCGCCGCGATAGGGCCGCATTGCCTTCAGATGTGCCGATTTTCCGTAAAGCAGGCCAATGCCGGTCGGTCCATAGAGCTTGTGGCCCGTGCCGACAAGGAAATCGCAATCGAGATCGCGTACGTCGGTCGGCAGGTGAACGATGCCTTGGCAGCCGTCCACCAGTACCGGCACGCCACGCTCATGCGCCATGCGGATCATCGTCTTCATCGGCGTGATCGTGCCGAGCGCATTCGACATCTGCGTCACAGCGACGAATTTGGTTCGCGGCGTGAAAAGATTGTCATAAGCATCGAGATCGAGATCGCCCTCATCGGTCGCTGGTATCCATTTCAACACGGCGCCGTGCCGTTCGCGTAGAAAATGCCAGGGCACGATGTTCGAATGATGCTCAAGCACCGAAAGAATAATCTCGTCGCCCGGCTCGATGCGCGGCGCCAGATATGACGACGCAACCAGATTGATCGCGTCGGTACCACCCGATGTGAAGATAACCTCATCGATCGAAGCCGCATTCAGAAATGCCCGCGCCGTTTCGCGCGCTTCCTCGAACTTCTCGGTCGCGGCATTGGCGAGGTAGTGCATGCCGCGATGGACATTCGAATATTCATTGGCATAGGCATGCGCCACGGCATCGATCACCGATTTCGGCTTTTGCGCCGATGCGGCGTTGTCGAGATAGACCAACGGCTTGCCATAGACCTCGCGCGACAGGATCGGGAAATCGGCACGGATGCGGGCGACATCATAAGTTTCGGATTTCAGAACCGGACTGTTCATGCCCTGCCCTCCCCGTCGGCGAACCAGCCGGCGACGAGCAGCCTCAACGCTTCGCAAGCGGTCTCATGTGGCACGAGGTCCAGCGCTTCGTCGAGAAAAGCCGACACAAGGAGCTGACGCGCCTCGACCTCCGGAATACCGCGCGAGCGCAGGAAGAAGATCGCGTCACGCGACAATTCGCCGATCGTCGAACCATGCGCGCATTGCACATCGTCGGCATAGATTTCAAGTTCGGGCTTGGCGTTCATCGCCGCATCGCGCGACAGCAGCAGCGCATGCGTCATCTGGCGGCCGTCGGTCTTCTGGGCGTGAGGTCTCACGATAACCTTGCCCTGGAAAACGCCCACGGAAGCGCCGTCCAGCACGCCCTTGAAGAGCGAATGACTGGTGCAGCCCGGCACGGCGTGGTCAATGACGCAGAACTGGTCGGCATGCTGCTCCGCCTTCAGCGCATAGGCACCGTTGACATGCGCCTCGGCACCCTCGCCGGCGAAGAGGATGAAATTCTGCGTGCGCGAGACGCCGCAGCCGAGCGTCAGCGCGAAACTCGACAGGCGGGATTTTGCGGCGAGGCGGGCGCGCAAGGTCGCCAGATGAACGGCGCCCGCCCCTTCGTGCTGAAGTTTCACATGAGAAAGGCGCGCCTCGTCACCCAGCGCTATATCGGTGACGATGTCGGCGAAGGTGGTGGCCACGCCGATATGACTCTCGAAAATCGTTGCCTCCGCGCCCTCTTCCAGCAGGATCAGGTTGCGGGTGTGTGACGCGCCGCCATCGGCGGCAAGGAAAAGCAGGTGCAGCGGCTTGTCGAGGCAGACGCCTTTGCGAATACGCAGAGCCGCGCCGTCGCGCATCAACGCCGTGTTGAGATCAACGACATTCTCGGACTGGCGCGCATCGTCGAAACGGCGTTCGACAAGCTCCTTCACCCATTGCTCGTGCAACACATCGGTCAGCGAATGCAATTCGACGCCCTTCGGCAGGCGGACCGCCTTCGAAAGGTCAGACCGGTGCCGGCCGTTGACAAAAACGACGACATGGCGGTCGATCGCGGCGAAGGCAGATGCCGCGGCCATGTCGGGCAGGACGACCGCGCCTTCATGCGCCGGCGCCGGCACAAAGGCGGCCTTTTCCAACGCCTGCTTCAGATCGGTATATTTCCATTCTTCGAGGCGGCGATGCGGCAGGCCGGCTTCGACGAAGGATTTCAGCGCCGCGTCGCGGCGGCGCGCCAGCCAGCCGTCGGCGCCAGGCAGCACTGCGCGCTCCCGGTCATATGTTTCTGCGAAAATCTGTACAGCCTTGTCGTTCATTCTTTCCTCATGCCGCATCGGCGTCATAAGCGGCATAGCCCGTTTTCTCGAGTTCGTGCGCCAATTCCTTGCCACCTGTCTTGACGATGCGGCCGCCGGAAAGCACATGCACAGCGTCGGGCACGATGTAGTCGAGAAGGCGCTGGTAATGCGTGATGACCAGCATCGCGCGCTCCGGATTGCGCAGTGCATTGACGCCTGCCGCAACCGTTTTCAACGCATCAATGTCGAGGCCGGAATCCGTTTCATCGAGAACGGCCAGCGCCGGTTCCAGCAGCGCCATTTGCAGGATTTCGGCGCGCTTCTTCTCGCCGCCCGAAAACCCGACATTCAAGGCGCGCTTCAACATCTCGTCCGGCACATTGAGCGGCTTTGCCTTTTCCCGCACCAGCTTCAGAAAACGCACCGCGTCGAGTTCGGCTTCACCGCGCGCCTTGCGCTGCGCGTTCAGTGCCGTTTTCAGGAAGGTCATGGTCGTGACGCCGGGAATCTCGATCGGATACTGGAAGGCGAGAAAGATGCCCGCCGCCGCTCGTTCGTCGACATTCAGTTCCGCCAGGTCGCGACCCCTGAAGCGGATCGAGCCCTCGGTCACTTCATAGCCTTCACGACCGGACAGAACATAGGAAAGCGTCGACTTACCGGAACCGTTCGGACCCATGATGGCATGGACTTCGCCTGCGCGGATATCCAGATCGATCCCTTTCAGAATTTCCTTGCCGTCCACCGACACATGCAGGTTCTTGATCTCAAGCATATCCATTCTTTCACATTCCAGCGTCAGCCGACGCTGCCTTCGAGGCTGATGCCGACGAGCTTCTGGGCCTCGACGGCGAATTCCATCGGCAATTGCTGCAGCACGTCGCGGCAGAAGCCGTTGACGATCAGCGCGACCGCCTCTTCCTCGCCGATGCCACGCTGCCGGCAATAGAACATCTGGTCGTCGCTAATTTTCGACGTCGTCGCCTCATGTTCCAACACGGCGCTCGGGTTCTTCGTTTCGATATAGGGCACCGTATGCGCCGAACAACGATCGCCAATCAGCAAGCTGTCGCATTGCGTAAAATTTCGAACGTTCTCCGCCTTGCGGTGCACGCTGACGAGACCGCGATAGGTGTTGGACGAACGGCCGGCCGAAATGCCCTTTGAGACGATTCGGCTCGACGTGTTGCGCCCGAGATGGATCATCTTGGTGCCGCTGTCGACCTGCTGGCGTCCGTTCGAAATCGCGATCGAGTAAAACTCGCCGCGCGAATTGTCGCCGCGCAGAATGCAGCTGGGGTACTTCCAGGTGATGGCCGATCCCGTTTCGACCTGGGTCCATGAGATTTTCGAGTTCGCGCCGCGGCAATCGCCGCGCTTGGTGACGAAATTGTAGATGCCGCCCTTGCCGTCTTCATCGCCCGGGTACCAGTTCTGGACGGTCGAATATTTGATCTCGGCATCGTCCAGCGTAACCAACTCGACAACCGCCGCATGAAGCTGGTTCTCATCGCGCTGCGGCGCCGTGCAGCCTTCGAGATAGCTCACATAAGAGCCCTTCTCGGCGATGATAAGCGTACGCTCAAATTGACCCGTCTGCTTCTCGTTGATGCGGAAATAGGTCGACAGCTCCATCGGGCAGCGAACGCCTTCAGGAATGTAGACGAAGGATCCTTCCGAAAAGACCGCCGAGTTCAGCGTCGCGTAGAAATTGTCGGAAGTCGGCACGACGGAACCGAGATATTTCTGTACCAACTCCGGATGGTCGCGCACAGCCTCGGACATCGGACAAAAGATGACGCCGACCTCGCGGAGTTTCTCCTTGAACGTCGTCACCACCGACACGCTGTCGAACACCGCATCGACTGCGACCCCGGCCAGCATTTTCTGTTCGGTCAGCGGAATGCCGAGCTTCTTGTAGGTTTCAAGAAGTTTCGGATCGACTTCGTCGAGACTGTTCAGCTTCACCGACTGCTTGGGGGCCGCGTAGTAATAGGCATCCTGGAAGTCGATCGGTGGATAACTGACCTTCGCCCATTTCGGCTCTTCCATCGTCAGCCAGCGGCGAAAGGCGGCGAGCCGCCACTCGAGCAGCCAGCCGGGCTCACTCTTCTTCGCCGAAATAAAACGCACCGTCTCTTCCGTCAGCCCCAGCGGGGCCTTGTCGGATTCGATGTCGGTGGTGAAGCCGTATTTGTATTTCTCGACTTCACCAACCGTTTTGACGGTCTCTCTCACGGCAGCCATTTCAACTCTCCACAACCGCAAGCCGAGGCGACGGCGCCCTGCTCGCGTAAACAACGGTATCCGCCTTCGAGCGGTTGCGGTCATAGGCACGCAACCAGCTCTCGACAAAGCGGTCGACATCGCGGGCAACGCTCGACCAGCCGAGGCTGACGCGAACGGCACCCTTCGCTAACGCCGGATCAATACCCATTGCGTCCAGCACGCGGGGACGGCCGACCTTGCCCGACGAACAGGCAGCGCCAGCACTGACCGCCACGCCGTCGAGATCGAGGGTCATCAGCAGCGTCTCGGAGTCGAGGCCCGGCGCCGCGACATAGCTCGTGTTGGGCAGGCGCCGTGCACCCCGCCCAAAAAACACGACATCGGGCACGGCGGCAGCGATGCGTGCTTCCAGCTCGTCGCGCAATTCCGCCAGCGCGGCAAATTCTCCGAGCGCATCGTGCGCCGCGCGCGCGGCCGCGCCGAAACCGGCAATGCCCGAAACATTCTCGCTGCCGGCGCGACGGCGCATCTCCTGGCCACCGCCGACGGCGTCGGTTGCGAACGACAAGCCGTCACGAATGACGAGTGCGCCGACACCCAGCGGGGCACCGAGCTTGTGACCGCCCAGCATCATCATGTCGGCGTCCAGCGCGGCGAAATCGAGCGGAACTTTGCCCGCGGCCTGAACCGCGTCGCAAAGCAACAACCCTCCGGCCTCGTGTGCCAGCACCGCGGCCTTGGCGACCGGCTGAAGAACACCGGTTTCGTTGTTGGCATACATCAGTGCGACCAGGGCCCGCTTGTCCGAGGCCGCCAGGCACGCTGCCAAGGCGGCCAAATCGAGCCGGCCCTCGCCGTCCACAGGCGCTATTTCGATGGCAAGGCCCGAGGCCTCAGCCGCGGCGCGTACCGCGTCATGCTCGACGGCGGAAACAATCAGGCGCCCAACGCCCTGCGCCGCCTTGGCGGCATGGAACGCGAGACGCGCGGCCTCAGTGCCGCCGCTGGCGAAAATCACCTCTGCGGGCTTGGCGCCAGCCAGTACCGCGACCTCGCGCCGGGCCGCCTCGATGAGCGCGCGCGCCGCCCTGCCCTCGGTATGAACCGAGGACGGGTTGCCCGTCACCTCCAATGCGCGCAAGACCGCCGCGCGCGCCTCGGGGCGCAGCGGCGTGGTCGCATTGTGATCAAGATAGGCACGCTTCATCGTCATCGCGCAGCGAAACTCCCGTTCATTGACAAACTTGCGGTCAGTCGGCAGCGTTGGCGATGCCAGCCGATTTGCGGCGTGTGTCCGAGCCGACAACCTGCTGCTCCGCGACCCGCCCATCGATCACATCGCCCAGAGAAACCGAGTTCAGATAAAGCTGAATCTGGTGGCTGAGCCCCTCCCACAAATCATGGGTGATGCAGCGTCCTGACGATGGCAGGCAGCCCCGGGGGGAGCCCAACTCGCAACGGGTTGCCTTGATCGGTTCGTCGACTGCGAGGATTACGTCCGCAATCCGGATGTTGTCGGCGGCGCGCGACAGCAGATAGCCACCACCCGGTCCACGAACGCTTTTCACCAAGTCACCTCGACGCAGCTTGGCGAAAAGTTGTTCCAGGTAGGACAACGAGATTTCCTGGCGGTCGGCGATTTCAGCCAACGCCACGGGACTGCCATCCGAATGCCGGGCCAGGTCGGCCATGGCCATCACAGCATAACGCCCCTTGGTAGTGAGCTTCACGGCCAACTCCCTCGTTTGGCAGGCAAAGACCGGTCAAAAGCTTGCACAACCGGCCATTGCCTGTGTTAAGAACATGCGCCCCGATGGACCGGAAAACGGGCCTGCGACCGCTATAGGTGCAGGCGGCAGATCCGGATCGGCGAGGCTGGCAGCGCAAGGCTCAATGATTTCCGAGCGCCGTAGTCAACTATTTAGCATCTCGCGACGGGATTTCCAGAGGAATTGCTGAAAGAAAGCAAAAATATCTCCATACTAATTAGTGGGATATTATGCGTCAGCACCTCACCGGCCGCATAGCCCGAGACAGACCCAGACATGCCTGAAGTGATTTTCAACGGCCCGGCCGGCCGGATCGAGGGCCGGTACCACCACAGCAAGAAGTCGAATTCGCCGGTCGCACTGGTGCTGCATCCCCATCCGCAATTTGGCGGAACCATGAACAACCCCGTCACCTATGCCCTCTACCAGGCATTCGTAAACCGGGGCTTCTCGGTGTTGCGGTTCAATTTCCGTGGCGTCGGGCGCAGTCAGGGGGCTTTCGATTCCGGCATTGGCGAGCTTTCGGACGCCGCCTCGGCACTTGACTGGCTGCAATCTCAAAATCCGGATGCGGCGCAATGCTGGATCGGCGGTTTTTCATTCGGCGCCTGGATCGCAATGCAGGTCCTGATGCGGCGCCCGGAAATCGAGGGTTTCATCTCGGTCGCCCCGCTGGCCAATATGTATGACTTTTCCTTCCTGGCGCCCTGCCCCTCGTCCGGCATCATCATCAACGGCAGCACCGATCAGGTGGCGCCGCCCGCGGATGTGCTGAAACTCGTCGAACGACTGAAGACGCAAAAGGGCATCACGATCGAACACGCGTCCGTGGAAGGCGCCAATCACTTCTTTGAATCGCATCTCGAGCCGCTGGCGAACACCATTGGCGCCTATCTCGACAAGCGGCTCGCAGTGGCGCCGGAGAAAGCCTGATCTTCAGTCGTCGGCCGTTCCGTCCGCCCGGTGGATCGTGCCGCCGGGCATCGGTCTTGGCACGCCTGTCGTCGTCGGCAGGCTGAGCGGCAACCCGCGCAGCGAACGCACCGCGAGATAAGCAAAGGCCTCGGCCTCCACATCATCGCCGCGCCAGCCAAGATCCTCGGCCGGAAGGACGCCGCCCTGCAGGCGCTTGCTCAGCATCGCCATCATCACCGGATTGTGACGGCCACCGCCGCAAATGACGAAGCGCGAGGGAACTCCGGGAACATGTGCAAGGCTGCGCGCGATTGCCTCGACAGTGAAGGCCGTCAACGTCGCCGCGCCATCGGGCGGAGAAAGATGTCTCACTGCATCCGGCGAGAAGGAGAAACGATCAAGCGACTTCGGCGGTGGCGTTTCGAAAAACTCATGCGACATCAAGTGCTCCAGCACATCCATGTCGACATCGCCGCCAGCCGCCAGCGCGCCGTCGCGATCGATCGGCTCACCAATATGCTCCAGCGCCCAATCGTCGATCAATGCGTTGCCTGGACCGGTGTCGAAGGCCAGGAGCACGCCATCGGGCGATACATAGGTGACATTGCCGACGCCGCCGATATTGATGATTGCAACTGGCTCCACAATCCCGGTACTGCCAACAAGTGCCTGATGATAGAGCGGCACCAGCGGCGCGCCATGGCCACCGGCGGCAACGTCGGCGCTGCGGAAATCGTTGACCACGTCGATCCCGGTCAGCCGCGCCAATACATCGCCAAGACCGATCTGCACCGTCCGGTGGCGGCCCGGTTGGTGGAGCACCGTCTGGCCGTGAAACCCGATCACCGAGATATCGGCGGGCTTCAGCCCGGCCTCGACCAGCAGCGCCCGCACCGCCAGCGCATGGGCGAGCGTCAAATGCCGCTCGGCCTCGGCCACCTCCTCGGGCATGGGTTCGTCCGGCTCCCAGCTCATTGCGGCGTCCAGCGCCAAGCGAAGAAGCAGCCGCTCCTCAGGCTTGTAGGGGACGGCGAGCGACGCGCCCGGGCGCACCGTGCCCTCGCCGTCGGTTTCGATAATGGCAGCGTCGATACCGTCGAGCGAGGTCCCGCTCATCAGGCCCAAAGCGCGGATCATGGGTGTTTGTCCGTTTTTCACTCAGCCAAAGCGTGATACACCAGCCGCGCCATTTAGACTATCCGGAACCCCGAACTGATCATGACCAGCTTCAAATCCGATTTCCTGCGCGAGCTGTCCGCCCGCGGGTTCATTCACCAGCTTTCCGACGCCGAGGCGCTCGACGCCTATGCTGCAAAGGAGACGGTGACTGCCTATATCGGCTTCGATTGCACGGGGCCGAGCCTTCACGTCGGTCATCTGATGGGCATCATGATGCTGCGCCGGCTACAGCAGGCCGGGCATAAGCCCATCGTGCTAATGGGTGGCGGAACCACAAAGGTCGGTGACCCCTCCGGCAAGGATGAATCGCGCCAGCTTCTCACCGACGGACAGATCGCCGCCAACATGGCGTCGATCAAGACTGCGTTTGCGCGTTTCCTCACTTTTGGAGACAGGCCGACGGACGCCATCATGGTCAATAATGCAGAGTGGCTAGACCAACTTCAGTACATTCCATTTCTGCGCGACTATGGTCGCCATTTCTCGGTGAACCGGATGCTCTCCTTCGACAGCGTGAAGACGCGCCTCGACCGCGAGCAAAATCTCTCGTTCCTCGAATTCAATTACATGATCCTGCAAGCCTACGACTTCGTCGAATTGGCCAAGCGTTACGGATGCAAACTGCAGATGGGCGGCTCCGACCAGTGGGGCAATATCATCAATGGCATTGAGCTCGGTCGTCGTGCCGAGGGTCTCGATCTTCACGCCGTGACCTGCCCGCTCATCACGACCTCTTCCGGCGCGAAGATGGGCAAGACCGCGTCCGGCGCGGTGTGGCTCAATGCCGATATGCTCTCGCCTTACGATTACTGGCAGTACTGGCGGAACACGGAAGACGCCGATGTGGGCCGCTTTCTCAAGCTCTTCACCGAACTGCCGCTGGACGAAATCGCGCGGATCGAGAGGCTGGAGGGCGCGGAGATCAACGAGGCAAAAAAGGTGCTCGCCACGGAAGCGACTGCCATGCTGCATGGGCGCGTTGAAGCGGACAAAGCCGCCGAGGCCGCGCGCACCGCCTTTGAGGAGGGCGCGATCAGCGCCGATATGCCGACGGTGGAGATCGATGTCGATGCGCTCACGGTCGGACACGGCCTGCTCAATGCCCTCGTTCAGGCCGGGCTCGTCGCTTCGACCAGCGATGCCCGCCGCCAGATCAAGGGTGGCGCCGTGCGCGTCAACGATGCGCAGGTCGGCGACGAGAAAATGGTGCTTGTCCGCGAGAACCTGACACCGGAAGGCGTCATCAAACTCTCGCTCGGGAAGAAGAAGCACGTGCTACTGAAGCCCAAGAGCTGATCGGCGGAGACTGGAACGAATGAGCCCTCCCCGGTTTCCCGGGGAGGGCTTCTTCCTGAACGCTCCCTAAAGCGCGTTCCACGGCTTATTAAGCTGCCGCGTTTGTGGCTCCTGTTGCTCTGTCTATTCGGCGGCCGTCGACGTACCGAGCGCGAAAATTGCCGCGTCGCCGCCGGCGCCGTTAATCGCCTGAAGATATTTGATGCCTTCCTCGGCAATGTCGTCGCCGACCATGCGGTCGCCCTCGCCGTAGAGTTCGGCCATGTCGACATAGGCTGCGTACATCGGTGCCGTGCGGCTGGTCACGATGCCGGCCTTGACCAGTGTCTTGATAAGAACGCGGAAGATATTGGTCGCTTCCTGCAGCTCGCCACGCATGTTCTTGTCGGTCAGCGCTTCGGCCAGCGCGCCCTGCACCCAGCGCCAGTCGAGGCCGACCTTCTCATAGATCGCCTTCTTCTGTTCGGGACCGGTCGAGTTGCGCATCAGCGTCATAAAGACTTCGAGCGCCCAGTCCTCAATCAGATCGCGTTCGACCGGCGGCAGGTTCGGCACCGTGCGGTCAGCCCAGATCTTGCCGAACTTGTGATGGAAGGCTTCGTCGGTCATCGTGAGCTGCATCAGCCGCCGCATCACCGGATCGTTGGTCTTGGCATAGAAGGTCGCGAAGGCGCCCATCGCCAGCCCTTCGACGATCATCTGCATGCCGACGAGCTTTTTCCACACAAGCGGCGAGGCGACGATCTCGCAGAGCAGCTTTTCGAGCACCAGACCGCAGGCCGTCGGCCTGCCCCAACGCGCCTGAATATATTTCGCAAAGCCCGTGACGTGGCGCGCTTCCTCGCGCGTCTGGTTGGCGGCATATTCCTGCGCGCCGGGATCTTTCAGGATGTGGCAGAGGCTTGCCGACAGCGCCAGCGCGCCTTGTTCGCCATGCAGAATCGACGACATGCCCCACCGGACATTCTCGTTGACCAGATAAATCTTCTGCTTCTCGTCGAGCTTGTCGGAAACGGCCGTCTTCAATTCCATATTGAAATCGATCGGCATCAGCAATTCGTTGTCGAGGTCCCATGGTTCCGAGAAGTCGATGTATTTTCTGTCGAGCGGGTCCCAGAAGTGGTCATGGGTCGCCGATATGATCTTGTCGAAAGCGCTCGAACGTTTGCCGTAACGGTCGACATCCATCATGGCCGGAAAATCGTTCGGTGCGACCGCTTCATAAGCGGCGTCCATCGTCATCTTCTGATTGGTGGACATGGGCCTCTTCCTCCCCTTGTCTGACAATAGCGGTGGAGGAAGTCTATATATGCGGAGTAAAGCTCCGCAATCACGAATTGTGCAGAATCGTCAATTTTGCGGTGCGGGAGGACCATCCGGCATCAATTCAGGCGGTCCGACATTTTCCAGTTGCGGCGCGGAGTGCTGAACGGAGGGCAGCTCGGAGGACGTCGTTGAACTGCCAAACTCAAACATCCGGCGCAGAAAGCCCGGCGCAAGCGCCGAGAGCGGATTGACGATGACCGTCGGGTCGTCGGACGGTCCGCGCACGCGGTAGGTCAAAGCAAATATCCCCTCGCCCTCCCGACCGACAATCAATGGCCCGAACAACGGCACCTGCCCGAGGAAGGAATTGATGGTGTAGGCGGGAACCAAGGTCCCTTCCATATCGATCCGGTCCGTCGCACGGTCGACATGACCTTTCATCGTCAGTCCGATGGCCGGGCCGGAGGTTCGGGCATCCTCGACATCGATGCGGCCTTCGGAAATGCCAAATGCCAACTGCAATCCATTGAACAGGATTCCCTCTCCGTTCAACGTGTCACGAATGCCTGTCAGAGATCCCACCGTCAGAATGTTCGCCAGCACTGGCGCATCGACAATGCGAAACTCGTCAATAGTCGCGGTGCCCTTCAATGGCGACCCCGCGATTGCGTCGTCATAGACACCCGTCGCGCTGAGTGTTCCGCCTCTCATGCTGTCGGTGAAATCGAGGGCACGAAAAACACTGCCGGCATCGTTCGATGCTAGCGCCAGATGGCGCACACCGGCGTCGTCCGGGCCGATCTTGATCGTCAACGGCGCTTCCTGCGTATCAACCGCAGTCACGTTCAGTGTCCAGATATGACCGTCCACCTGAACGATCTTCGCGCTTACGGCATTGAATGTCGTGTCGTTGTTGCCGGTTGCCCGTGCAATTTCGGCATGTATCGCGGTTCGACGCGCCGGGTCGGCGACTACATCGGGCGACAATAGCGGAGGTTGGCTGCCGTCGTCGTCCTGCGCTTCTTCGTCGTCGTCCTTTCGGCCAGAGATGATTTCGGCGAGAAGACGGCGGGCATCGAAACGCGCGCCGCGAACGGTCATTGTCACCGACGTATCGTCGGTCGGGCCCGCCATAAACGAAAAGTCGTTGTCGGGACCGAGCCTGACAATGGGCAGATTCGCTGCCGTCAACCGGCCGTCGGACCCGAGAGAAAAATCGCCACGCGCCTCGATCTGGTCTCCCGTCAGCTGGAAGCCGGAAACGTCAAAGCCACCGCCACTCAAGAATGTCAGCCGGAGTTCCGCCATTGCCGGAACGCCTGCTGCCTTCCACCAACCGGCGTAGTCAAGCTTGACGATGGCATCCGTCAGATCGGCCTTGATGGCGGCGCGATTTACTTCCTTGCCGTCGCCGCTGAATGTGGCGTCGATGGCCGCGGAGCCATTGAGGAAATCGGTCAGTCCAACGCCAACCGCCTTGCGTCCGTCGTCGTCCAGTGTGCCAGACAGTCGATAGGACGAACCGACACCGCTTGCGCGCGCAAAGTTTTCGCGCCATTCCAGATCGAGCGGCGGCGCGCCATTGATGCCGACCGGGCCGCGTGCAACCAGTCCGCTGCGCGAAACGTCAATGTCGAGCGTGCCGGAGGTGATGGATACATTCTGCAATATGCCGGGAATGGCGAGATCGTCTGCGCGAGCGGTGCCGGAAAAATCGACATCCTCCATGGTCACGTCCTTTACCAGCGGCAGAACGAGCTGACCCTTGATGCGGCCGCTTCCCGACACGTCGCGGGGTTCGACCCCGAAATTGCCGATCAGGTTGAGTGGTTCATGGTCGAGCAATGAGAGAATGTCGGCTGTTGCGCCAACAACCCCGAATTCGATATGGCCTGGTGCGCCCTTGCGGTGGAGTTCATCCGCATGGAAATGCCCCTCGCTGACAGCCAGCGAACCACCCCCGGGGACCTCGATATCGGCTGCCGATACCCAGGCGTCGAACCGATCACCGGTCACCTGGCCGTTTGCCTCGACATTCTCCATCGGCGGCATTTCGCCGATGTATCTCAGCGTCGCACCCTTGACCGCGAATTCGACATGAAGATTTTCGTCGGGAATCGGGATCCGGTTGTCGGCGTCGTCGATCATGCCGGCCGGCATGTCGATCTCGAACGACCCACCGGTGACGTCGCCGCCAGAGAGGTTCTTTCCAACCCATTCGCGGGCGCCCTTGGCGAGCGGCAAAGGCCAGATCGCCTTGAAGGCATCGAGCGGCATCGCATCGAGGCGCCCGGAAACGCGGACCGCCGGCGATCGCTCGCCATCGCGCACGGTTCCGTTCACCGAAATGCCGCCGCCCGCCGTTTCGATCGTCAGTTCCTCAATTTCCGCGCTTAGTGAATCGAAATCGAAGTCGCCCTTGAGGCGCGCCGTCTCGAGATCGACGGGGCCCTCGAAGAAGCCGGGCACCTCGGTGTGGATATTGTTGGCGACCAAATCGACCGTTGCACCGGCAATGTTGAGGCCGTCGCCAATGCGGTAGTCGAGCCGCCCGACCAGCGACGCAGAGTGCGGTCCGGCCTCGAATGTCAGGCCGATGAGATCGATGCGCCGTGCGACACCGTCGAATTCGACTTCGGCATGTGCCTTTTCGATCGGTATCGAGGCATCCCACGGATTCGGCAGATCGATCTCGCCCGCGCCGGCATCGAGCGTCAGGCGTGCCGACAGCATATCGCCATTTGCCCTTATCCGCAGATTCCCGCGCGCGCCGACAGGGGCATTGAACACCGCATAATCGGCGAAGGCGGGCGACATGCGTGCAAAGGCGGCCGGAACCACATTGGTTGCACGTGCCTCAATTTGGGCGGAATCGGCGCCGGACGGCAGCAGCCCGTTCATTTCGACAGTTGCGAATGTGTCGTCAATCGCGATGTCAGCCTGCAATGTGGCGGCAAGTCCGCCCACGCCTCGAAAAACCACCAGATTGGCGGAAGGTGCGTCGAAGGCTACGCCATTGACCTCATCGACAAGCCGCAGTGTTCCATCGCGTATGCCGACATGCGTCAGGTAGTCCAGCGGCGTCCCGGTTTCCTCCCCCGCCGAAAGGGCTTCGATCAGCCGCCCGACAAATGCGGCGGCCTCCGGATCGGCCGGCCGCGCCGGCGTTCCGGCGCCAGCCATGGCCAGTGTGATGCCGGAATCGGGGCGCCGGAGAACGGTGGCACTAACGCCATAGAAATCGATCGCGGTCGGCGCCAGCACACCACGCAAGAGCGCCGGCATACTTATTTGAAAGGCGAGTTCGGGAACGAATGCAACAACGTTGTCGTCAGCGCCGGTCAGTCTGACCTCGACCAGGCGCAACGACAGTCGACGATCAGCTGCAGACCAGCGCAGGACGGTGTCGCCGACATTGAGCTTTCCGCCCTGCAGCGATGGCGCGGCGGCGGTTTCGATCATGCCACCGAGAAAGGCCACGGAGACCGGGCCGGAAGACAAGCGCCATGCAAGAACCGCCAGCAGGACAGCCGTCGCCGCCACGGCAACGCCCACCACTTCCAACACGATTTTACTGGTCCGGCGGATCAAGAAGCGACATCTCTCCCAATGCTGCCTGCCCATGCAAACAGCAGAAATAAGGCAAAAACGAGTCGATCACTTATCTAGCCGCAGTCCACCGTCAAGTCTGCAAAATTGGCGGCTTGCGGCACGGTTCTGCGCAAACAGGCTTAACGCGGCTGGCCTCGCGGGCCGCGGCAATCCATATTGTGCCCTGCCCGGCCAAGGGCGGGCATAACATTCCCCTGCAAGAGACAATGAGGCTGATATCCATGGCGAAGGCACCTGCGCGCAAAACAACCAAGGTCGCCCCGAAAACCGCAGCAAAGGCGGCTGCACCTGCCGACAGCGGCCTTCCGGCGGCCGGTGCCAAGGCGCCCGCCTTCAAGCTGCCGGCCGATGACGGGAGCGCGGTAACGCTGAAGAGCCTCGCCGGCAAGACGGTCGTCCTCTATTTCTATCCCAAGGACGACACGCCGGGATGCACCACCGAGGCAATTGCCTTCAGCGCGCTGAAGAAGAAGTTCGATGCCGCCGGCGCCGTCGTGCTCGGCGTTTCGAAGGACACAGTCGAGAAACACTGCAAGTTCCGCGACAAGCACGGCCTGACCGTCCGATTGCTCTCGGACGAGGATGGCAAGATGCTGGAGGCCTATGGCGTCTGGGGCGAAAAGAGCCTTTATGGCCGCAAGTTCATGGGGATTAC
>JAUXOE010000110.1 GCA_030682415.1 Parvibaculum sp.
CCGACCTATGCTTTCGGGCCGCATGGCGCGGGCATGGAAGGCGCCGGCGGGGCCGCCGACGACGTCAAGGTCGAGGAAGACGGCGACATGGCGTTCAAGCCGGATGTCGAGGTCCGGCATGGCGATATTCTCGAAGGCGACGGCTGGAGCGTCGAATGCGTCTACACGCCCGGCCATACGTCGAACCATATGTGTTTTGCGCTGCGCGAGGAGAAGGCGCTCTTCACCGGCGATCATGTGATGGGCTGGTCGACCAGCATCGTCAGCCCGCCCGACGGCAACATGAAGCGCTACATGGCATCGCTGAAGCTGCTGCTGACCCGCGACGATGAAGTCTACTGGCCGACGCATGGGCCGGCGATCACGGATCCGAAGCCCTTCGTGCGCGCCTTCATTGCCCATCGCGAGGAGCGCGAAAACCAGATCCTCAAGCAGCTCGCCGCCGGCCGCACGCGGATTGCCGACATGGTGCCGGTCGTCTATGCCGCGGTCGACAAGCGGCTCCATCCGGCCGCGGCGCGGTCGATGCTGGCCCATATCGAATATCTGGTCGAACGCGGCGTCGTCGCGACGGACGGCAAGCCGAGCCTCGGCGCGACCTACCGTCTCAACGCCTAACCCGCCGCCAGTTTCTTTTTCAGCGCGTCGCGGAAGGTGCGAATGCGGTTGGCGTTGGCGCCGAGATCGCTGATACCGACGCGCGACACCGAACGGATGTCGACCGCCGTGCCGCCGTCGCGTTCGGTGACGCGGATCGCGACGTCGTCCCGGAAATTCATCACCCGTGTCGTCGCCGTCGCTTCGATCAGGCCCGTTTCGGGGTTCGTCGCGACGATCGCCCAGCCGAGATCGCGGGCGGTTTCAAGCGCCGCCTCGAAGACCTTGCCCGGCTGCGCGTCGATCTCGATCGTCGTCAGGTCGGGATAGGCTTTTGTCTGCAATTCGGCGAGGTCGGCCGGTTCGGCGCGGTCGAGCGGATTGGTCCCCTCGCCGCGCAAGGCGACGACGGCATCGAAGGCCGGCGGATTGTCGAGATCGGTCGTGATGTCGTGAATGCCCGGCACCTGCGAACCGGCGATGATCGCCTGCACCACCGGCGCGGCGACCAGAAGGCCGACGACAATCCCGGCAATGGCGAAGCGGGCGCCGCTGCGATTCGAGGTCAGCGTGCGGATGATGCCCGCCGCCGAGACGAAGACGGCCACAAGGCCGATCGCGGCCGCCAGCGCCAGACCGCGCACGGCGATACCGAAATGGATCAGCTCGAAGCGATTGCCGATGACGCAAGCCACCAGCACGAGCAGCGCCAGAATGGCGAGCCTCAGTCCCCACGTCGCCAGGCGCGATTGCTGCCGTTCCATGATGCCGTTCCCCTGATATCGTTCGGGCGGGCCCATTGCGGACCCGCCCGTCTTGTCCGTCTTACTCGGCCGCCGTCGCCGTCGGCAGCTTGTAATCCTTGAACTGTTCGCGCAGCGCCAGCTTCTGGATCTTGCCGGTCGCGGTGTGCGGAATTTCGGTCACGAACACCACATCGTCCGGCATCCACCATTTGGCGATCTTGCCGTCCATGTAGCGCAGGATTTCTTCCTTGGTCGGCTTCTCGCCCTCCTTCGGAATGACGATCAGCAGCGGCCGCTCGTCCCATTTCGGATGGACGATGCCGATGACGGCGGCTTCGGTGACTTTCGGATGGCCGACGGCGAGATTTTCGATCTCGATCGAGGAAATCCATTCGCCGCCCGACTTGATGACGTCCTTGGCGCGGTCGGTGATCTGCATATAGCCGCCCGGATCGATGGTGGCGACGTCGCCGGTGTCGAACCAGCCATCCTTGTCGAGAATGTTGCCGCCCTCGCCTTTGAGGTAGGAACCGGAAATGGCCGGACCGCGCACCATCAGATGGCCGAAGGCCTTGCCGTCCGACGGCAGCTCGTTGCCGTCATCGTCGGTGATCTTCATTTCGACGGTGTAGATGGCGCGGCCCTGCTTGACCTTGACGTCGATCTGCTTTTCGAGCGGCAGATCCTCCATGCCGGCCTTCAAGGCGCCCAGCGTCCCCATCGGCGACATTTCGGTCATGCCCCAGGCGTGGAACACCTTGACGTCGTAATTCTTCTCGAAGACCTCGATCATCGAGCGCGGCGCCGCCGAGCCGCCAATGACGACGCGGTTCAAGGCCGGCAATTGCGCGCCGGTCTTTTCGAGATATTGCAGCAGCATCAGCCAGACGGTCGGCACGGCCGCCGTCACCGACACTTTTTCGCTGTCGAGCAGTTCATAAATGCTGGCGCCGTCCATATTGGCGCCGGGCATGACAATTTTGGCGCCGACGGCAGGCGCCGCAAAGGCGATGCCCCAGGCATTGGCGTGAAACATCGGCACCACCGGCAGGATCGCGTCGGTCGATTTCATGCCGAGCGCGTCGCCCATATTGGCGGCCATCGAATGCAGCACGTTGGAGCGGTGCGAATAGAGCACGCCCTTCGGATTGCCGGTCGTGCCCGAGGTGTAGCAGAGGCCGCAGGCGGCGTTCTCGTCGACTTCGGCCCATTTGAAGTTGCCGTCTTCCGCCTCGACGATTTCCTCGAAGCAAAGCGCATTGGCGAGCTTGGTCGCCGGCATATGCGCCTTGTCGGTCATGATCACATAGGCCTTCACCTTCGGCAGCTGGTCGGCAATGCCTTCCAGGATCGGCACGAAGGTGAGGTCGAGGAAGATGATTTTGTCTTCGGCGTGATTGATGATGTAGACCAGCTGCTCGGCAAAGAGGCGCGGATTGAGCGTGTGGCAGACCGCGCCCATGCCCATGATCCCGTACCAGGCTTCGAGGTGGCGGGCGGTGTTCCAGGCCATGGTGGCGACGATGTCGCCTTCCTTGACGCCGAGCTTCGTCAGCGCCTGCGCCGTCTTGCGGGCGCGCAGATGAATGTCCTTGTAGGTGGTGCGCGTGATCGGTCCCTCGATCGAACGCGTCACGATCTCGCGGTCGCCGTGAAAGCGCGCCGCATGGTCGATGATCGTCGACACGCGCAGCGGCCAGTCCTGCATCAATCCCTTCATGGATCCCGTCCCTCTATCCTGTTTGGCGTCCCCGCCGGGGCAAGCCCGGCACGGCCCCGTTCGGGGCCTGTTTGGCGGGCAGTCTAGTGGCCTTTCGGCGGCCTCACAACGGCCCGCCGCAGCCTTTGCCTTGCTTTCGGGCCGCCCCGCCCGTTCTAATGGGTCAACAAAACATCAGGATTTCAGGGGGCTTTACCGATGACCGATCTTCATTTCCGCTCGGCAAGCGCGCTTGGCCGCATGATCCGCCGCCGCGAGGTCAGTTCGGCGGAGCTGACCGAACATTTCATCGCCCGGATCGAAAAGCACGATCCGAAGATCAACGCCGTGGTGGCGCGGGATTTCGACGGCGCGCGCAAGGTGGCGAAGGCCGCCGACGACGCCCTGGCGCGCGGCGAATTGCAGGGCCCGCTGCATGGCCTGCCCTTCACGATCAAGGATGCGTACGAGGTCGCGGGCCTTGTTTCGACCGGCGGCAATCCGGTCTGGAAGGATCATGTACCGGCGCAAAGCGCCACCGCCGTCGAGCGCCTGCAAGGCGCCGGCGCCATCGTCTTCGGCAAGACCAATGTGCCCTATCTGTCGGGCGACCTGCAGAGCTTCAACGAGATCTACGGCACCACCAACAACCCCTACGCGCTCGATTGCGGACCCGGCGGCTCGTCGGGTGGGTCGGCCGCCTCGCTCGCGGCCGGTTTCACGGCGGCGGAGTTCGGCTCCGACATCGGCGGCTCCATCCGAACCCCTGCCCATCTCTGCGGCGTCTTCGGCCACAAGCCGACCTTCGACATCGTACCGAAGCGCGGCCATCTCGGCCCCGCCCCCGGCAATCTCCATGAGAGCGACCTGTCGGTTGCCGGGCCGCTCGCCCGCAGCGCCGAAGACCTCAGCCTGCTGCTCGACATCGCCGCCGGGCCCGGCTGGGCCGATGCGGCCGGCTGGAAGCTCGACCTGCCGCAGCCCCGCGCGAAAAGCCCGAAGGAACTCCGCGTTGCGGTCTGGATCGAGGATGAATTCTGCGACATCGATCGCGAAAGCGCCGCACTGCTGACCAATGCCGCGAAGGCGCTGGAGGATGCAGGCGCCAATGTCGACTGGCAGGCGCGTCCCGATTTCACGCTGGCCGACATCACCGAGACCTATCTGGTGCTGCTGCATTCGCAGACCGGCGCCGGCATGCCTGACAGCGTGCGCGCGCGCTGGGCCGAGATCCGCAAGAACGCCGCGCCGGGCGACAAGAGCCATCAGGTGCTGCAGGCCATCGGCGGCACGATGACGGTCGCCGAACAATTCGTCTGGAAGGAACGTCAGGCGCAGTTGCGCCGCAAATGGCAGGACTTCTTCAAATCATATGACGTCGTGCTGGCGCCGGTGATGATGCGCCCGGCCTTCGAGCACGACCACCAGTCGAACTGGCACAAGCGCGTGCTCGATGTGAACGGCATTCAGCGGCATTACATGGATGTGCTGATCTGGGCCGGCCCCGCCGTCGTCTCCTA
>JAUXOE010000117.1 GCA_030682415.1 Parvibaculum sp.
AACCGAAAATCACGACGCCGACATTGTCCTGTTCGAGGTTGAGCGCCATGCCACGCACGCCGCCCGGGAACTCGTCCATTTCGCCGGCTTCGACATGGGCGAGACCGTAGACGCTGGCAATACCGTCACCGTCGGAAAGCACCTGGCCGATCTCGGAAACCTGCGCCTCGGCGCCGAAATCCTTGATCTGCTGCTTGTGGATGGCGGAAATTTCCGCGGCCTGAATGTCAATCAGGAGGCCTCTTTCATGGCAATCTGGAGAGAATTGAGCTTGGTCTTCAGCGACGAGTCGATCATGCGGCTGCCGACCTTGACGATCAGGCCGCCGAGAAGCGAGGCATCGACGCTGGTGTCGATCTGCACGTCCTTGCCCGTGGCCGTCTTCAAGGACGCCTTGAGGGCTTCGACCTGCGCATCATTGAGCGGATGCGCCGAGGTCACATCGGCCGTCATCTCGCCGCGCTTGCGGGCGAGGATCGCGCGATAGCCCGCGATCATGTCGGCCAGCGCAAAGAGACGGCGGTTGCGGATGACGAGGCCGACGAAATTCTTGACCAGCGTCGAAGTGCCGGCCTTGTCGAGCACGGCGGCAAAGGCACGCCCCTGCTCGTCGGCGCTGAAAATCGGGCTCTTGACGAGGCGCGTCAGGTCGCCGCTCGCGCCCAGCATGGCGGCGATCGCGGCAAGATCGGCCGCGACGGCGTCGAGCGCGTTCTGCGCTTCGGCCAGTTCGAACAGGGCCGTCGCATAACGGCCGGCCATGCCGGAAACGGGGTGATCTGATGACACGTGCGGCGCTCGCCTGTGCTTTGTCGTGAGGGCCGGCGCGCGAGGCTGGAGCCTGCCGCCAACTATTTGAAATCGCTAGCTTATTTCAGCCCGAAGAAACGCGGGAAAGTGCCCTGCCCCCGAAGCCGCGCGTTAGGTAACACATGGCCTTCGCCGGCGCAACAGGAACGCCCGGAAATGGCCGGCCCTGCGGCATTTTGGGCATCGCTGCGGGCCCGCGCCGGGCCTGCCGCAGCGTCCGCTTGACCTCGCAGGTCAAGCTTGCCGTTACATGAAGCTGTAGGGGTCGATATCGACCGAGACGCGGACCGCATTCGGCAGCTTGAGCGGCCCGAGCCAGGCCTGCATGAAGGCCTGCACATTGACGTTGCGGCCGGCCTTGACCAGAAACCTGAGCCGCGTGCGGCCGCGCAAGAGCGCCATCGGCGCCGGCGCCGGCCCCAGCACCGAAACCTCATCGGCTTTCGGCACGCAACGGCTCATGTCGCGGGCGGTGCGCCGCGCCAGCTCCGCATCGGCCGAGGCGACGACGACGCCGACCAGCCGGCCGAAAGGCGGCAGATGGACCCGCTCGCGCGCCTGCGCTTCGCGGTCGAGAAAGGCATCGCGGTCGCCAGAGCAGAGCGCCCGCATGACGCCGTGTTCGGGCATGTAGGTTTGCAGCAGCACGCGGCCCGGCCGCTCGGCGCGACCGGCCCGGCCCGCCACCTGCTGCAGCAGCTGGAAGGTGCGTTCGGCGGCGCGCAGATCGCCATTTTCGAGACCAAGATCGGCATCGACGACGCCGACCAGCGTCAGCCAGGGAAAGTGATGGCCCTTGGCGACAATCTGGGTGCCGACAATGATGTCGATCTCACGCGCCTCGATGGCAGCGAAGACCGCCCGATGCGCGGCCGGCCCGCGCAGATTGTCGGAGGAAACGATGGCGGTGCGCGCATCCGGAAACAGCGCGGCGACTTCCTCGGCAATGCGCTCGACGCCCGGGCCGCAGGCAACCAGCGCCTCCGGCTCGCCGCACGCCGGACAGGCCGTCGGCACCGGCGCCGTGTAGCCGCAATGATGACAGGCCAGCTCGCGGCGGAAACGATGTTCGACCAGCCAGCTCGAACATTGCGGACATTCGAAGCGATGGCCGCAGCTGCGGCAGAGCGTCAACGGCGCATAGCCGCGGCGGTTGAGAAACAACATCGCCTGCTCGCCGGCCTCGAGCGCCCGCGTCATTTCAATCACGAGGCGCGGCGACAGCCAGCGCCCGCGTTCCGGCGGATCGCGGCGCATGTCGATCGCCTCGATGCGCGGCATCTCGGCAACGCCGTGCCGCGCTTCAAGACGCAGCCGCCGGTAGCGGCCCTGATCGGTATTGACGACGGATTCGAGCGAGGGCGTGGCCGAACTCAGCACGATCGGAAAGGCGCCGAGCGAGGCGCGCACCACAGCCATGTCGCGCGCATGATAGGCAACGCCGTCTTCCTGCTTGAAGGCCGCCTCGTGCTCTTCATCGACAATGATGAGGCCGAGTTCCGGAAAGGGCAGGAAGAGCGCCGAACGCGCGCCGACCACCACGCGGGCGCGGCCTTCGGCAACGCCGCGCCAGACCCGCGCCCGTTCGCGCGTCGACAGATCGGAATGCCATTCGGCCGGGCGGCAGCCGAAGCGCCCTTCGAAGCGGTCGAGAAATTGCTGCGTCAGCGCGATCTCGGGCAGCAGGATCAGCACTTGCGCGCCGCGCCGGAGCGCCTCGGCGACGGCCTCGAAATAGACCTCGGTCTTGCCCGAGCCGGTGACGCCATCGAGCAGCGTCGCCGAATAGGCGTCCGCGGCAACGCTGGCGACCAGCGCCGCGGCGGCCTCGGCCTGGTCGGGCGACAGCGCCATGCCTTGCGCATCGGGTTCGGGCGACGGGAAGGGCGCTTCCGCCGGCATTTCGACCGGGGTGAGCGTGCCGGCCTCGACCAGCCCGCGCACGACGCCGTCCGAAACGCCGGCCGCCTCGGCCAGCTCGCGCACGGTGCGGACAAAACCGTCGCCGGCCGTTTCGACGACGCGCAGGCGGGCCGGCGTCATCCGCGCCGGGCGGGCATCGGTGAGCTGGTAGGCGATCCTGAGCCGCGGCGGCTCGAGCGCACCCGGCGCCCGGATCGCCAGCCTCAGCACCGAACCGCGCGGGGCCAGCGTGTAGCCCGAGACCCAGTCGATGAAACGCCTGAGCGCCTCGGGCATGGGCGGCGCCTCGAGCCGCTCGCTGACGGATTTCAATCGCTTGCGCTCGATTGCGCCGCTGCCCGGCCCCCAGACGACACCGATCAGTTCCTGCGCGCCGAGCGGCACCGCAACATAATCGCCCGGCGAAAGGGTTAACCCCGCTGGCACCGCATAATCATAGGGTTCCGGCAATGCCAGCGGCACCAGCACGGCAACGCTTTCGGGCGGCGCCATGCGGTTGGGGCTTGTGGATATTTCGGAGGCCATACGTTTTGTTCGGGCGATCGCGCGCAAGGGGGTCAATTCAAAACCGAGGCGACACTGTAACGCCTCATAAAGCAAGCGGCACGACTTGCCTTGCGCGAGATCGCGCGGCAAGGCAAAAGGACAAGCCTTCCGGCCGCGACTGCATTAGACTGGCCGACGAACCGAGACCCGCGCCCCTCCCTCGCCGCAGAAGAAGCACCCATGAAATTTTTCGTCGACACCGCCGACATCGCCGACATTCGCGAGCTTGCCGAGACCGGCCTGCTGGACGGGGTGACGACCAATCCCTCGCTGATCGCCAAATCGGGACGCGACTTCATCGAGGTCATCACCGAGATCTGCGGCACGGTCGAAGGACCGGTCAGCGCCGAGGTAACGGCGCTCGACGCGCCCGGCATGATCGCCGAAGGCCGCAAGCTGGCGAAGATCGCCAAGAACATCGCGGTCAAGGTGCCGTTGACCTGGGACGGTTTGAAAGCCTGCAAGGTGCTGACCGGCGAAGGCAGCATGGTGAACGTAACCTTGTGCTTCTCGGCCAACCAGGCGCTGCTGGCCGCCAAGGCCGGCGCGACTTTCGTGTCGCCCTTTATCGGCCGCCTCGACGACGTCAATATCGACGGCATGGAACTCATTCACGATATCCGCGCCATTTACGACAATTATCCGGCCCTGACGACCGAGATCCTGGCTGCCTCGATCCGCAACGCCAACCATGTCAAGGACGCCGCCATCGCCGGCGCCGATGTGGCAACCGTGCCGCCTTCGGTGCTGAAAGGTCTTGTTCAGCATCCGCTGACCGACAAGGGCATCGAACTCTTCCTCGCCGATTGGAAAAAAACCGGCCAGAAAATTCTCTGACCGCAAGAAAATGCGCCGGCCGAAAGAAACTGGAAACGCTCTCTGGGAGATGCTGAGGCCATGAGCCAGTACAACGACAGACCGGAAGCCCAACGGATCGACGACGCCCCGCTCGCGATCACCGCGAGCGACGTCACAGCCTATCTGCGGCGGCATCCCGAATTGCTGGCCAACGATCCCGACCTGATCGCCGCGCTGGTGCCGCCCTCGCAATCGACCGGGCGCAACGTGCTCGATATGCAGCATTTCATGATCGGCCGGCTGCAGAACCAGGTGCGGATGCTGCGCGACATCCAGTCGGAGCTGATCGAGGCCTCGTCGCTGAACAGCCTCGCCCGCGAACAGGTTCATGCCGTGGCCCTGCGACTGATCGATGCCGGAAGCTTCGAACATCTGATCGAATTCGCCACCAGCCCCGACGGGCTTGCCCGCATGCTCGGCGTGCGCGCCGCGACGCTCTGCATCGAAACGGCGAACGGCGTTGCCGGCATCGGCATTCGCGGCGTGCGCGTGCTGGAGCCGGGCGGCGTCGACCGCATTCTGGGTCCGGGCACGAATTGCCGCCTTGCCGCCCATGTGCGCGGCAGCCGCGGCCTTTATGGCGGGCTGGCCGAGGACGTCAATTCCGAAGCGCTGGTGCGCCTCGACTTCTCACCATCGACGCCACCGGGCCTGCTGGCGCTGGGCGGCTTCGACGCCGAACAGTTCCATCCCGATCAGGCGATCGACCTGCTCGAATTTCTGGCCCGCATCGTCGAACGCTGTGTGCGCCAATGGCTCGAGCTACCGCCCGCGAGGTGACGGGCGCACCGACGCCCGACGACGCCGCGCGGACCATTCCCGCTCGTGACGACGCGCGCCGCGAAATCCGCAACTGGTATGCGCATCTTCTTGGCGAGCGCCGCGTCAGCGAAGCGACGCTGATCAATTATCACCGCGACCTGACGCGCTTCTTCGAATTCCTGGTCGATCATCTGGGCGGGCCGGCCGATCTGAAGGCGCTGGCGGGACTGGAGCTGCGCGACTTCCGCGCCTTTGTCAGCCATCGCCGGGGCGAGGGCCTCACCAGCCGCAGCGTGGCGCGCATGCTCTCAAGCCTGCGTTCCTTTTTCGGCTTTCTCGACCGCACCGGCATCCTCGCCAATGCGACGCTGAAGGCGCTGCGTGCGCCGAAGCTGCCGCACGGCATCCCCAAACCGCTGACGATGAAGGGCGCCGAGACGCTGCTCGACGGCGCCAGGGAGGCCGACATCGCGCCCTGGAAGGCAGCCCGCGATGTCGCCGTGCTGACGCTGCTTTATGGCTGCGGGCTTCGCATCTCCGAAGCGCTGGGGCTCGCGCGCCGCGACGCACCGCTGAAAGAGGTGCTGCGCATCACCGGCAAGGGCAACAAGGAACGGCTGGTGCCGGTGCTGCCGGCGGCGCGGCAGGCGGTCGACGCCTATCTCGAACTTTGCCCGCATGCGCTGGCGCCCGCCGATCCGCTTTTCGTCGGCACGCGGGGCGGCCGTCTCGATCAACGCCAGGTGCGCCAGACCATGATCGATCTCCGGCGCGACCTCAACCTGCCGGAGACGGCAAGCCCGCACGCGCTGCGCCACAGTTTCGCGACACATCTCTTGGCCGGCGGCGGCGATCTGCGCGCGATCCAGGAATTGCTGGGCCATGCCAGCCTGTCGTCGACGCAGATCTATACCGAGGTCGATCCGGCGCGGCTGCTGGAGATTTACGACAAGGCGAAGGGGCGGCGGTGACGGAAATGCAGGGCATTGTGATCGCGGTCAGTGTCAGCGCGACACATACGATGCAAAAGCCGAATGCCGAACGCATAAGGTTACTCACCGGCCTCGGCGTCGAGGGCGACGCCCATATGGGCGAGACGGTGAAACACCGCTCCCGCATCGCGCGCGGCCCGTCCCAGCCGAACCTGCGTCAGGTTCATCTGATCCATGCCGAGTTGCTGGACGAGTTGGCGGACAAGGGCTTCACCCTCGCGCCGGGGCGCATGGGCGATAACATCACGACGCGGGGGATCGACCTGCTGGCGCTTCCCGCCGGGACGCAGCTTCGTCTTGGAACCGGCGCCATTGTGGAAGTCACCGGGTTGCGCAATCCCTGCGCGCAGCTCGACGGCATCGAACCCGGTTTGATGAATGCCGTTCTCGACCGCGATGCGCAAGGAAACCTGATCCGCAAGGCGGGCGTCATGGGAATTGTTATTGCGCCGGGCGAGGTCAGGCCCGGCGACGAGATCCGCGTCGAGCGGCCGCCGGGCGCGCCGGTTCCGTTGAAGCCGGTCTGAGCTTGCGCCTCACATATGGATCGGCAGGCCGGTGACCGCCAGCGCCGCTTCCTTGACCGCTTCCGACAGCGTCGGATGGGCAAAACAGATGCGGGCAATGTCTTCCGAGCTGGCCGAGAATTCCATCGCGATGGCGGCTTCCGCGATCATCTCGCCGGCATTGACGCCGATAATGTGAACGCCGAGCACGCGGTCGGTCTTCTTGTCGGCGAGGATCTTGACGAAACCATCGGTGGTCTTGTTGGCCTTGGCGCGGCCATTGGCCGTGAAGGGGAATTTGCCGGCATTGTAGTCGATACCCGCTTCCTTCAACTGCTCTTCGGTCTGGCCGACCGAGGCGACTTCGGGCGCGGTGTAGACGACACCCGGGATGACATCGTAATTGACGGCGCCATAGTGACCGGCCAGTTGCTCGGCCAGCGCCACGCCTTCTTCCATCGCCTTGTGCGCCAGCATCGGCCCGGCGACGCAATCGCCGATCGCATAGATGCCGGCGATATTGGTCTTGTAGCCGGCGTCGATTTCGACGCGGCCCCGGCTGTCGGTCTTGACGCCGAGCTTGTCGAGACCGAGACCGGCCGTATAGGCGGTGCGGCCGATCGAGACCAGCACCACATCGGCCTCGAGCGTTTCGGCGTCGCCGCCCTTGGCCGGCTCGACCGAAACCTTGAGACCCGACTTCTGCTTCTCGACCTTCGTGACCTTGGCGCCGAGCTTTAGCGTGAAGCCCTGCTTCTTGAGAATGCGGGTGAAGTTCTTGACCACCTCGCCATCCATGCCCGGCAGGATGTTGTCGAGGAATTCAACGACGGTCACTTCCGCGCCGAGACGGCCCCAGACCGAGCCGAGTTCGAGCCCGATGACGCCGCCGCCGATGACCAGCAGTTTGCCCGGCACCTTGTCGAGTTCGAGCGCGCCGGTCGAGGAAACCACCGTCTTTTCGTCGATCTCGATGCCCGACAGCTTCGCGACATCCGAGCCGGTGGCAATCACGATATTCTTCGTCTCGAGCGTGCGGTCGCCAACCTTGACCTTGCCGGCCGCCTCGATGACGCCCTCGCCTTTCACCCATTCGATCTTGTTCTTCTTGAACAGGAACTCGATGCCCTTGGTGTTGCCGTCGATCGCCTCATCCTTGAAGGCGAGCATCTGCTTCAGATTGAGCTTCGGCTTGCCGACCTCGATGCCCATGCCTTCGAAGGCATGGCCCGCCTCATGGAAAAGTTCCGAGGCATGCAGCAGCGCCTTTGACGGGATGCAACCGATATTGAGGCAGGTACCGCCCAGACGATCGCGTTTTTCGACCACCGCGACCTTGAGGCCGAGCTGGGCAGCCTTGATCGCGCATTCATAGCCGCCCGGGCCGGCGCCGATCACCACAAGGTCGAGTGCATCTGCCATGGGTTTACCTCAGAGGTCGAGCAGCAGGCGCTGCGGGTCTTCAAGCGATTCCTTGACGCGCACCAGGAAGGTGACCGCCTCCTTGCCGTCGACAATGCGGTGATCGTAGGACAGCGCCAGATACATCATCGGCCGGATTTCGACCTTGCCGCCGATGGCGACCGGCCGCTCCTGGATCTTGTGCATGCCAAGCACCCCCGATTGCGGCGCGTTGAGGATCGGCGTCGACATCAGCGAGCCGTAGACGCCGCCATTCGAAATCGTGAAGGTGCCGCCCTGCAGTTCTTCGAGTTTGAGCTGGCCGTCGCGGGCGCGGCTGCCGAGCGCGTTGATTTCCTTTTCGATCTCGGCCAGCGACAGGTCCTGCGCCTCGCGCAACACCGGCACGACAAGACCGCGATCGGTGCCGACCGCGACGCCGATATTGTAGTAGTTCTTGTAGACCAGTTCCTCGCCGTCGATTTCGGCATTGACGGCCGGGATTTCGCGCAGCGCGTGAATGACGGCCTTGACGAAGAAGCCCATGAAGCCGACGCGCACGCCATGCTTTTTTTCGAAGAGATCCTTGTATTGCGCGCGCAGCGCCATGACGCCCGACATGTCCACCTCGTTGAAGGTGGTCAGCATGGCCGCCGTGTTCTGCGCTTCCTTGAGACGTGTCGCGATGGTCTTGCGCAGGCGCGTCATCTTCACGCGTTCCTCGCGTGCGCTGTCGTCGCGCGGTGCGCGCGTCGCAGCCGGCGCTTCAGACCTGGCCTGACCGCCCGATTTCGCGGCCGCCTCGGCATCTTCCTTGGTAACGCGGCCGCCGCGGCCCGTGCCGTCGATCTTCGACACATCGAGATCGTTCTCGGCCGCAACGCGGCGCACCGCCGGCGAGGGTTGCGCATCCGCAGGCTTTGCCGGCGCCTTGGCTTCGGACTTGGGAGCTTCGGATTTCTTCGGCTCGTCCTTTTTCGGCTCTTCCTTGCGGGCGGCGGCAGGCGCCGCGGCCTTGCCCTTGCCTTCGCCGATCTCGCCCAGGAGCGCGCCAACCTCGACCGTCTCGCCGTCCTTGACCATGATTTCGGAGAGCACGCCCGACTTCGGCGCCGGCACCTCGACCGTCACCTTGTCGGTTTCGAGCTCGACCAGCGGCTCGTCGATCGTGACCTGATCGCCCGGCTTCTTGAACCACTTCGCGACGGTCGCTTCCGTCACCGATTCGCCCAGCGTGGGCACGCGAATTTCCGTCGCCATACGTCTCTTGCCTTTCCGAAACCGGATGCGCCCCGAAACCTCAATCGATCTTCAGTGCTTCCGAAAGAAACTGGTTCAATTCCTGATTGTGCTTGCTGAGAAGGCCCGTCGCCGTCGCCGCCGAGGCCGGCCGCCCGACATAGGAGGCGCGACGATAGCGCGCCCCAACATGATCGAGCACCCATTCGATATTGGGCTCCATGAAGAACCAGGCGCCCATGTTCTTCGGCTCTTCCTGACACCAGATGAACTCAGCCTGCGGGAAACGCGAAAGCTCGGTGATCAGCGATTTGGCCGGGAAGGGATAGAGCTGCTCGACACGCATCAGATAGATGTCGTTGATCTCGCGCCGCTCGCGTTCCTCGTAAAGATCGTAATAGACCTTGCCGGTGCAGAGCACGACGCGCTTGATTTCCTTGTCGTCCACCAGCTTGATCTTCTGGTCGGGCAGCAGCGCAGCGTCGTCCCAGAGCACGCGGTGGAACGAGGAGCCCGGTCCGAATTCCTCAAGCTTCGACACACACCGCTTGTGGCGCAGCAGCGACTTCGGCGTCATCATGACGAGCGGCTTGCGGAACTTGCGGTGCATCTGCCGGCGCAGAACATGGAAGTAATTCATCGGCGTCGTGCAGTTGACGACCTGCATATTGTCTTCGGCGCAGGACTGCAAAAAACGTTCGAGACGTGCCGAGGAATGTTCCGGCCCCTGCCCTTCATAGCCATGCGGCAGCAGCAGCACGAGACCCGACATGCGGAGCCATTTGCGTTCGCCCGACGAGATGAACTGGTCGATCACGACCTGCGCGCCATTGGTGAAATCGCCGAACTGCGCCTCCCAGAGCACCAGCGCATTGGGTTCGGCAAGGCTGTAGCCATACTCAAATCCGAGCACCGCGGCTTCCGAAAGCATCGAGTTGATGACTTCGAACTCCGCCTGTTCGGAAATACTGTTGAGCGGAATGTAGCGATCCTCGTTTTCCTGATCGTTGAGCACCGAGTGGCGCTGGACGAAAGTGCCGCGTTCGCTGTCCTGACCGGAAAGGCGCACTTTGATGCCTTCATCGAGCAGCGAACCGAAGGCCAGTGCCTCCGCCGTCGACCAGTCGATGCCCTCGCCCGTTTCGATCGACTTGCGGCGGTTTTCGAGAAAGCGCTGGATCGTCTTGTGAACGTGGAAACCTTCGGGTACCTCGGTCAGCTTGCGGCCGATCTCGCGCAGCCTGTCGATCCCGACTTCCGTCTCGCCGCGTCGCGCCTCGCCTTCGGCACGGCCGAAGCCGGACCAGCGGCCATCGAGCCAGTCGGCCTTGTTGGGACGGAAATTGTTCGACGCATCGAACTCACCATCGAGCTCCGCACGGAATGCGGCGATGCGCGCGTCGACCTCCTCCCGCGTCATCAACCCTTCGCTGACGAGCCGGTTCGAATAGACCTGCAATGTCGTCGGATGATCCTTGATCTTCTGGTACATCAAGGGCTGCGTCATGCTGGGATCGTCGCTCTCGTTGTGACCGAAGCGGCGGTAGCAGAACATGTCGATGACAACGGGCTTGTTGAAACGCTGCCGGAACTCGGTTGCAATTTTGGCGGCATGAACCACCGCCTCCGGATCGTCGCCGTTCACATGAAAGATCGGCGCCTGCACCATTTTCGCAACATCGGATGGATAGGGCGAGGAGCGGCTGTAGATCGGGCTCGTCGTGAAGCCGATCTGGTTGTTGATGATGAAATGGATCGAGCCGCCGGTGCGGTGACCCTTCAGGCCCGACAGACCAAGACATTCAGCAACAATCCCCTGCCCGGCAAATGCCGCGTCGCCATGGATCAGTAGCGGAATGACCGAGACGCGCTGACGGTCGTGGCGCTGGTCCTGCTTGGCGCGCGCCTTGCCAAGCACAACGGGGTCGACAATTTCGAGATGCGAAGGATTGGCGGTCAGCGACAGATGCACCTTGTTGCCGTCGAACTCGCGGTCCGATGAAGCACCGAGATGGTATTTGACGTCGCCCGATCCATCGACGTCTTCGGGATTGGACGAACCACCCTTGAACTCATGAAAGATCGCGCGATAGGGCTTCGACATCACATTGGCAAGAACGTTGAGGCGCCCGCGATGCGCCATACCGAACACGATCTCCCGGGCGCCCAGCGCGCCGCCGCGTTTGATGATCTGCTCAAGCGCCGGGATCATCGCTTCCGCGCCGTCGAGACCGAAACGCTTGGTGCCGACATATTTGACGCCACAATACTTCTCGAAGCCTTCGGCCTGGATCATCTTGTCGAGGATCGCCGAGCGGCCCATATCGGTGAAGGATATCTCCTTGTCCGGCCCTTCGATGCGTTCCTGGATCCAGGCCTTCTCTTCCGGATCGCCGATATGCATGAACTCGACCGCCAGCGTGCCGCAATAGGTGCGGCGCAGAATGTCGAGCATTTCGCGCACAGTTGCCGTTTCGAGGCCGAGCACATTGTCGATGAAGATCGGACGGTCGAGATCGTCGGGACCGAAGCCGTAGCTTTCCGGCTGCAGCTCGGGATGCTGCGATTTGGGCCGCAGGTCGAGCGGATCGATATCGGCATCGAGATGACCGCGAATGCGATAGGCACGGATCATCATCAGCGCACGGACGGAATCGAGTGTCGCGGCGCGAATCTCGTCCTGGCTGGCAGCCGGCGCGCGTTCGGCAATCTTCTGCTTCATGCTGCCGGAGACGAATTCCGGCGCGCCCCAATTACCGTCAAGCGCGCTGACAAGCTCGCCATTGGCGGCGGGCGGCCAGTCGTCGCGCCGCCATGAGGCGCCGCGCGCTTCCCGCAACACATCTTCCGGGCTGTCGTCGAGACCATCGAAGAAGGCGCGCCACTCGGCATCGACCGATTGCGGATCGTGCTGGTATTTCGCGTAAAGCCCTTCGACGAAAACGGCGTTGGCGCCGTAGAGAAAGGATGTCCGCTCGAAGCGGTCGTTCGCGCCGTTGCTGCTCATCGGAACCGATCCATGTGACGAAGGCGCCGGCGCGGAAACCGCGGGCGCCTGAAGAGCCGTTTCGCCGGAGAGAAAATCATTGGGCGTCACCGCGCCGCCCGTCGCCTTGAGAATGGCGTCGAGCGTCGGCCATTCGGGCCGCCGCTGGCCGTTCATGCAGCGCGTGACCGTGGACACCGAAACGCCAAGCTGCTCGGCAAAGGCGCTTGCCGTCAGATTGTTGGATTCCAGCCATTCGGAGAGTTTCATGCTTAAAATTTGCCAGAGAGGCAATCCAGCGTCAATGCGATTTGCCTTGTAGGCACATTCTGGAACCAGACCAGATAAGCGCGCAAGCCGACCCTAGAGAACCAGAATATAGTAAACCGATGACAAATTAGCAGGACCGGCCTCAACAAAGGGTTCAAACGCGCCGCGGGGCTCCCGGAAAACCCGGAAACCCCACGAAAATCGCCGAAAACAGCCAAAAATCAGTCCTTCAGCACCTCGACCAGCGTCGTGCCGAGCGCCGAAGGCGACTTGGCGACCGTGATGCCGGCCGAGCGCATGGCCTCCATCTTGTCTTCCGCGCCGCCCTTGCCGCCTGAAATGATCGCACCGGCATGGCCCATGCGGCGGCCGGGGGGCGCCGTGACGCCGGCGATAAAGCCAACCACCGGCTTCTTGATCTTCGAGGCTTTCAGGAACTCGGCCGCGTCTTCTTCCGCCGAGCCGCCGATCTCGCCGATCATGATGATCGAGGTTGTGGCCGGATCGCCGCCGATGCCGATGCAGGTGGTCTGGCCGAGACCGGCCGCCGTGGTCTGCGCCACGGCTTCATAGGTCAGTGTGCCCGAGCGCGAGACGATGCCGACCGAGCCCGGCTTGTGGATGTGGCCGGGCATGATGCCGATCTTGCATTCGCCGGGCGTGATGACGCCGGGACAGTTCGGGCCGACAAGGCGCGTCTTCGAGCCCTGCAGTGCGCGCTTGACCTTGACCATGTCGAGAACCGGAATGCCCTCGGTGATGCAGACGGCAAGTTCGATACCGGCATCGATCGCCTCGAGGATCGCATCGGCCGCGAAGGGCGGCGGCACATAAATGGCCGACGCGGTCGCGCCGGTCTTTTCGACCGCCTGCGCCACCGTGTCGAAGACCGGCAGGTTGAGGTGGCGGGAGCCGCCCTTGCCGGGGCTGACGCCGCCGACCATCTTGGTGCCATAGGCAATCGCCTGTTCCGAATGGAACGTACCCTGATTGCCTGTGAAGCCCTGGCAGATGACCTTGGTGTTCTTGTCGACGAGAACGGACATTACGCGGCCTCCTTCACGGCTTTGACGATCTTCTCGGCCGCATCGGCGAGGTTGTCCGCTGAAATGATCGGCAGGCCGCTCTCGGCCATGATCTTCTTGCCGAGATCGACATTGGTGCCTTCGAGGCGCACGACCAGCGGCACGCCGAGCGATACTTCCTTGGCCGCCGCGACGACGCCTTCGGCGATGATGTCGCAACGCATGATGCCGCCGAAGATGTTGACCAGGATGCCTTCGACATTCTTGTCCGACAGGATGATCTTGAAGGCCGCCGTCACCTTCTCCTTGGTCGCGCCGCCGCCGACATCAAGGAAGTTGGCGGGCTCGGAGCCGTAGAGCTTGATGATATCCATGGTCGCCATGGCAAGGCCGGCGCCATTGACCATGCAGCCGATCTGGCCGTCGAGCTTGATGGAGTTGAGATCGTATTTCGAGGCTTCGACTTCGGCCGGATCTTCTTCGGTAAGGTCGCGCAGCTCGACGATGTCCTTGTGGCGGTAGAGCGCGTTGGAATCGAAATTCACTTTCGCGTCGAGGCAGATGAGGTTGCCCTCGCCGGTGACGACCAGCGGATTGATTTCGAGCATGCTCATGTCTTCGCCGACAAAGGCCTTGTAGAGCTTGTCGATCAGCGCCACGCCCTGCTTCACCTGGTCGCCCTCGAGGCCGAGCGCGTAAGCCACCTTGCGGCCATGAAAACCGCTGATGCCCGACGCCGGGTCGATCGAGAAGCTGAGAATTTTTTCCGGCGTCTTCTTCGCCACTTCCTCGATATCCATGCCGCCTTCGGTCGAGACGATGAAGGAAACGCGCGAGGTCACGCGGTCGACGACGATGGAGAGATAAAGTTCGCGGGCGATCGAGGAGCCTTCCTCGATATAGAGGCGATTGACCTGCTTGCCGTCCGGGCCTGTCTGATGCGTGACCAGCGTCGAGCCGAGGAGCCGCGCCGCTTCCGACTTCACGTCGTCGACCGATTTCACGACCTTGACGCCGCCGGCCTTGCCGCGGCCGCCCGCATGAATCTGCGCCTTCACAACCCAGACCGGGCCACCAAGTTCCTTCGCTTTCGCCACGGCTTCTTCGGGCGAGAAGGCCGCATGGCCTCGCGGCACCGGCACGCCGTACCTCGCGAGCACGGCCTTGGCCTGGTATTCGTGAATGTTCATGGAAAAACCGTCCGGCTGGTCGGCGTCGCGGGAACCCGTGCGCCGGGAGAGGAAAGATTGCTTGCCCGATAGCCCCGATAGCTAGATCGGATGGCCGCGAGTTATACCACCCGAGCGAACGGGTGCAACCGGCAGATCGGCATACGCGCGCCGTCGCGCGGCCCCGGCAACTGACAGAAAATTCAATTGTATCAGCAGGATAGCGGCTGACGCAGCGTCAGCCGCCCGGCCTCAGCGCAGGTCGTGCTGGACGATCTTCGTCGAACCCACCGGCAATTCGAGATAGAGCCCGTCATAACCAAGCATCACACCTTGTGGGCGGATGTCGGAAACGCCGCGCAGAAACATCCGCTCCGACAGCGCATTGGGCAGACGTGGCACGATGTGGCTGTAGACCAGAAGCTCCACCCCCGCCAGATTGGCGATCTCGGCCGCCTCGACCGGCGTTGCGTGATAGTCCGGAATATCGCCCATGATCTTTTCGCGGCGGTCGCCGATGCGGCCGAGCACCTGGCCGATCGTGTTGACCATGTGGGCGGCCAGCGCCTCATGCACCATCACATCGGCGCCTTTGCCGACCCGCGCGACATTCTCGTCGCGCGACGTGTCGCCAGAGAACACCACCGAGCGATCCTTGTAGTCGATGCGGTAGCCAAAGGCCGGCGTCACCGGGAAATGCGTGACGAGAAAGGTCGTTATCTTGAGGTCGCCCGCCTCGAAAACGGTGACCGTGGCGTCGCGGTCGGGCACTTCGACGATGACCGGATTGAACTTCGCGCCTTCGACGGCAAAGAAGTCGGTGCCGTGATGGGCGATGCGCCAGCTGTTGTCGAGCTTGAAAGCTTCCGTGTAGCCCGCCGCGACATGCTCGATGCCGGCAGGTCCGTAAAGCGTCAACGGATCGCTGCGGCCCGCCGCCCAACTGTTGAGCGCAATATCGGGTAGATCGCCGATATGGTCGGAATGGAGATGCGTGTAGAGAATGCCGCTGAGGCCCCCCATTGGCATCTGCATCGCAATGAGGTTGTCGGCGCCGCCGGGGCCGCTGTCGATCAGGAAAAAATAGTCGCCTGCATAGACACCGATACAGGCCGACGCCCGATCGGGGTCGGGAAGCGGCGAGCCGGTGCCGCAAAAGACGATATGCAGCGCATCGGGATTGAGCACCGCCGTGTTGGTGCCGGCAAAGCGCTCGATCATGCGGTCGAGCATCCGGTCCTGCATGGCCGGCGATGTCCAGAGAACGCCGAAGGCCACAAGCGCCAGGACGAAGAGGCCGCCCGCGCCGAAAATCCAGATCCGCTTCATAACGATACCTTCCCTCGCTCCACGCGCCAGTTAATGTAATACATTAAATCGGGCGGGGCCACTCCGCAAGTGTTGGCATGAAAAGTGTCATAATTGACGGGAAACAGAAAGGGCGGACCCGAAGGCCCGCCCTGCATTTCGTGCGAAAAAGCGGCGGGATCGCCTCACTTTTTCTTTTTGGCCGGCGCCTTTGCCTTCGACGCACCCTTGGCGACGGCCGGGTCGATCTTCTTGCAAGCATCGACAAGGCCCTTCACGGCGCCGACGGAGCCCATGAACTGCTTCTTCTCGGCCGCGTTGAGATCGATCTCGACAATGCGCTCGACACCGCCGGCACCGATTACCACAGGCACGCCGACATACATGTCCTTCACGCCATATTCGCCGTTGAGATAGGCCGCGCAGGGCAGCACGCGCTTCTGGTCGCCGAGATAGGCTTCGGCCATCTGGATGCCGGAAGCGGCGGGCGCATAAAAGGCCGAACCGGTCTTCAGGAGACCGACAATCTCGGCGCCGCCGTCGCGGGTGCGCTGGATGATCTTTTCAAGCTTCTCCTTGGTCGTCCAACCCATCTTGATGAGGTCGGGCAGCGGAATGCCGGCCACCGTCGAATAGCGCGCCAGCGGCACCATCGTGTCGCCATGGCCGCCCAGCACGAAGGCGGTCACGTCCTCGACCGAAACCTTGAATTCTTCGGCCAGGAAATAGCGGAAGCGCGCGCTGTCGAGAACGCCGGCCATGCCGACGTCCTTGTTGTGCGGCAGACCCGAAAACTGGCGCAGCGCCCAGACCATCGCATCGAGCGGATTGGTGATGCAGACAACAAAGGCGTTCGGCGCATATTTGGCGATGCCTTCGCCGACCTGTTTCATCACCTTGAGGTTGATGCCAAGCAGGTCATCGCGGCTCATGCCGGGCTTGCGCGGTACGCCGGCGGTGACGATCACCACATCGGCGCCCTTGATGCCCTTGTAGTCGTTGGCGCCGGAAAGCGCCGCATTGTAGCCCTCGACCGGCGACGTCTGGGCCAGATCGAGCGCCTTGCCCTGCGGCAGCCCTTCGGCGATGTCGAAGATGACGATATCGCCGAGCTCCTTGAGCCCCGCCAGAAGAGCCAGCGTGCCGCCGATCTGGCCGCCGCCGATAAGTGCGATTTTCTTGCGCGCCATGGTGAGAAGCCTCCGGAAATGCCTGCGCCCTGATGAATTCAGCTGCCTAGTATCCTGAATCCGTGGATTCCGCAACGGACCGGCGACGCTTCGTTAACGCCAATTTAACCATCAATGGTGTATCGCATTGACACAAATGCCGCCGCGGCAGCATGATTTCCAACAGGCATGACAGGTTCCGGTAAGCGCAAGACGTCATCATGCATGACGGCAGGCCGGAACAACGGCGCAAGATCCGGGGGGACAGGCGCCTTTGTTGCGGCCGGCCGGTGTAATGAGGGGCGTGCGTAATGTCAGTTGAGCGGACCCGCCAGGATCGGCGGAGCGGAACCGGCAAGACGGTTCTCGCGATTGCAGTTTGCATCGGCCTTTCAGGCTGTGCGGCGCCGGCCATCGGCGCACTGACCGTCGGCCAGCTTCTGACGGTCGCCGGCATTTCCTCCACCATCATGACCGGCCGCGATCTCGGCGAACATGTCGTGTCGGCCTTAACCGGCAAGGACTGCCGCCTTCTCGAAAGCCTGTTGCGCAATGGCCGCGACTTCTGCGAAGAGCGCGGTTCCGATGCGACACGCGATGATTTCGGAGGCGTGATCGCGCTGCTGGAGCGTGAAGACGGCAGCAGGCAGGAAACACGCGTTGCCGCCGCCGCGCTCGATCCGCATATGCTGGGCTTCGTGCCCGTGGACCGCCAGGCAGCACATGAATTCTCGCTCGAAATCGCCCGCGAGGCGGCACGCGGCAAACCGCGCGAAACCATTTCCTTCGGCATGATGTCGGCAACCTTCGGTCAGTCCTTCGACTACCGACTGGACATGGAACCGCCGCGCCCGTTCCCGGCGCAAATCGCCGAAAGCCCGGCACCGGCCGACACGACAGCGATTGGCCTGCGCCCGTCGCTCCAGCCGTCCAAAAAGCTCTGACCCGTCAGTCGGCGCTTCCGAGCGCCAGATAGTCGAGGCTCTGCATTTCGATCAGACGCGACACGGTGCGTTCGAACTCGAACGCGCCGTCGCCTTTGTCGTAAAGCGCCTGAGGCGCGGCAGCGGCCGACAGGATCAGCTTTGTCTTCGCCTCGTAAAGCGCATCGATCAGCGTGACGAAACGCCTGGCCTCGTTGCGCCGCTCGGGGCCCATCGCCGGCACATCGCGAATGATGACGGTGTGGAAGCTCTGCGCGATCTTCAGATAGTCCGCCGCCCCCAGCGGCTTCGCGCAGAGATCGGCGAAAGTGAAGCGCGCAACGCCATGCGCCGCTTCCGGCACTTCGACGGCGCGTCCCTTCAAGGCAAGTGTAATCGGATCGCCATGCGCCCGGTCGGTGAGCGTCGTGAACGCGCGGTCAAGCGCGGCATCGGCGTCGGGCCCGAGCGGCGCGTGATAAACGGGCAGGCCCTTGATCCGGTCCATCCGGTAATCGGTATCGCTGTCGAGATGCAGCACATCCATCCGTTCCTTGACCAGATCGATGAAGGGCAGGAAGCGGTGACGGTTGAGGCCGCCTTCGTATAGCCCGTCCGGCGCCCGGTTCGATGTCGCGACAACAACGACGCCGCATTCGAAAAGCTGTGCGAAAAGCCGGCCGAGGATCGACGCATCGGCAATGTCGTGAACCTGGAACTCGTCGAAACAGAGCAGCGCCGCCTCGCGCGCTATAGCGTCGGCGACCGGCGGGATCGGATCGGCGCCCTTGACTGTCCCCGCCTTCTCCTGCTGCCGCCACGCGTGAATGCGTTCATGAACTTCCTGCATGAAGGCATGGAAATGCACGCGCCGGCGCGGCTCGATGACCACGGTGTCGAAAAACAGATCCATCAGCATCGACTTGCCGCGCCCGACACCGCCCCAGATGTAGAGCCCTTCGGGTGGCGTCACCGGCTTGCCGAACCCCGCCCACGCAAACGGACCGACCTTCTTGCCGGGCGTCCACTCGCCGAGTTCATCGGCCAGATGCTGCAGATGCTGGGCGGCATGCGCCTGCGCCGCGTCCGCGGCTATCTCGCCGCGTGCAATCCTCTCGCGATAGCTGGATAGCAGCCCCGGATTCATCTGCCGCCGCGCAGAACATTGCATGAACATCGCGACTCGGCCATCATCGCCCTCTGCAGCGATGAAGGGGCAGACCTGTGAAACATCTGATCGGACTCGCCGGACAATTCGAGGAAGCCTCAAAGCGTTATGCCGCCGCAAACGGCATAACGCGAAACGACGACTGGTTCATCCTCAAACTTCAGGAGGAGCTGGGCGAGCTGACGCAGGTCTGGATGAAGCTGACCGGTCGCGGGCGCAGACGCGGCCTCGGCGAGACGGAACTGCGCGAGGCGCTGGCCGACGAAACCGCCGACCTGCTCGGCCATATTCTGCTTTTCGCGACGCGCAACGGGATCGAACTTGCGCCGGCCATTGCCCGAAAATGGCGCTTCGAACCCATTTAGGATGCTGCATACTCACATTTGACAACTACGGGGAGGGTACGGTGTCCAACAAGAAAGTGTCCTTTACCGAGTTCTGCAAATCATTGGGTTGCAGTCTCAAAAATCCAGCGTGGTCTTGGTGCGGTGTCAGCAAAAACCAGGAACGGGTTGTATTCACGATTTGGGAAGATCGCCTGAAGAACGGCCAATATGTCCTGTGGAACGACAATAGTCCTTACAATGATAGACACGGCGCCAAGGAAATGAAGCGTGTACTAGATGAGGCACTAAAGAGCCCAATGCAAACCTTGGGGATTTTGTGTACTGCCACTAATCCTGCCGTCGATCCCAGAAAAAGAAGGAGCTTCAACCGCGAACAGCTTCTGGTCCTCTCTCTTGAAAGAGACTTTGGTCGAATTGTTGCAAACGCAGTCGAGTATGTTCCTGCAAGCTCAGCGCTGGTGGAGAAAAATGGCTTCCGGCTCCCGCACTCAACTCCGATAGTCTATGGAGAGAGTCATTCGGGTTTACCAGACGCGATTGATGATCTTGATGCGCGACCAGCGGGAAACGCCAATCCGAGCCGTACAGCGGCCCAAATGTCTACGTTCCTTCGAGATCCAAAAGTCAGAGGCTACGTGCTGAATAGAGCGAGCGGAGCTTGTGAGTACTGTAAATCGCCCGGCTTTCTAAAGCCTGACGGCACACGGTACTTGGAAGCTCATCACATCATAAATTTAGCAAATCAAGGCCCCGACACTCCAGAGAATGTCATTGCGCTGTGCGCAGATCATCACCGGAAAGCACATTTTGGGAAAGACAGCAGAACGCTAGAGAAAGAATTTCTAAAAATTCTATCTGAGATGGAGAGCTAATTCATCGTCTGCCACTGATCGATGTAGGGCACAAGCGCCACGGCGCGGTCTTCGTCCGAGAGCGGCAGGTCGAAATGTTCCGCCAGCGCCGCCGCAATCTCCTCGACACTTTCGAGACGGCGATTTTCGACCCGGCCGTCGAGATGGCGGATCGTCAGATTGCAATTGAAGAGCGTGATGCGGCGGTCGGCCAGCGGCCGGGCGACAATTAGGAACTGCGCGAAAATCGATTGCGGATGGGTCGAGGTGTACCAGTTGGCAATCTCGTAATCGGCCCGCGTCTGCGGATCGAGGGTGAAGCGATAGACATTGCCCCACTCCTCGCCGAGCTTCGCCTGCAGCATGTAGCCATCGCCATCGGATATGAGCCGGCGCGGCTCATGCGGTGTCTCTTGTTCGCTATCCGTTTCGAGACGGATCGGCCCTGTCATGGTGAGACCGCCGAAACCGATATCGGCAAGGAAGCGCCCCTCAGGCAGCTCGATGAGGGAAAGCATGTGCGAGGGGCCGGTGTCGACGTCGTCCGGCGTCTTCCAGCGCACACGGCCGATCAGCGTCGTGACGTTGAAGCCGAGTTCACGCAGCACGGCGGCGAAGAAGCCGTTGACCTCGAAGCAATAGCCGCCGCGCTTTTCCGCCACGAGCTTTCGCTGCAGCGACGACAAATCGAGAACCACCGGACGCTTGGCGAGCACGGTGAGGTTCTCGAACGGAATGGTCATGGTGTGCGCGAAATGCAACCCGCGCAGCGTCTCAAGCGTCGGCGCGCGCGAGCCCGAATAGCCGATACGGCTGAAATAGGCGTCGAGATCGATGGGTGTGTCAATGCTCATGGCAAGGCTCCGGCGAATGAAAAGATCAGGCGCATATAGGAATGGCGCTGCCCGAAGGAAGCGCCATTTTGAATTTTCAGGACGGAGCCATCTATTTCATCGTCGGAATGACGAAGGAGGAACCCTCCTTGAGGCCGGTCGGCCAGCGCGAGGTGACGGTCTTGACGCGGGTCCAGAACTTGACGCCCTCCGGCCCGTGCTGATTGGTGTCGCCGAAGGCCGAGCGCTTCCAGCCGCCAAAGGTGTGATAGGCGAGCGGCACCGGGATCGGGACGTTGATGCCGACCATGCCGACCTGAACCTTCGAGGCGAAGCTGCGCGCCGCATCGCCGTCGCGCGTGAAGATCGCAACGCCATTGCCATATTGATGTTTCGTCGGCAGCGCCGCCGCTTCCTCGAAATCCTTCGCCCGCACGACCTGCAGCACGGGTCCGAAAATCTCGTCCTTGTAGCTCTGCATGTCGGCCGTCACATGGTCGAACAGCGAGCCGCCGAGAAAGAAGCCGTTTTCATAGCCCTGCAGCTTGAAGCCGCGGCCATCAACCAGCAGCTTCGCACCTTCCTTGACGCCCATGTCGATATAGGATTTGACCTTTTCGAGATGCGCCTTGCTGACCAGCGGCCCGTAGTCGCTGTCGGCGGCGTTCGAGATGCCGACTTTCAGCGCCTGCACGCGCGGCACGAGTTTCTCGACAAGCCGGTTGGCCGTGTCCTCGCCGACGGGCACCGCAACCGAAATCGCCATGCAGCGTTCGCCGGCCGAACCGTAGCCGGCGCCGATCAGCTCGTTGACGACCTGATCCATATCGGCGTCGGGCATGATGATCGCATGGTTCTTGGCACCGCCCATCGCCTGCACGCGCTTTCCATGCGCCGCACCCGTCGCATAGACATATTGCGCGATGTCGGAGGAACCGACGAAGCTGACGGCCTGGATCGTCGGATCGGTCAGGATCGCATCGACCGCTTCCTGGTCGCCATTGACGACGTTCAACACGCCGGCCGGCGCGCCAGCTTCCATGAAAAGTTCAGCAAGACGGATCGGCACCGACGGATCCTTCTCCGACGGCTTGATGATGAAGCTGTTGCCGCAGGCGATCGAGACGCCGAACATCCACATCGGGATCATCGCCGGAAAGTTGAACGGCGTGATACCGGCGCAGACGCCCAAGGGCTGGCGCATCGAGTACATGTCGATGCCGGGGCCGGCGCCTTCGGTGAACTCGCCCTTCATCAGATGCGGGATGCCGCAGGCGAACTCGATCACTTCGAGGCCGCGCTGGATGTCGCCCTTCGAGTCGGCGATCACCTTGCCATGTTGCGACGACAGCAACTCGGCCAGCTCGTTCATGTTGGCTTCGAGCAGGCGCTTGAATTCGAACATCACGCGGGCGCGGCGTTGCGGATTGGTCGCCGCCCAGTCGGGAAAGGCCTTGGCCGCGACCTCGACCGCGGCGCGCAGCTCGGCGGCGCTTGCCAGCGGCGTGCGCGCCGTCACCTCGCCGGTATTCGGATTGGTGACGTCGAGAAAGCGCCCGCTGGTGCCCGCGACATGCTTGCCGCCGATGAAATGCGTCAGATCCTTCGCCATTCGCTTCGCCGCAAGCCCGCTTCCGCGGGGCCCGCGCCTCCCTTTTGTGCTTGTCCGGGGTCTGTTTAACGCGCGCGTCAACGGCGCGGCAAGGCCCGTGGGGGGCGATTTGGGGCCCGCTGAGCCCGAATCCGGCCCGGACGGCCGTGACCTAACGTCAACAGGGCGAAAGAATCCTCATAATCGGCTGTTTCACTGTGGCCTTTCGGCCCAAATCATCACTAACATTGCCTCCGGGCGCCTGTCGAAACCGTGCGGGAGAAGCCGGGGGGCCCTTTTCAGGCTGTGGGGATTGAGCAGCCGGGGTGAAACAAACGGGCGAAACGACCGCCAAGAGGAAATGACCATGTCCAACTTCATGAAGACCGCCATTGCCATCATTGTGCTCGCCGTTGTGCTGGTGATCGGCTACCGGATGATGAACCCTGAAGACGCCACGATGGGCGAGACCACAGACAGCATGATGGAAGATGCCGGCGACGCCGCAGACGCCACCATGGATGCCGTGGGCGA
>JAUXOE010000123.1 GCA_030682415.1 Parvibaculum sp.
TCCATGTTTCGGGCGGCGTGACAGGCGCCGTGTAACGGGCGCGCAGGTCCGGCCACCATTCGGCCTCGAGCCGGGCCTCGAAGGCGCGCGTGTCGGCCGTGCCAACGATGTAACCGCCGACGCCTTCGCCATCCTCGACCACAAAGGCGCTTTCCGGTTCCAGCCACGCATAGGGTGCGGCGAAGATATGGCCGATCAGCTTCGGGTCGCGGTGAAGCGCGGTCGCGTCGGTCCCGTTGGCGCCGGTCTTCAGCGCGACATGATAGATGGCGTCGAGATCGGCGGGACGGACCGGCCGGATCGCCGCATCGTTCCGATCATTCATGCCATCCCCCATAATCCCGCTTGCCCCGATGCCCTATTTCCGCCATTCCCGTCGCGAATGCTAGAGTGACATCCGCGGCCCACACGCTTTTCGAGTACCCCCATGCGAACCGAAGACCCCCGCCCGATCCGACTGAACGACTATACGCCGCCGGCCTTCAAGGTCGACACCGTCCGACTCGAGATCGAACTCGATCCGGCCGACACACGGGTGCGGTCGGCGCTGCGGATGCAGCGGAATTCCGGCACCGGGCCGCTGGTGCTCGACGGTGAAAAGCTGACGCTGCATGAAGTCAAGATCGACGGCGTCAAGCTCGGGCCCAATGCCTATCAGGTCGATGACGAACATCTGACGATCCTCGACGTGCCGGCGGGGCCGTTCACGCTGGAGACGCTGACATCCTGCGCGCCGGAAGAGAATACGGCGCTGACCGGGCTCTATCTTTCGGGTGGCATCTATTGCACGCAATGCGAGGCCGAAGGCTTTCGCCGCATCGCCTATTCGCTCGACCGGCCGGACGCGATGGCGGTGTTCACGACGCGGATCGTCGCCGACCGGAAGGCCCTGCCCGTGCTGCTGTCGAACGGCAATCCGGTGGCGCAAGGCAAGCTCGCCGACGGGCGGCATTTCGCCGAGTGGCACGATCCCCATCCGAAGCCGAGCTATCTCTTCGCGCTGGTGGCGGGCGACCTCGCTCATGTCGAAGACACGTTCGTTACCATGTCGGGCCGAAAAGCGACGCTGCGGATTTTCGTCGAGCGCGGCAATGAAGATCGCTGCGCCTATGCGATGGAAGCCCTCAAGCGATCGATGAAGTGGGACGAGGACGCCTTCGGGCGCGAATACGATCTCGACATTTTCATGATCGTCGCGGTCAGCGCCTTCAACATGGGGGCGATGGAGAACAAGGGGCTCAATGTCTTCAACGACAAATATATTCTGGCGCGGCCCGACACCGCGACCGATGCCGACTACGCCGCCATAGAAGCGATCATCGCACATGAATATTTCCACAACTGGACCGGCAACCGCATCACCTGCCGCGACTGGTTCCAGCTCTGCCTGAAAGAAGGCCTGACGGTTTTCCGCGATCAGGAATTCACCAGCGATATGCGTTCGCGCCCCGTCAAACGGATTTCGGATGTGCGGCTGTTGCGCGCGCATCAATTTACCGAGGATGGCGGGCCGCTGGCGCATCCGGTGCGCCCCGACAGTTATATCGAGATCAACAACTTCTATACGGCGACCGTTTACGAAAAGGGCGCCGAGCTGTGCCGGATGATCCATACGCTGGCGGGACCGAAGCGGTTTCGCAAGGGTATGGATCTCTATTTCGAGCGCCATGACGGCGAAGCGGCGACAGTCGAAAACTTTCTCGACGCGCTGGCCGATGGCGCCGGGCTCGACCTGACGCAATTCAAACGCTGGTACAATCAGGCCGGTACGCCGGAAGTGCTGGCGTCCGGACGCTACGATGCGGCGCGACAGACCTATACGCTGAAGCTCAGCCAGATCTGCGCGCCGACGCCGGGACAGCCGCACAAGGCGCCTTATCATATTCCGATCGCCGTCGGGCTTGTCGGTCCGGACGGCAAGGACATCAAGCTGCAGCTTGAGGGCGAGGACAAACCCGGCGCGAAGACGCGCGTGCTGAGCCTGACGGAACGCGAGGCGACCTGGCGCTTCCGCAACATCGCCGAACGGCCGGTGCCGTCGCTGCTGCGCGGTTTCACCGCGCCCGTCAAACTCAACGCCAATCTCAAGGAACGCGATCTTGTGTTCCTGATGGCGCATGACAGCGACAGCTTCAATCGCTGGGAAGCGGCGCAACGCTATGCGATGGGCCTGATGATGGCGACCGTCGAGGCACGAAAGACCGGCGGCGCCGCGCGCAAGGGTACTGCATTCGCCGAGACGATCCGGCATTTGCTGACCTCGAAGAAGACCGATCCCGACTTCGTGGCGCAAATGATCATGCTGCCGAGCGAACAAACGCTGGCGCAGGCGGTCGGCAAGGATGTCGATGTCGATGCGATCCATGCGGCGCGGGAGGGATTGCGCGCCTCGATTGCAACGCAGCTCAAGGACGTGTTTGTCGGCGCATATCAGGCGTTGAAGATCGACGGACCCTACAGCCCCGATGCTGCCCATGCCGGAAGGCGGGCGCTGCGCAATGCCTGTCTTGGCTATCTCGCGGCCGCGCCTGGCCGTGACGGCATCGAACTCGCGTCGGCGCAATTTGCCGAAGCCGACAACATGACCGACCAGATCGCGGCGCTTTCGGTGCTGGCCAATATCGATTGTCCGGAACGCGTGGCGGCGCTCGAAGCTTTCCGGGCGCGGTGGAAGGACGATCATCTGGTGATGGACAAATGGCTGTCGATCCAGGCGATGTCGGCGCTGCCCGATACGCTGGACGAGGTGAAGTGGCTGACCACGCATCCCGTTTTCACCATGCGCAATCCCAACAAGGTGCGTGCCCTGATCACCAGCTTTGCGACCATGAACCAGCTGCGCTTCCACAGCGCCAATGGCGCCGGCTACGCCTTCGTCGCCGACAAGGTTCTGGAACTCGACACGCTCAACCCGCAAGTGGCGGCGCGGCTGCTCGGCGCCTTCAAGAGCTGGCGGCAATTCGAGCCGAAGCGGCGCAACCTGATGGCCAAGCAACTGAAACGGATCGCGGCCGGCGAAAGACTGTCGCGCGACGTCTATGAGATCGCCAACAAGACGCTGGCCTGACGCGAAAATTGCGGCGGCCTCGGCGATAACGGCCCGAAGCGGCACACCGATCCGGTTGGCATTTAACCCGGCATTAACCTCATTTGCCCATGAGTCGGGTGAGTCCTATTTGCATCGGTTAATAAAAAGTAAACGCCACCTATGGACATCCAGACTCCAAGGCCGAATCATCGTTTCAAGCCGTTTGATTCGGACGGGAAGAAAAGCTCTGCCGATGCTAAGTTGAGTTCGGCCTCCAGACGTTTCATCGGGGCGAAGCGACGCATGTCCGACGCGACCACCACACGATCCGAAGCCCTGAAATGGGAAGACGCGGCACCGCCGCGCCGCCGCGTGCTGCCGGCCGGGCTGCTGCCGCGCATCGCGCTCGGCATTTCGGGCGTGGCGCTGGCCGGGCTCAATGGGGCGCTCTATTTCCAGGACGGTCCGTCGCGCGCATTGATTTTCTCGGCACTGCTGTCGGGCGGCTACATGGCGCTCGCCTATATGCTGGTGCGTCTGCGCGAGAGCAAGATCGAGGCGGATGCGGCGCTGGTCGAAAACCAGCATCGCTTCGACATGGCCTTTGCCGGCGCGCGCTGCGGCATCTGGGACTGGGACCTCACCACCAATCGCATCTACTGGTCGTCGGCGATGTTCGACATGGTGGGTCTGAAGCAGCCGTCGAAGCGCCTGACGCCGAACGAGGTCAAGGCGCTGACGCATCCCGACGATATCGACGCCATCGACGACATCATGGATGCGGCGGCGCGCGCCTCGCGCTCCTACGATACGGTTTTCCGTCTGCGCCATGCCGAAGGCGGCTGGGTGTGGATGCATGCCAAGGGGCAGGTCTGGGGCGGCGGGCGCACGGGCAGCGAGCGTCTCGTCGGCATCACCGTCGACATCACCGATCAGAAAATCGCCGAGGCGCGCGTTTCGGAAGCGAATGAACGGCTGCGCGACGCGATCGAAAGCGTCGGCGAGGCTTTCGTGTTGTGGGACGCCAATAACAGGCTGGTGACGGCCAACAGCAAGTTTGCCGAATTCCTCAATCTCGACGATGCAAATCTGCGCGCCGGCGCTTCGCGCGCCGAGGTGATGGCGCGGGCCGGCCTTGCCGATGCCTGGCCGAGCGCCGGTGCGGCCGCCGACAGCGTCAGCGAAATCCGCCTGCCGACAGGGCGCTGGCTGCAGATGAGCGAGCGGCGCACCAAGAATGGCGGGCATGTGAATGTCGGCACCGACATCACCGCGATCAAGGGCCAGGAAGCGGCCCTGACCGACAACCAGCTGGCGCTCGAAAAAACCGTGCGCGACCTCGAGACCTCGCGGCGCAAGCTGCAGGAACAGGCGCGACAGCTGATCGATCTTGCCGAGAAATATGCGGCCGAGAAGACGCGGGCCGAAACGGCCAACCGCTCGAAGTCGGAATTCCTCGCCAATATGAGTCACGAGCTCCGGACGCCGCTCAACGCCATTATCGGTTTTTCGGAGATCATGGAGACCGGCCTGTTCGGCGAACTCGGCTCGCCGAAGTACAAGGAATACGCCACCGACATCCGCGCGAGCGGCGGGCATCTGCTGGAACTCATCAACGACATCCTGGATATGTCGAAGATCGAGGCCGGCCGCATGACGCTTGAAACGCAACGCCTGCCGCTCGACGAAGTGGCGACGGAATCGCTGCGGCTGGTGTCGGGCCGGGCGGAAGTCGCCAGCGTCAAGATCATCGACACGCTCAGACACGACCTGCCGCCGGTCGAGGCCGACAAGCGCGCCGTCAAGCAGGTGCTGTTGAATCTGCTCTCCAATGCGATCAAGTTCACGCCGGCCGGCGGCTCGATCTATCTGCGCGCCAGCGCCGCCGACGGCATGGCGACCGTTGTGGTGGAGGATACCGGCATCGGCATTCCGGCCAGCGCCTTGCCGAAGATCGGCCGCCCCTTCGAACAGGTCGAGAGCCATCACGCCAAATCGCACAAGGGTACGGGACTGGGGCTTGCCCTGTCGCGTTCGCTGGTCGAAATGCATGGCGGGACGCTGACGATCGAGAGCACCGAAGGCGTCGGCACCAAGGTCAGCTTCACGCTGCCGCTGGCGCAGATTTAATCCGCTTACAGATCAATAAGGGTCCGCCGGGGCCTTTTCGACAGCGAAAAGGGGTCAAAAACACCCCCTCTGTCACAAATCTGTCGTAAAACTGTCACAAATAAACTTATCCCCGGGGGATAAGTGCACTTATCCCCGGCCGACAAGCCGATTTATCCCCGGTTGCGGGCGCATGCCGGCGCGGGTGGAACGAGCGCGACCGTCGTCTACAAGTACCAGTCATATTCCAGCGGCGAGATGGCGCGCTGGAACTTGTCGTATTCGAGCATCTTGGTTTCGGCATAGACATCGACATAGCGGTCGCCGAGATAGTTGCGCATCACCTGCGAATTGCGCAGGCGCTTCAAGGCGCTTGGCAGGAAGAAGGGGATGCCTTCATCCATGATCTCGCAGGCATTGCCCTCAGCCGGTTCGCCGGGTTCGATCTTGTTGACGATGCCGTGGTGGATGCCGGCGAGGATCGCGGCCAGCACCAGATAGGGGTTGGCGTCGGCGCCGGAGACACGGTGTTCGACGCGGCGCGATTCCGGCGAACCGTTGGGCACGCGGAAAGCGACCGAGCGGTTGTTGTAGCCCCAGGTGCGGTTGACCGGCACGAAGAGATTGGGGCCGAAACGCCGATAGGAATTGAGGTTCGGCGCGAAGAAGGCCATGGCATCGCCCAGCGTGTCCTGCAAGCCGCCGATCGCATGACGCAGCATCGGCGAGCCGTCTTCGGTACCGTCGTCGAATATGTTCTTGCCCTGCCGGTCGACGACCGAGCAATGCACATGCAGACCGTTGCCGGTCTGATCGACAAAGGGCTTGGCCATGAAGCTCGAGGTGAAGTTGTGGCGACGCGCGATGGCGCCGACCAGATGCCGCAGCATGATGGCGTGATCGCCGGCGCGCAGAACGTCGTCCTCATGCTTGAGGTTGATCTCGTATTGACCGGGCGCAAATTCGGCAGTGGCACCGGAGGCCGGTACGCCCTGCGCGGCGGCGGCTTCGTCGATGTCTTTCAGCAGGCCCATGAAACCGTCGAGTTCGGTGATGCCGTAAACCTCGTTGGCGGTTTCGCGGTAGCCGGTGGCCGGATTGATCGGCGCCTGCGGGCGGCCCTTGCGATCAAGATCCTTGTCCAGAATGTAGAATTCGAATTCGCAGGCCGCGATGGCGCGCAGGCCGATTTCGTCGAGTTTCTTGACGACATTGGCGAGCACGTTGCGCGGCTCGAGCAACAGCGGTGCGCCGTCCTCATCGACCATGGTCATCAACACCTGGGCCTGCTTCATCGAGGCCCAGGGCACCGGCACGATCGAGCCGGCGACGGGATGCGACTGGGCGTCCGGATCGCCGTCGGAAAAACCCATGCCGAGCACGTCTTCGTTGACGCCCGTCACATCGAAGAAATAAAGCGATTGCGGCATCTGGACGCCGTCGGTGAAGACCTTGTCCGCCTCTTCGGAGGGGAAGCGCTTGCCGCGCACGGTGCCGCACATGTCGACGAAAATGGCGTCGAGATAGTCGATCTCGCCATATTCCGCGAGGAAGGTGTTGAATTCGCCCAAGGTCGCCCGCCCCAAGGGAGCGGGGTTTTGCCGGTCACTCATGATTTTCCAAGCTTATTTATCCTGGAGGCGATAGTAGCCGAGAGCACCCCGAAGATACCAGCGCCGCAGCGCCGGCACGGGAATGGGCGGCGGCGCGCCCCGCATCGGTGCCGGAATATCGGATAAATCCGCTTTGCCGCCAATGAGTTGCGCCAGAAGGCGGCCGCTCCAGGGGGCCGCCGAAACGCCGTCGCCATGATAAGCCAGCGCAAACCAGATGCTCCCGTCATCGTCCATGCGGCCGATCGACGGGGTCAGCCGGCGCGTCATGCAGACGAAGCCACGCCAGTTATGCGTGGTTTCGACGTGGCGCCAGCCCGGAAAGACCTCGCCGAGGCGGCGCTCCATGAAGCGGCGCATCTTCGCACCGTCTTCGGGCCGGCCGGTCAGATCGCCGCGGGCGCCGAAGAGGAAGCGGTTGCCGGGCAGCATGCGGTAGTAAAAGAGAAGGCGGCGCGTGTTGGCGCAAGGGCGTTCGGTACGCCAGTTCTGCGCCGCCAGCTCGGCTTCCGTCAGCGGCCGGGTGACGACGATGTTGGACATGACCGGCATCAGGCGGCGCGCCAGACCGGGGTGAACATCGTCGCGGGTGAATCCGTTGGTGGCGATGACGATGCGGCGGGCGCGCAGCGTGCCCGACGGCGTCGCCAGAAGATGCCAGCCATCCACTTTTTCGCGATGCAGGACGGGCGAAGACCCATGCAGTTTCGCGCCGGCGCGGGCGGCGGCGGCGGCGAGGCCACGGGCAAAGCGCAAGGGCTGCAGGCCGAAGCCGACCGGGTTGATCAGGGCGCCGAATTGTTCGGTTGAATCATATTCGGTTTCGGCAACTTCCGCGCGCGACATCAGGCGGGCCGGAATGCCGAACATGCCGTTCAGCAGATCGCGTTCGCTTTCGAGCGCGGCGAACATCGCCGGATGATGCGCGACATGCAGCGTGCCGTCGCCTTGCGGTTGCAGGTCGATATTTTCATCGCGCGCCAGCGTCCGCACCAGATCGACGGCTTCGACCTGCGAGGCGATGAAGCGTTTCGTCTCGGCCTCGCCGTAGCGGGCGATCAGTTCGTCCGGCCCGAGGCCTGACGGCGGCCAGGTGCAGAAGCCGCCATTGCGGCCCGAGGCGCCCCAGCCCAGGGGGCCGGCTTCGAGCAGGCGTACATCAATGTTGAAATCGCGTGCCAGATGCAGCGCGCAGGAAAGACCGGTATAGCCGCCGCCGATAATGGCGACATCGCAGGTGTCGTCGCCGACGGGACCGAGATCGATGCCGTGCGGCAGCGGCGGCGCTTCGTCGTCCCAGAAACAACCGACGTCACGCGCCGGATCGTACATGCCCGGATGATACCAGCTCATTCCCGCCCTGCCCGTTCCGGAAGCCGGAACGGCCAGCCGGTTTTTCTCAATCCGCCGCTTCTTCGCGACGGTCGCGAAGACGCATCTTGTAGCGGCTGCCCTCGTCGCGCATCGCCTGCGCCACGCGCTGACGCTGTTCCGGCGTCAGTTTCGCAAACCCGGACAGCATAGCGTCGCGGCCGATGGCCGTCATCTCGCGCATCGCCGTGTCCATGCTGTCGAAGGCGGCGCGGGCCGCCGTTTCATCATAGGGATCGGCGGCCAGCGCGTCGGCCAGCGCGTCACGCGCGGCGCCCATGTCGCGCAGATGCGGACGGATTGCCGGGAAGTGACCGCGCATCGTATCGCGGATCGCCTGGCGGTCTTCGCGCGGCAGATCCTTGAGGCTGTGATACATGCCCGGCATTCCCAGATGGTGGCCGCGCCCTGCGCCATCGGGCGGGCCGATGACGAAAGGCACCGCAATCAGCGCGAGCAGAAAAAGGTTCAGCGCCACGGAGGCCAGCAATGCCGGGCCAAGCCAAGGGCGGGGGCTTTTCGCGGCGGGCGTTTCAGGGCTTTCGCTCATTGCATCCACTCCTCGGGCCAATCGATGTCGGCCATTGCCAAGGCGATTATCTGATCATCCGCCGTTGCTTCCGACGCCATGATCGTCGTTTCGGCAAGCGGCGAGAAATCGCCGGCGCTGCCGACCAGTATGCCCAGCATGATGGAGGCCGCCAGCGTTCCGGCCGGAATGGCAGGCGAGCCATAGGGCCAGACGGCTTCAAGCAGGCCACGCCAGCGGTTGCGGGTTTCGGGCGCGCGTTGCGGCGCGGCGACGGGGCGCGGCCGGGCGGCCATCAGCCGCGCCATCAGCGCCTCCGACGGCGCTTCGACCGGCGCGGCATCGAGCAGCGTGTCGAGACGCAAGGCCTCGTCGACCAGCCGGCGCGCCTCGGCAGAGGCTGCGACCAGCGCCTCGGCGGCGGATCGCTCAGCCTCCGGCCAGCGGGACGGCGATGCGCCCCAGGCGTCGACGATCTCCTGCAGACGCCCGATCGAGATTTCGTTCTTCATCATTCCGGTTCCGTGTACCCCAAAGCGCCTCAGGCGCTCGTTGTGTTTATACGCAGGACCTCGTCCCTTTCCGTCGCCAGCGTTCCACGAAGCTGACGCCGGGCGCGGCCCAGCAACGATTCCACCGCCTCGACGCTGACTTCGAGAATTTCGGCCGCCTCGATGTTCGAAAGACCCTGAAAGTGCGAAAGCACGATCGCCAGGCGCTGACGTTCGGGGAGTGCCTGCAAGGCCGCTTCCACCCGTTCGGCCAGCTCGCGGCGCTCCAGATTTTCGTCCGGACGCGGATCGCCGCTTACGGGCTCAGGGATATCGTCGATGTTTTCAGGCCGGCGCTTGCGCAACCGGTCGAGACAGAGATTGGTGGCCACACGATGAAGCCAGGTGCCGAATTGCGCCCTGCCCGGCTGCCAACGTTCGGCATGGGTCCAGACGCGCAGAAAGACTTCCTGCGCCACATCCTCGGCATCGGCCTGGTTTCCCAGCATCCGGCGCGCCAGCGCGATCATGCGCGGCAAGTGCCGCTCCATCAGCAGACGGCAAGCCTGCTCGTCGCCTCTGGCGACGGCGGCTACCAGATCATCGTCCGATGGCGCATCCAACCGGCACATTCCCCTCGATCGTCCGGCGGCATTGCCCGCCAAACAGGCGTGAAAGGATGCCGGTTTTCACCGGCATCCCTCGCCACTCCCAGTCCGGTTCCGAGCTTACTCGGATTTGGACTTCATGCCATGACCGCCGCGAATCTCGTCGCGCTCGATCTTGCCGTCGCTGTTCTTGTCCATGCGGGCGAACATCTTGTCGCTCGCGGCCAGGAATTCGGCTTTCGAAATCCTGCCATCGCTATCGGTGTCGAGACGGGCGAAGCGGTCGCCGCGATCCTTGCCGTCGTGCTTGCCGCCGGCACGTTCGCCGTGCATCGGCCGATCCTTGGCCGCCGCCTGCATTTCGGCGAGCGTCACGGCGCCGTCACCATCGGCGTCCATCGTCTTGAAATGCGTCTCCATGCGCTCGGCATGGCGTTCGCCGTGCATTCCTTCGCCGCCC
>JAUXOE010000124.1 GCA_030682415.1 Parvibaculum sp.
CGTGAAAGCCTGAAAGGAATACGCATGAGCCTGCAGCTACCATTGATCGACCTGCTGATCCGCTGGCAGATCAAGCGCCGCTTTCGCAAGAACCCTGATGTGAACCTGCTGCGCCCGCTAATGCTGCAGATGGAACCGAGATCGTCGAAGCTGCCGGCCGGCATCGCCTGCGAGGCCGTGGATCTCGGCGGCATTCCGGCCGAGAAACTTTCGGCGGCGGACACCCGCACCGACGCCGCCATTCTCTACATCCATGGCGGCGGCTTCGTTGCCGGATCGCCGTGCACGCATCGTCCGCTCACCTGGCGGCTCGCCAAGGATGTCGGTGTGCCGGTCTATGCGGTCGACTACCGGCTGGCGCCGGAACACCATTTCCCGGCGGGGCTCGACGATTGCGTGACCGCCTACCGGGCGCTGCTGGACCGCGGGCTGCCTGCCAAGTCCATCCTTGTCGCGGGCGATTCGGCTGGCGGCAACCTGACGCTGGCGCTCGCATTGCGCCTCAAGGCCGAAGGCCTGCCACTGCCGGCGGCGCTGATCTGCCTGTCCCCGGCCACCGACATGACCGGCAGCGGCGCATCAATGCTGTCCAACGCCGAGGCCGACGCGATATTTGTGCCTGAGATCATGGCCAGCCTGATGCCGGCCTACTGCCCGGGCGCCGATGCGAAGAACCCATACCTCTCACCGCTATTCGGCGACGTATCCGGTTTTCCGCCGACGCTCATTCAGGTCGGCGACCGCGAGATATTGCGGGACGATTCGGTCCGCATGGCGGCAGCTCTCAAGGCCGCCGGCGCCGAGGCGACGCTCGAGGTCTGGCCGAAGGTCTGGCATGTCTGGCAGCTCAACGCCGACATGCTGCCCGAGGCGCGCGAAGCGATTACGCATATCGTGCGCTTCGCCCATCAGCATCTGGACTGACAAAAAAAGGACCCCGCCGCTGGGGAAGCGGCGGGGTCAAGAGACCCTTGGGGGGCAAGGGCCCTGGGATCGCCGGGCTCCCTGAGGGGGAGGGGGAGGAGCCCGGACGGGGAAATCAGACGATGGTGGCGACGCCCGAGGTCTGCACGATCAGCGCGAGCGTGTAGGCCACAAACAGCGCGGCGATGGCTTTGGCGGCGACGCGCTCCACGAGGGGGGAAACTTTCCGGTTCTGCGTCATGGCAATGGTCTTTCAAATAGCGGGCGGTCGAGCCGCCCTTGATGGGGTGCCGTTCCCGCTCAGGCCGCGTACTGGGAGGCGATCTGAGCCAGGAAGGCGAGCGAGTAACCGGCGACAACGAGCGTGATGACGCGGTTGGTCAGCTTGCTGGTGATGTTGATCATGGCTCTTTCTCCTGTGTTCCTTGGCGGCGGTTCAGGTCCGGTGTCCCGCCGACAGAGAGGATTTAGGAGGCCCCTTTCGAAAAACAATGAACAATACAAAAAATATTCAATCGTCAGTATTTATGTTGCTGCGATGCAACACATACCACCGTTCAGAGGTGTGTTTTATTAGTGATTTCAGTGCACTAGGCAGCTCAGAAGCACAAGGCGAGAACCGCTGCAGCGCAGTAAAACTATGACGTTGGGAGAAAGATTGGAGCGGTTCAAGCTTCCGCGAGCAGCTTTTGCGGGTCGCAACAGGCAGCGCCGCCTTTCAACCCCGCGACAATCAACTGATAGACACCCTCAAGCTCTCTTTCGAGTTTTTCGAGCGGCAGGCGCGTGAAAAGCTGCGGATAGCTGAATTTCAGCGTGGCCGCCTGGATCATCTCGGCGGCGAATTCGGGTTCGGGCACTTCGAACTCGCCGGACATATTGCCAAGTTCGATGATGCGGGCGAGGACCTCGCGTTCACGTTTCAGTCCTTCATTGTGGAACTCGGGACGCTCGGCGGTGACGATCTGCGCCATCTCGACGATCTTCCGGTCTTCCTCGAGTTTGTGGAAAGTCTCGCGCAGATCCATGAAGAGAAAATCGTGGAGACGCTGCGACGCGGTGCGGCCAATCGTGGTGAGGATGCGCGACAGATCCTCGGCCGTCTGCATCGACGCCTCGCGGCAGATCGCTTCGGCGATGTCGAGCTTGCCGGGAAAGTAGCGATAGAGATTGCCGGGCGACATCTCGCAATCGGCAGCAAGCTCGGCCATCGTCGTCTTGCCATAGCCGTAATGGGTGAAGCGCCGTTTGGCGGCCTGAATGATTTTCTGGTGCGTGGCGTCGTGAGCGGTCATACAAATGATTGTAATGCGGCTGAGTAAATAATCAACGAACCGTTCAATCGTTAGCACCTGCAGCACCGGATGCGGGACGGAGGGCCCTGTTGGCCGAAAAAATTTCCAGACAGATCGAGACGATCGGCGTCGTCGGCGCAGGCGCCTGGGGAACGGCGCTGGCGCAGGTGGCGGCGAAGGCCGGGCGGCGGGTGACGCTGTGGGCGCGCGAGGCGGAGGTTGCCGACGGAATAAATGCCCGCCACGAAAACGCGACCTTCCTGCCCGGCATCGCACTCGATGCCGGCATCCGCGCGACGACGAGCCTTGCGGAGATGAGCGCGGCCGACGCGCTGCTGATGGTGACGCCGGCCCAGCATATGCGCCGCGTACTGACGGAACTTGGCCCCGCGCTCGCGCCAGCGACGCCGGTCGTGCTCTGCGCCAAGGGCATCGAACAGGAAACCGGCAAACTGCTGACCGAAGTGCTGGCGGAAGCCGCGCCGCAGGTCGCAGCCGCCGTTCTCTCCGGTCCGAGCTTTGCCGCCGAGGTTGCGCGCGGATTGCCGACGGCGGTGACGCTGGCCTGCGCCGACGAGCGGACCGCCGAAGCGCTGACGCATGCGATCGGCCTGTCGACCTTCCGGCCTTATTATTCATCCGACCTGGTCGGCGCCGAAATCGGTGGCGCCGTGAAAAACGTGCTGGCGATCGCCTGCGGCATCGTCGAAGGCAAGAAATTCGGCGACAGCGCCCGCGCCGCGCTGACGACGCGCGGCTTTGCCGAACTGACGCGGCTCGGCCTTGCGATGGGCGCGCGCGCCGAAACGCTGACGGGACTGTCGGGGCTCGGCGATCTGATCCTGACCTGCAACTCGACAAAGTCGCGCAACATGTCGCTCGGCATGGCGCTCGGCGAAGGAAAATCGCTCGACGAAATCATGGGCGCGCGTAACTCGGTCAGCGAAGGCGTGCATTCGGCAACGGCCGTCGTCGCGCTGGCGCGGAAACACAATGTCGAAATGCCGATTGCCGAAGCGGTCGCCGCCCTCGTGACCGGGAAGGCGAAGGTCGACGAAGCCATTGCAGCGCTGCTGTCGCGTCCCTTCCGCGCCGAAAGCTGAAACACCCAACAAACGGAACGATGCCCATGCTTTTCTGCCTGATCTACACCGACAAGCCGAACGCGCTGGAACTGCGCCTCGCCAATCGCGATGCGCATCTGAAATATTGGGGAGAGGCGGCTTGCGTCAAAATCGGCGGCCCCTTCACCAATGACGATCAGAGCGTGATGAACGGTTCGATGCTGGTGATCGATGTCGAAAACCGCGCGGCGGCCGAGAAGCTCGTCGAGAACGATCCCTACAACAAGGCCGGCCTCTTTCAGCACACGGATGTGCGCGCCTGGAAATGGCTGCTCGGCCCCAAGGAATAAGCGCGAAGGAACGGCGAACATGGCCTACTGGCTTTTCAAATCCGAACCCTCGACCTGGTCGTGGGACGACCAGAAGAAGAAAGGCGCCAAGGGCGAGCCCTGGTCGGGCGTGCGCAACTATCAGGCCAACAACAACATGAAGGCGATGAAAAAGGGCGACCTCGGCTTCTTCTATCATTCGGTCGACGAGAAGCGCGTCGTCGGCATTGTCCGCGTGATCGGCGAGCATCGCCCCGACCCGACCGACGAGACGGGCCGCTTCGGTCTTGTCGACATCGAGGCGGTGTGCGACATGCCCGAACCGGTAACGCTGGCCGACGTCAAGGGCGAGCCGCGCCTGGCCGAGATGGCGTTGCTGAAACAGTCGCGCCTCTCGGTGCAGCCGGTGCGCGCCGAGGAGTGGAAACGGATCTGCGCCATGGGCGGCTTGAAGAAGGCGTCGTGACCGGGGATAACTTGATCCGTTGACGGAGGATGAAGGCCGGAATGCACAGCCGATTGGCAGCAAAAACAGGCCAAAACACCCCCTCTGTCACAAAACTGTCAAAAAACTGTCACAAATGGAATTTGAGCGCTTCTCCGTGCCGAGATGAGAGACAACCAGAGAGACGAATTCGTCTCTCTTTTCGTCGCGCCATCGCAATGCAGCATCGACTTGTCCCCGCTGCGGGGACAAGTCCGCGATTTATCCCCGCTGTGGCAGGAAGGACGCAGCGCAGCGTTGCGCTGTGGAGTTTGTGTGACAGCAGAGAAGGGGCGCCCTCACGCCGCTTCGAATTTCCGGAAATCCTCGATCAACCCCGCGACCGACAGGGCGACCAGTTTTTCGCCGTCTGCGGGATCGGCGAGCGAGGGGTCGGAGCCGATGCGGCCGTCGGGGAAGGCGGCGCGGTAGCTTTCGGCATCGGTGTAGCGGCCCCAGGGCGCGACCTTCGGGTTCATCTCGGCCTGCTTGATCGCGGCCGGATAGACGAACTGCGTCACCGCGACTTCCGACGGCGTCGCATGGGCGCCATGCGACGAACCGTAGCGCGTCTTGCAGAAATCGGTGACCGGTTTGAAATCCCACCAGTTGGCGCGCTTGCATTTGACCGGACCGCGATTGGAGGCCTCCGCACTCAGCGACCGGTCGGCATAGATCTCGGCGAAGGCCGCCTCGATGGTCGCGACATTGCCGCCATGGCCGTTGAAGAAATAGATGCGCTCGAAACCGTGGCGGGCGAGCGACGACACCCAGTCGTGAATGGCGGCGATCATCGTCGAAGGTCTGAGCGTCATCGAGCCCGGAAATCCGAGATGATGCTGCGCGACGCCGACATTGAAAGTCGGGCCGACCAGAAAGCCGGCCTCGGCCGCCGCGCGATGCGCGATCGCTTCCGGGCAGATCGCGTCGGTGCCGATGAGGCCGTTGGGCCCGTGTTGCTCCGTCGAGCCGATGGGGATCACAATCCCTTTCGACTTTGCCAGATAGGCCTCGATTTCGGGCCAGGTGGAAAGATGCAGCAGCATGAGGGGAGCATAGAGGAGGCGGGGGAGAATGTGGAATCGGGGGGTGACATCTGATTTTGACGCAAGGCCATCTGCAAATTGGGCAGCTTCCCGCGCGGCATCGGCTCCCGCAGCATTGCGCATGAAGAAATACGGGGGAGCGACCCATGACCGTCTATGCACTGGCGCAATTCACGATCCATGACCGGGCGCGCTACGAGGCTTATGCGGCGCGCTTTTTCGACACCATGAAGGGCCATCCGGGCCGGCTGCTGGCGGCGGATGAAAACCCGCAAGTGGTGGAAGGGACATGGACGGGCACGAAGATCGTGCTGATCGAATTTCCCGACGAGGCTTCGTGGCGCCGCTGGGCCTTCTCGCCCGAGTACCGCGCGATCTCGGTGGACCGCGAGGCGGCGACGCAAGGGTCCGTGCTGCTGGTGAAGGGCGTGGGGTAGGAAAACGGAAGGGCTCACGCAGAGGCGCAGAGACGCAGAGGTGTCGCGATGCGGGGCAAAGGCATCGGCATTTCGCTTCGTCCCCGATGACGCGCTAGATTGACCCCCATGCAGATCCGCCGCGCAGATGATGACGACTGGCCGGAAGTGGCACGCGTGTTCATCGCGGCGCGGGCGGGGATGGCTTACCTGCCGAAGCTCCACAGCGATGCCGATACGCGGCTTTTCATCCACCGCGTGGTCAAGCGCAGCGCGGTCTGGCTGGCGACGCGCGAGGAGGCGCTGCTGGGTTTCGCGGCGCTTGAGCCTGGCTGGTTGCATCATCTTTATGTCGATCCGGCGGCGCAGAACGCAGGGGCAGGCTCGGCCCTGCTCGAAAAGGCCAAGGCCGAGCTGCCGGGGGGCTTTTCGCTGTGGACGTTTCAGGCCAATCTCGGCGCCCGCCGCTTCTATGAGCGGCATGGATTGAAAGAGACGCGCCGGACCAACGGCGCCGACAACGAGGAGGGGCTGCCGGACATTCTCTATGAATGGACAGGACAAGCCGGGGACGCGCATTGAGCCAGACGCCGAAAGAAACGAAACAACTCGAAACCGAAAACAAGGGCCCGCTGAAAGGCGTCAAGATCGTCGATCTGACGGCCGTCGTCTTCGGCGCCTATGCGACGCAGATCCTCGGCGACATGGGCGCCGATGTGATCAAGGTGGAAGCCCCTTCGCCGACCGGCGGCGGCGGCGCCGGTGGCGACATCATGCGCTGGCCGGGCCATCTGCCGGAGGGTGCCTCGCCCGATCTCGGCCCGATCTTCATGACCATCAACCGCAACAAGCGCTCGGTGCTGCTCGACCTCGCAAGCGCCGAGGGCCGCGCGGCGCTGTTGAAGATTGTCGAGAGTGCCGATGTGCTGGCCTCGAACATCCGCTATGCGGCGATGAAGAAGCTCGGCCTCTCCTACGAGGACATCAAGGCGGTCAAGCCCGACATTATATTCGTCCATGCGGCAGGCTATGGCTCGGATGGGCCTTATGCGGGCCTGCCGGCCTATGACGATCTGATCCAGGCGGGCTCGGGCGCCGCCGATCTGCTGGGCCGCATGGATGGCGACCCGAAGCCGCGCTATATCCCGACCATCATGGCCGACAAGGTGTCGGGCCTCTTCATGGTGCAGGCGATCACCGCCGCGCTCTTCCACAAGGAGCGCACCGGCGAGGGCCAATTCGTCGAAGTGCCGATGCTGGAAGCGGTGACCTCCTTCGTGCTGGCCGAACATTTCTACGACCATGTCTACGATCCGCCGACCGGGCAATGGACCTATGGCCGCATCACCAATCCGGACCGCCGGCCCTACAAGACGCGCGACGGCCATATCGGTCTGCTGCCCTATTCCGACAAGCAGTGGGAACAGTTTTTCGAACTGGCGGGCCGGCTCGACGATTACAAGAACGATCCGCGCTTCAACACCTACAAGGCGCGCACCGTCCATATCCGCGATCTCTATGCGATGATCGAGGAAACGACCGAGACGAAAACGACCGAGGAATGGCTGGCACTGTTGAAGCCGCTTTCCATTCCCGCCGTGAAGATGAACCGGCTGGACGATCTGCAGGACGATCCGCATTTGCAGGCGGTCGGTTTTTTCGCCCGCTACGACCACCCGGACGCCGGACCCTATTTTGCGCTGAAGCCGCCGGTGCGTTTTTTCCAGAGCCCGTCAAGCATTCGCCGCCATCCGCCACGCCTCGGCCAGCAGACGGCGGAAGTGTTGCGCGAGGCGGGGATGAGCGAAGCGGAAATCGCGGCGCTGACGGGAGATAAGGTCAAGGGGTGAGGGGGGCCTTTGGCGCCACCAAAACTAAGGTGTCATCCCGGCGAAAGCCGGGATCCATTGGTTCCCTCAGCAGAGGCGGCTACGCGCGGCGCCGGCGCCAACCAGTCAATCGATAGCTGCGGCAAGAGGCGCTGCGAGTGGGCCCCGGCTTTCGCCGGGGTGACGCTGCATTCTTGGCAACGCGTGGACGTCGATCTCAAACACAGGCCATGTTTGCAGCGCGCCCGCCTTGTCCCCTCCCCCCGCGCCCGACATAATGCCGGCAACAAGAAAACGCGTCTGCGAGGAGGCTTCCGATGTCCGATGAGATTTTTCCCGTTCCCGCCGAGTGGAAGACGCGCGCGCTGATCGATACCGCAAAATATGACGCGATGTATCAAAAGAGCCTCGCCGACCCGGAAGGCTTCTGGCGCGATGAGGGCAAGCGCATCGACTGGATGAAGCCCTATACGAAGATCAAGAACACCAGCTTCGACACGCACAACGTCTCGATCAAATGGTTCGAGGACGGGACGCTCAACGCCAGCGTCAACTGCATCGACCGGCATCTGGCAAAGCGCGCCGACCAGGTGGCGATCCTCTGGGAAGGCGACGATCCGGCCACCGACAAGAAGATCACCTATCGCGAACTGCATGAAGAGGTCTGCCGCTTCGCCAATGTGCTCAAAAGCCGCGGCGTCAAACGCGGCGACCGCGTGACGATCTATATGCCGATGATCCCGGAAGCGGCTTACGCGATGCTGGCCTGCGCGCGCATCGGCGCGGTGCATTCGGTGGTCTTTGGCGGCTTCTCGCCCGACGCCCTGGCCGGCCGCATTGTCGACTGCGCCTCGACCTGCATCGTGACCGCCGACGAAGGCGTGCGCGGCGGCCGCAAGATTCCGCTGAAAGCCAATACCGATGCGGCACTCGAAAAATGCCCGGACGTCGAAACCGTCATCGTCGTGAAGCACACGGGCGGCACGGTCGGCATGATGGAAAGGCGCGACGTCTGGTATGACGAGGAAGCGGCGAAAGTGCCGGCGGCTTGCAAGCCGGAGGAAATGGGCGCCGAAGACCCGCTCTTTATTCTTTATACCAGCGGCTCGACCGGAAAGCCGAAAGGCGTGCTGCACACGACCGGCGGCTACATGGTCTATGCCTCGATGACGCATCAATATGTGTTCGACTATCACGATGGCGACATCTACTGGTGCACCGCCGATGTCGGCTGGGTGACCGGCCACAGCTACATTCTCTACGGGCCGCTGGCCAATGGCGCGACGACGCTGATGTTCGAAGGCGTGCCGAACTATCCCGACGCCTCGCGCTGCTGGCAGGTGATCGACAAGCATGAAGTCAACATCTTCTACACCGCGCCGACGGCGCTGCGCGCGCTGATGCGCGAAGGCGACGGACCGGTCAAGAAGACCAGCCGCAAGTCGCTGCGGCTTTTGGGCTCGGTCGGCGAACCGATCAACCCCGAAGCCTGGCTCTGGTATCACCGCGTCGTCGGCGACGGCCGCTGCCCGATCGTCGATACCTGGTGGCAGACCGAGACCGGCGGCATATTGATCACGCCGCTGCCCGGCGCCACCGCTTTGAAACCCGGTTCGGCGACGCGGCCTTTCTTCGGCGTGCAACCCGTCATCGTCGATGCCGAGGGGAACGTGCAGGAAGGCGCGACCAGCGGCAATCTCTGCATCGACGATTCATGGCCGGGGCAGATGCGCAGCGTCTATGGCGATCACCAGCGCTTCGTCGAAACCTATTTCATCCAGTATCCCGGCCGCTATTTCACCGGCGATGGCTGCCGCCGCGACGAGGACGGCTATTACTGGATCACCGGCCGCGTCGACGATGTGCTGAACGTCTCGGGCCATC
>JAUXOE010000135.1 GCA_030682415.1 Parvibaculum sp.
ACTTCATGCGTGATGCCGAGCACGGCGAGATCGCCGCGGATCAGTTCCATCATCGCCTCGACGGCGGTCGTGCGTGCCACGGTGATCGCATCGGCCGGGTCCATATCGAGCAACGCGCGGCCATGCATGGCGGCGAGCGCCTGCCCCACCGGCTTCAGATAGTCGCCGGGATAGAGGCCTTCCGGGATCGCAACGTTCTCCTCACCCAATGCTTCGCGGTAGCGCAGCAATGCGCTGCGCGCCAGAACTTCGATCTGCCCGCCGGCATCGTTGATGTAATACTCGCGGCAAACCCGATGGCCGACTTTCTCCAGAAGATTGGCCAACGCGTCGCCGAAGACCGCGCCGCGAACATGGCCGACATGCATCGGCCCGGTCGGATTGGCGGACACATACTCAACGTTGACCGCCTCGCCGCCGCCCATGTCGCTTGCGCCATAGGCCGGACCCGCGCGGAGCATTTCAGGAATGCGCGCCAGCCAGAAACCGGCTTTCAGCCGAAGATTGATGAAGCCCGGCCCCGCGACCGACACTTCCGTTACGGCCTCCTCGGCGGTGAGCTTGGCGGCCAATCGATCGGCAAGGTCGCGCGGCTTCACGCCGGCAGGCTTTGCCAGCACCATTGCCGCATTGGTCGACAGGTCACCATGCGAGGGATCCCGTGGCGGTTCGACAGCGACACGCGACGTGTCGATCCCCGCCGGCAGCACACCTTCATCCACAAGGACCCGCAGGGCGGCCTCGACGCGATCCTCGAAATACCGAAAAATATTCATTATTGCCGTCAGTTGGAGGGCCACCGGGCGCGCACTCTAGCGGCGCCGGGGGCCTGTTTCCAGCCCCCGTTCACGCCCTTGAGTCGTGAAGGTCGAAGAGCCGCCGATGCTCCTCAATGGCGAAGCGATCGGTCATGCCCGCGATGAAGTCGCACACCCGCCGGGCCGTCTTGAGGCCGCCCGCCCCATCGCAACCCCGCTGCCATTCCGGTGGCAGGAGGTCGGGCCCCCGATGCAACAGCTCGAAAAGATCCGTGACGATCCGCTGTGCCTTGCTCATCGAACGATTGACGCGGTAGTGCCGGTACATGCGCTGCATCAGAAAGGACTTCAGCGCCGCATTGTGCTCGCCCATCACAGCACCAAAGCCAACCAGCGGCCGTCCCAGCGCGCGGACGTCGGCGGCTGAACCCGGCCGGAGTTGATCGAGTCGGCACCGCGTTTCGACCAGCAAATCGTCGACCATCATGCCGATCAGGCGTCGTACCGCCTCATGAATCACACGTGCGGTTTCAAGGCCCGGAAACTCGTCCAGAACGCCCCGGAAGGCATCGCCGACCAGTGGCAGTGCCATCAGGTCGTCGATCTCGAACAGGCCGGCCCGCAAGCCGTCGTCGATATCGTGGTTGTTGTAGGCGATATCGTCGGCCAGCGCCGCCACCTGTGCTTCCGCCCCCGCATAGGTCGAAAGCTCAAGGTCCTGCGTCTCCGCATACTCGGCAATGGCGCGCGGTAACGCCTCGACGCCGTGATCGGGCGTCACCACCGGTCCATTGTGCTTGACCAGCCCCTCAAGGGTTTCCCAAGTCAGATTGAGGCCGTCGAAGCGCGCATAACGCTGCTCCAGTTTGGTGACGATACGCAGCGTCTGGGCATTGTGGTCGAAACCGCCAAAGCCCTCCATGCAGTGATCGAGCGCCGTCTCGCCCGCATGGCCGAAGGGCGTATGGCCAAGGTCGTGGGCCAGCGCCAGCGTCTCGGCGAGATCTTCGTCGAGGCCGAGCACCCGGGCGACCGAACGGGCGACCTGCGCCACTTCAAGCGAATGAGACAGCCGGGTCCGGTAGTTGTCGCCCTCGTGATAGACGAAGACCTGCGTCTTGTACTTGAGACGGCGGAAGGCGCCGGAATGGATGATCCGGTCGCGGTCGCGCTGAAACGGTGTCCGTGTCGCGCTCTCGGGCTCGGCAAAGAGCCGCCCGCGCGTCTCTTCGGCACGGGTGGCATAGGGCGCGGTGGCGGCAGGATTGGCGATCAGCACGAAAAACCTCGACTTTTCAGTTCCATGGCCCGATTTGGCGGTTTGAAAATCGGGTTCCGGGCAACTACATATCTGCTAAGCCAATTCTGGTATTGTTCAAGGCCGAAAGCGCGATTTCGGGCCTGAACGCGAGAATGAACGCATGACCGACGCCGATACAGCCGAACTCACCACGCCCGTCACGCTGACCGCACGGGCCGCCCGGCAAATCGCCAAAATCCTCGAGGGTGAAGGCGAAGGCGCAATGTTGCGCGTCGCCGTGCAAGGCGGCGGCTGCTCGGGCTTTCAATACGGCTTTACGCTGGACGATCTCCGGCAGGACGACGACCTGGTCCTCGAAAGAGATGGCGCCACGGTGTTGATCGACGCCGTTTCGGTCGCCTATCTGGCCGGCTCCGAGATCGATTATACCGACGATCTGATCGGCTCGGCCTTCAAGATCAACAATCCTAACGCAACGTCATCCTGCGGTTGTGGGACTTCCTTCTCTGTCTAGACGACAGATATACTCAAAATACTGTGCTCATATGGCACAATGAAGGTTTTACCCTAGAAGAAACGCCAGTATCCTTGTGTCGACAGAGTGATTCTGTGTGCAGGGGGAGCTAGCGTCAGCCTATGAGTAGCCGTGTACTGACTGATTCCAGCCGAAAGCTGGAGATATACTGGCGATCGATCCGAATAGCCGATGAAGTACCGCTACGCAGTGTGTTCAGGTTGACCACGGAAACGGCGCCGCTGATGCGGCACATGGCGATCGTCGAACTGGCGGACGACGATCTGATTTTTCGACTCGCGGGCACAGGCATTACGGAGCGGCAGGGGCTGAACATCACAGGCAAACGCTATGGCGACTTCGCCGAGCCGCTTCAGGTCTCGCGCGCGATTGCACGCTTCAAGGCATTTCATGCGACGCCCTGCGGGTTCGTGGCCGAGCACCGGGAAGAGTACGAGCGCGGATTCGCAACGGATGTTGAAGTGGCAGGCTTTCCACTGCGTACCGACGACGGCGAGGGACGGATGATGGTGTTGGTCGTGACGCCGCTGGGCACGGCGCCTTACACCGAAACCGGCGGGCGGCCGATCTTCATGGCGCCGGCCACCCATTTTGAATTCATCGATGTTGGACAGGGCGTGCCCGACGGCCAGGCCATCGTCCAATGGGCCGAGAGAACGGCCCTGACCGGGGGGAGGCAGCCCGACCAATGAAGATCGCGACCTTCAACGTCAATTCGATCAAGGCCCGCCTGCCCAACCTGATTGCATGGCTGAACGAAGCCGCGCCCGACATTGTCTGCCTGCAAGAACTGAAATGCGTCGACGACGCCTTTCCGCGCAGCGAGATCGAGGCGCTGGGTTACAACATCGCCGTCCATGGACAGAAGACCTATAACGGCGTCGCGATCATTTCGAAGCTGCCGCTCGAGGACGTCACAACCGGCCTGCCCGGCGACGACAGCGACGAACAGGCGCGCTACATCGAGGCCGTCGTGTCGGTAAGTGGCGGCGCCATAAGGATCGGATCGATTTACCTGCCGAACGGCAATCCCGTCGACACCGAGAAATTCGAATACAAGCTGCACTGGATGGACCGCCTGATCGACCACGCGCACAAGCTGCTGGCCTATGAGGAAGTGCTGGTGCTCGCCGGCGACTTCAACGTCATCCCGACCGCCGACGATGTGCACGATCCGGAAGCCTGGGCCAATGACGCGCTGTTCCGGCCCGAAACCCGTGCCAAATTCCGTGAGCTGATCAATCTCGGCCTGACCGATGCCTTCCGCGCCTGCCACACCGAAGCCCACCGCTACACCTTCTGGGATTATCAGGCCGGTGCCTGGGCAAAGGACAACGGCATCCGCATCGATCATCTGTTGCTGTCGCCGCAAGCCGCCGACCGCCTGACGGCCTGCGATATCGACCGCAATGTCAGAGGCCGTGAAAAGCCCTCCGACCACGTGCCCGTCTGGGTCGAAATCGACAGCGAAAAGGGCTGAAACACCCCCCTCTGTCACAAAACTGTCATAAAACTGTCACAAGCCGGCTTCGGGCGAACTTATCCCGCAATTTGTGCCCGGGGATAACCCGACTTATCCCCCCTCTCGCATCCGCCACCGGTAAATTCCGCCCCTTGACCTTCCCATGATGGGAAGCCCTATCTCTGATCCGACACCGGACCAGAGGAGCTTTCCATGTCCACTTGCACCCATCACGACCATGCCGGGCACCAGCACGGCAGCACATCGGCGATCGACCCCGTCTGCGGCATGACGGTGAAAGTGACCCCGGAGACCCTCAGCCACCGCCATGACGGCAAGGACTTCCATTTCTGCAGCGCCAGTTGCCGGACGAAGTTCAAGGCCGATCCCGAGACTTACCTGAAGCCGAAGGCGGAGCGGCCGCCGGTCGAGGCGATGGCGGGGGTGCAATGGACCTGCCCGATGCATCCGGAAATTATCCGCGACACCCCCGGCTCCTGCCCGATCTGCGGCATGGCCCTCGAACCGATGACGCCGACGATCGCCGATGGTCCGAACCCGGAATATCTCGACATGCGTCGCCGCTTCTGGATCGGCCTGGTGCTGACCCTGCCCGTCTTCGCGCTCGAAATGGGGGCGCATCTTACCGGGTTGATGCACGTCCTTTCGCAGCAGAACAACAATCTGATCCAGATGGTGCTGGCAACGCCGGTGGTGCTGTGGGCCGGCTGGCCCTTCTTCCACCGCGGCGCGCAATCTCTGGTTACGCGCAACCTCAACATGTTCACGCTGATCGCGATGGGAACCGGCGTGGCCTGGGCCTACAGCATGGTGGCGACGCTGGCCCCCGACATCTTCCCCGATGCCTTTCGCAGCGCCGAGGGCGCGGTCGCGGTCTATTTCGAGGCCGCGGCCGTCATCACCGTGCTGGTGTTGCTCGGCCAGGTGCTCGAACTGCGGGCGCGCGAGACGACCGGCGATGCGATCAAGGCGCTGCTCGGCCTCGAAGCCAAGACCGCGAGGCGCATCACCAGCAATGGCGAGGACGAGGATGTCGCCATTGAGGAGATCGCCGTCGGCGATGTGCTGCGTGTCCGTCCCGGCGAGAAGGTGCCGGTGGACGGCCAGCTGGCCGAAGGTGGCGGCGCCGTCGACGAGGCGCTGATCACCGGCGAAGCGATGCCGGTGAGCAAACGGCCGGGCGACAAGCTGATCGCCGGCACCATCAACCAGACCGGCAGCTTCACGATGAAAGCCGAAAAGGTCGGA
>JAUXOE010000137.1 GCA_030682415.1 Parvibaculum sp.
GCGCCTCGGGCCGGTCGGCACCGAGCGCTACAAGGAATATGCCAGCGACATCTATTCGAGCGGCACCATGTTGCTCGACATGATCGAGGATCTGCTCGGTATCGCCGAAGCGGAAATGGACCAGATCGAACTCACCAACGAGATCTGCAACCTCGCCCAGCTCGCCGAGATCGCGGTCGCCAGCCAGCGTCAGCATGCGGCAAGCGAAGGCGTGACGATCGAAGTCGATTGTCCGCCGCACCTGCCGGGCCTCAGGGGCGATGCCAAGCGCCTCAGGCAAGGGCTTTTCCGCCTGCTGGCCGAACCCGTTCATTGCGCGCATCGCGGCTCGACCGTTCACCTCGCCTTGCGGGAAGAAGATGGCGGCCTTGCGGTGACGCTCAGCGAACGGCGCAACCGCGACAGCGAACAGAATGCACTTCCCTGGCTCGCGGAGCTGGACGATCCCTTTGTCAGCGCCGAGGACAGCGGCGTGCCGCGCGAGGAAAGTCTTGCGCTCTCGCTGACGCGCAAGGTGATGGAGCTACATGGCGGCAGCCTCGATGTCAGCCGCGCCGAGGGCCCGGCCGGCGGCGCGGGCGACGCGGGCATGGAAATCGCGCTGCATTTCCCGTCCGACCGGTTGATGCGCTGAGACGGGCGGTGCGGCGCTAGTCGTTCTCTATGCGAAAAGTGATCGGAAGGATCATCACCAGTTCCTGCGCCTGCAGATTCGGCGGAAAGGGCGGGAACGGCGCCGCGCGCTCGACAGTTGCCTTCAATTCGCGATCGAGAATGATGAAGCCGGTACCCTGCACGATCCGGTAGTCCATCAGGCGGCCGTCGCGGGCGATGCGCATGCGCACCGCGCCCTCGCCTTCGAGCCGCTGACGCTTTGCCATGCGCGGATATTGCTTGTGGCGCGCGAGCCAGGCCGAGACCACGGCCAGATAATCCGCCTCCATTGTTTCCTGGCCGACGCCGGTTTCGGCGGCGCCCTCGCGCGCCAGGCCCTCCGGGCCGGCAGCGGCGCTTGGCGGCGGCGCTTCCTCGGCTTCCACTTCCGCCGGTTTCGGTTCCTGCGGCGCGGCGCGGCGCACCGGCGCGGGTTCGGGCTTCGGCGGCTCGACCTTTGGCGTTTCGGGTTCCGGTTGCGGCACGTCGGCCTGCGGCGCTTCGCTATAGGCCGCGAGACTGACCGTGGTGGCGCTCGCTCCCGCGCTTGGCCGCTCGAGCGCAGCCACATACCATTTCAGTCCCGCCACGGCGGCAACGCCATGCAAGGCCAGCGCGATGCCGATGGCGATCCAGAGATCGCGCGGGCGCGTTTCGGTAATGGGACGGACATCGAGACGCATCGGCCTGTCACGCGCTCCCTGCCGGCACACCGAAAGGCGAGATGCCGCGCACATGATCCTCGACCGTCAGCCGGTGCTTCAGCGGCGGGAAGGCACGCTGCGAACAATCGAGGCGCTCGCAGAGACGGCAATTGACGCCGATCGGCATGGCGGCGCGTTCGTCGGCGAGATCGTAGCCTTGACTGTAGACGAGGCGCGGCGCATGGGCGATCTCGCAGCCGAGCCCCACCACATACTGGTCGCCGGGCACGCCGATGCCGGAACCGGCGCGGCTGACCGTGCGGGCGATCGAGAAATAGCGGGTGCCGTCTTCCATCTGGACAATCTGTGTGTAGATCTGGCCCGGAACGCGGAAGGCATCATGCACATTCCAGCGCGGGCAGGTACCGCCAAAGCGGGCAAAGTGGAAGCCTGCGGCAGAAAACCGCTTCGAGACATTGCCGGCATTGTCGACGCGGATCAGAAAGAACGGAATGCCGCGCGCGCCGGCGCGTTGCAGCGTGGTTAACCGGTGGCAGACCTGCTCGAAACTGGTGCCGAAACGGCGCCCGAGCAGGCGGATGTCGTAGCGCGTTGCTTCCGCCGTCTTGTGGAAGGCCCCATAGGGCATCAGCAGCGCGGCGGCGAAATAATTGGCCAGCGAGACGCGGCAGAGGCGCTTGGCCTCGTCGCTGTCGAGGCCCGAGGCTTCGACAATATCCTCGATGGCGCGCGACTGTTCGAAATAACCGAGCTGATAGGCAAGCTGGAACGAACGGCCCGGCTGGTCGAGCAGTTCGGAGAGAAAGATCGTCTGGCGGTGGCGGTCGTAGCGCCTCAGTTCCTGCGGCATCATGTCGGCCGGCACGACGCGGGTCGAAACGCCATGCATGTCGCGCAGCGTGTTGCGCAAGCTGACATAGGGCTCGTCGGCGCCGAGGCCCATTTGCGCGTAGAGCCGCTCGGCCGCGTCGTCGAGTTCGGGGAAATGATTGTTGCGGCTGTTGATGAAGTCGCGCACTTCCTCCAGCGGCAGGCCCGGCGCCTCGGCGCCGTCCGACAGGTCGCGGTCGGCCAGGCGCTCGGCCAGCATCGAGCCGTTGCTGACGCTTTCCTGATAGGCCCGGTAAAGCCGCGCCACCGCATCGGCGGCCACGGGGCTTGCACCGGCCATGTCCTGCAGGTCCTGCGCCGCCAGTCCGGCGTCGCGAAACAGCGGGTCGGCAAAGACCTCGCGCAGCGCCGTCAGCGCGCGGGCCTCGTCGTCGCCGCCCAGCGTCCGCAGCTCGACATCATAGACATCGGCCAGCTTCAACAGGATCTGCACCGAGACCGGGCGCTGGTCGCGCTCGATCAGGTTGAGGTAGCTGGCCGAAATGCCGAGATCGGCCGCCATGCGCGCCTGGGTCAGTCCGCGCTCGCGCCGGAGCCGCCTAACGCGCGGGCCGGCAAAGACTTTTTTGTCCGAAGCCATATCCGAAATCTCCCGGTTTCCGGGCAGCCTAATTTACAAGATTTACATAATCAACAGAATCGCGTGAGATTCTTGTGAAGTTCTTTACTTCAATAATTTCAATCACTTAGGAAATATTGGACAAGCCGGTGTCGAGATTGTATGACCGCGCGCATTGGAACCCAGTCGAGAACCGGCCAACGGAGGCGAGCGAGCATGAGCACCAGCGCAGCCACGAAGATTGCCGACGGCATTGCCGTCAAAGGCGCGATGAAGCCGGGCTATGAGCGCGTGCTGACGCCGGACGCGCTGGCCTTTGTCGCCGCGATCGAACGCAAGTTCGGCGAGCGCCGGCGCGAGCTGCTGGCCGCCCGCGCCGAGCGCCAGAAGGCCTTCGATGCCGGCGTGCTGCCTGACTTCCTGCCCGAGACCAAGGCGATCCGCGAAGGCGACTGGAAGGTCGCGCCGATCCCGAAGGATTTGCTCGACCGCCGCACCGAGATCACCGGCCCGGTCGACAACCGCAAGATGGTCATCAACGCGCTCAATTCCGGCGCGCAGTCCTACATGACCGACTTCGAAGACGCCGCGGCGCCGACCTGGGACAACATGATCGGCGGCCAGATCAACATGATGGCCTAGTGGGACAAGGAGATCGGCTTCACCGACGAGAGCAACGGCAAGCGCTACGACGTGGTGGCGAAGCCGGCGACGCTGATCGTCCGCCCGCGCGGCTGGCATCTGGAAGAAGCCCATGTCGAAATCGACGGCAAGCCGATGTCCGGCAGCCTCTTCGATTTCGCGCTCTATTTCTTCCACAACGCCAAGCGCCAGATCGCATCCGGTTCCGGCCCCTATTTCTATCTGCCGAAGATGGAGAGCCACAAGGAAGCCCGGCTCTGGAACGATGTCTTCGTTCACGCGCAGAAAGAGCTTGGCATCAAGAACGGCACCATCAAGGTCACGGTGCTGATCGAGACCCTGCCCGCCGCCTTCGAGATGCACGAAATTCTCTATGAGTTGAAGGACCATATTGTCGGCCTCAATTGCGGCCGCTGGGACTACATTTTCAGCTACATCAAGCGGCTCGGCAAAAACCCCAACTTCATCCTGCCCGACCGCGCGCAGGTGGTGATGGGGGATGCCTTCCTCAACGCCTATTCGCTTCTCCTCGTGAAGACCTGCCATGAGCGCGGCGCTTTCGCGATGGGCGGCATGGCGGCGCAGATCCCGGTCAAGGGCGACGAGGCGGCCAACAACGCGGCTTTCAACAAGGTCCGCGCCGACAAGGAACGCGAGGCCAATAACGGTCACGACGGCACCTGGGTTGCCCATCCCGATCTCGTCGCCGTGGCGATGGAGATTTTCGGCAAGCTCGAAGGGCCAAACCAGCTCGCCCGCCAGCGCCAGGACGTCAATGTCGGCCAGAAGGAATTGCTCACGCCGCACAAGGGCGAGCGCACCGAACACGGCATGCGCGAATGCTGCCGCGTCGGCGTGCAATATATCGAGGCCTGGATCGGCGGCCGCGGCGCCGTGCCGCTCTACAATCTGATGGAAGACGCCGCCACCGCCGAGATCAGCCGCACGCAGATATGGCAATGGATCTATCACGGCGCGGCACTCAGCGATGGCCGCAAGGTCACGCCCGAACTCTTCGACGACGTACTCGCCGATGAAATGAAGACGCTTCGCGAAACGCTGGGCGAGGCGCGCTGGAACGACGGTCATTTCGAGGAAGCCATCAATCTCTTCTCGACCATGACCAAGGCGCAGGACTGCGAGGAATTCCTGACGCTGCCTGCCTATCGCCTCATTCTCGAAAACGAAGCCCGGCCTTGAATCGAAACAAGCCTTGAATCCAACCATCCTGACCCCGTTGAGGACAGTCCCATGAGCAAGAAGACCTTCTACGATCTCGTCCCCGGAGCGCCCAAGGGCCGCTTCGACAATGTGAAGCGCAACTACTCGGTCGAAGACGTCGAGAAGCTGCGCGGCTCCTTCCCCATCGAGCACACCCTGGCCACGCGCGGCGCCAACAAGCTCTGGGAACTGCTGCACACGACCGATTATGTGCATTCGCTGGGCGCGCTTTCGGGCAACCAGGCGATGCAGATGGCGCGTGCGGGCCTCAAGGCGATCTATCTCTCGGGCTGGCAGGTTGCCGCCGACGCCAACACGGCCGGCGCGATGTATCCCGACCAGTCGCTCTACCCGGCCAACGCCGGTCCGGAGCTCGCCAAGAAGATCAACCGGGCGCTGAAGCGCGCCGACGAGATCGAGCATTCGGAAGGCGGCGCCAAGCGCGACTGGTTCGTGCCGATCGTTGCCGACGCCGAAGCCGGCTTCGGCGGTCCGCTCAACTGCTTCGAAATCATGAAGGCCTATATCGAGGCCGGCGCCTCGGGCGTTCACTACGAAGACCAGCTGGCGTCGGAAAAGAAGTGCGGCCATCTCGGCGGCAAGGTGCTGATCCCGAGCCGCGCGCATGAGCGCAACCTCAACGCCGCGCGCCTCGGCGCCGACGTCATGGGCACGCCGACGCTGATCATGGCGCGCACCGACGCGGAGAGCGCCAACCTGATCACCTCGGACATCGACGAGCGCGATCACGAGTTCATCGATTTCGACAAGGGCCGCACCATCGAAGGCTTCTACCGTCTGAAGCCGGGCACGGGCGTCGATCATTGCATCAAGCGCGGCCTCTCCTTCGCGCCCTATGCCGACCTGTTGTGGTGGGAAACCTCGAAGCCGAATCTCGACGACGCCAAGCGCTTCGCCGAAGCGGTGAAGAAGGAATATCCCGACCAGCTTCTGGCTTACAACTGCTCGCCCTCGTTCAACTGGGAAGCCAATCTCGACAAGGCGACGATTGCGAAGTTCCAGAAGGAAATCGCGGCGATGGGCTACAAGTACCAGTTCGTCACGCTGGCCGGTTTCCACCAGCTCAACCACGGCATGTTCGAGCTGGCGTCCGGCTACCGCGACCGCGGCATGGCGGCTTACTCCGAGCTGCAGCAGGCCGAATTCGCCTCGGAAGCCAAGGGCTACACCGCGACCCGCCACCAGCGCGAAGTCGGCACCGGCTATTTCGACCTCGTCGCCATCGCGGCGGCCGGCGGCGAAAGCTCCACCACGGCGCTCGGCGACTCGACCGAAGCCGACCAGTTCAAGACCGGCACGCATCACTAAGCCGCGTCGTCACTGCCGAAACGCAAAACCGCCGGGGGCAACCCCGGCGGTTTTTTTATAGCAACAA
>JAUXOE010000149.1 GCA_030682415.1 Parvibaculum sp.
GAGACGCGGCCAGGACGAAAAGGGAGACGTCATGAATTTCGATTTTTCCGACGACCAGAAATTGCTGAAGGAGCAGGTCCGCAAGTTCCTCGCCGACAAATGCCCGATGACGGTGACGCGCCGCGTCCTCGAAAAGGAAGAACCCTATGCGGCCGAAGTCTGGAAGGGCCTCGTGGAGATGGGCCTGACCGGCACCGCGATCCCGGAAGAATTCGGTGGCCTCGGCCTCGGCGCGCTGGAGCTTTGTGTGATCGCCGAAGAACTCGGCCGCGCCGCCGCACCGGTGCCCTTCTCTTCGTCGATCTATCTCGCCGCCGAAGCGATCAAGCTTTTCGGCACCAAGAAGCAGAAGGAAACCTGGCTGCCGAAACTGGCGAGCGGAGAGATCATCGGCACGCTGGCCGTCTCCGAAGGCACCCATGCCGCCCATCCGCGCAACATTTCGGTCAAGCTCGCCGGCGGCAAGCTTTCGGGCGTCAAGCAGCCGGTCGCCGATGGTGGCGCCGCTTCTGTCGCCATCGTCGCGGTCAACACCGGCGGTTCCGGTGAGCAGGCCGTCTCGCTGGCCATCGTCGATCTGAAAGCGGCCGGCGTCTCGGCCGAGCCCGTCCGCACGCTCGATCCCTCGCGCCAGCATGTGACGCTGAGCTTCAAGGATGCACCGGCGGAGATTCTCGGTGACAAGGCGGGCGAGGGCTGGTCGCAGCTGTCGCGCGTGCTCGACGGCGCCGCCGTGCTCTTTGCCTTCGAACAGGTCGGCGGCACCGAAGCGGCCCTCGAAATGGCGCGCGGCTATGCGCTGGAGCGCTACGCCTTCGGCCGCCAGATCGGCTCCTACCAGGCGATCAAGCACAAGCTGGCCGACATCTATGTCAAAAAGGAACTGGCGAAATCCAACGCCTATTTCGGCGCCATGATGCTGAACGACGAGGGCGCGGAGCTGACCGAAGCCGCCGCCGCCTCGCGCATCGCCGGCACCGATGCCTATGTCTTCGCCGCCCAGGAAAACGTCCAGACCCATGGCGGCATCGGCTACACATGGGAATCCGACTGCCAGTTCCACTATCGCCGCGCCAAGCTGCTGGCACTCGCCATCGGCGCCGCCATCCAGTGGAAGGAAAAACTCGTTTCGCGCCTTGAGGCGAAGAACGCGGCCTGAGCCCGCGTCCGCCGGAACGTGAAACGCAATCAGCAATTCGGGAGAACCAAAATGGATTTCAACGACACAACCGAAGAAGCCGCCTACCGCGCGCAAGTGCGCGCCTGGCTGGATAAAAACGCGACCCGCAAGGAAAACGCCAAAGACATCGCGCCGCCGAAAGACCTGAAGGAAATGATCGCCCAGTCGAAAGCCTGGCAGGCCAAGAAGGCCGATGCCGGTTACGCCTGCATCACCTGGCCGAAGGAATGGGGCGGCGGTGGCGGCACCACCATCAACAATGTGATCTACGGCCAGGAAGAATCGAAATATGCGGTGCCGGGCGGCATCTTCGCCATCGGTCTCGGCATGTGCATCCCGACCGTCATGTCATGGGGCCCCGATGAAGCCAAGCAGCGCTTCGTCAAGCCGGCCGTGCGCGGCGACGAAATCTGGTGTCAGCTTTTCTCCGAACCCGCCGGCGGCTCCGACGTTGCCGGCCTGCGCACCAAGGCCGAAAAGGACGGCGACGACTGGGTCATCAACGGCCAGAAGGTCTGGACCTCGGGCGCCCTTTTCTGCGACGACGGCATCCTCTTGACCCGCACCGATCCGAATGTGCCGAAGCACAAGGGCCTGACCATGTTCTGGATCGACATGAAGGACCCGGCCGTCGAAGTGCGCCCCATCAAGCAGATGTCGGGCGGCGCCGAATTCAACGAGGTCTTCTTCACCAATCTGCGCGTCAAGGACAGCCAGCGTCTCGGCGGTGTCGGCGACGGCTGGAAGGTGGCGCTGACGACGCTGATGAACGAACGCCTCGCCGTCGGCGGCAGCCAGGGCAATGCCGACACCGACGAGCTGATTTCGCTGGCCCGCAACACCGATATCGCCGGCGAACCGGCGATCCGTCACGGCGGCGTCCGCGAGCGCATCGCCGACTGGTATGTGCAGGCGCAAGGGCTGAAGTTCACAAGGTTCCGTACACTGACGGCCTTGTCGAAAGGCGAAACCCCCGGCCCGGAATCCTCGATCTCGAAGATCGTCGCGGCCAAGAAGATGCAGGACCTCGGCTCCTTCGGCATGGACCTGCAGGACATGGGCGGCGTCATCCGCGACCGCAAGATTTCGCCGGAAGAGGGCGCCTATACCGAACAATGGATCGGCGCGGCCGGCTACCGCATCGCCGGCGGCACCGATGAAATCCTGCGCAACATCGTCGCCGAACGCGTCCTCGGCCTGCCCCAGGACATCCGCGTCGACAAGGACCTCCCCTTCAACCAGGCCCCCAAGGGCAAATAGCAACAGCGGCTTCCCCGCATCCACAGAAACAAAAAGGCCGGATCGCACGATCCGGCCTTTTTCCATTCAATCGCTATTGCGAACGAGGAAACCCGGAAACCGTCTCGCCCGCTGTTTTATGCACGCAGAGGCGCAGAGACGCAGAGGTGCCGCATCTGCGGCAAGGCACTGCGCTTCCCCAACCGGATGCACAGACGGAGCGGCAGCGACGAAAGAGAAGGTTTTCGGGCGCTTCGCGCCGGAAGACTCTTCGCGCCGACCCGTCCGCCGAAGCTGCGAAGCAGCGTAGGAGGAAGGCGCAATCATTGAAGCAATGGAGGCACGGCCGGTCTCAAGGGCACAGCCCCTCTGCGTCTCTGCGCCTCTGCGTGAGTCCTTCTTTCTTCCTTCGCCCGTCCTTCAAGCCGCCGCTTCGGCCCTCGCGGCCTCCGCATAAAGCGCCAGATGCGCGGCAAGCGCCCGCTGAAACGCCGGCCTGGCCTCCGCGCGCTTGACATAAGCGGCCAGCGCCGGAAACCCGGCGACGAAATCCCGGTGCCGCAAATCGCGCAGCACCGTCACCATCATCAGATCGCCGACGGTAAAGCGGTCCTCGAGCCAGTCGCGCCCTTCGAGCCGCCCGGCCAGCTGCCCGAGCCGCCGCATCAGGAATTCCTCCGTCCCCGGACGGCGCAGCTTCGCCCATTCCTCTTCCTCGTAGAAAAAATCGAGCGCCGTCACCTGGTCGACCGCCGGCTGCACCGAGGTCTGCGCCGCCAGCAGCCATTGCATCGCCCGGGCGCGGCCTCGCGCATCGCGCGGCATCAGCGCTTCCGACTTCTCGGCGATATGCAAGATGATCGCGCCAGACTCGAACAGGCAAAACCCGTCTTCCTCGTAAACCGGCACCTGCCCGAAAGGCTGCATGGCGCGATAATCGGCCGCGTCCTGGTCTTCCGGCGTCAGCACCCGTTCCTGATAGGCAAGCCCCGCCTCCTCCAGCGCCCAGCGCACGCGATATTCCTTGACCGAGCCGCGCGCAAAAGGCGGCACCCATTTCAACACGCTCAGGCTGATCATCGCTGCAACTCCTTGTCGTTCGGGGGGACGCAGGCGCGCACACAAAACGCTTGCCAAAAGAGTTGATATCAATATATTCACGCCATGTCAAAACCAGCGAACGATTCCACCGTCCCGACGCGCCACATCCACGATCATTGCCTCTGCCTGCACACGCAGCGCGCGGCCCGCGCGCTGGCGCGCCGTTTCGACGAGGCCTTCCGCCCGCTCGGCATCACCTCGGGCCAGTTCTCGCTCCTGAACGCGATGAACCGCGAAACCCCGCGCTCGATGGGCGAGGTCGCGGCGATCCTGGCGATGGACCGCACGACGCTGACGGCCAACCTGAAGCCGCTCGAACGTCAGGGCCTGATGAAAATAACGGTCGACCCGGCCGACCGCCGCAGCCGCCGCCTTGTCCTCACCGCCGCCGGAAAAAAACTGCTGCGCGCCGCCGCCCCGGTCTGGAAGCGGGAACACGCGGCGCTCGAAAAGGAACTCACCGCCATCGACGCCAACGCCCTCCGCGCCGCCCTCCGCGCGATTGCCTGACCCTTCAGCCGGAGGTTTCCGAATGCAGCCCCTTCGCTATTCGATCAACGTGACGCTCGACGGATGCTGCGATCATGAGGAGGGCGTCCCGGATGAGGAACTGCATACCCATGCGGCCGCGGATATCGCACGGGCCGATACGCTCCTTTTCGGCCGCGTCATCTACGGGATGATGGAGGAGGCGTGGCGGCCGGTCGCCGAGACGGGTGTGCGGCCGGACTGGATGGAGGAGTGGTGCGTGCCCTTCGCGCAGACGATCCACGCGGCAAGGAAATATGTCGTCTCCGACACGCTGCGGAACGTCGACTGGAACGCGGAACTCGTGCGCGGGCCCGATCTCGAAAAAACCGTACGTCGCCTGAAGGCCGAACCGGGCAGGGGGATATTGACCGGCGGCGTGACGCTCCCCCTCGCGCTCGCGAAGCTCGGCCTGATCGACGAATACCAGTTCATCGTCCATCCGCGGATCGCCGGCCACGGACCTTATCCTTTCGCGGGGCTCCCGAAATCTCTCGATCTGAAGCTCACAAGCCGCAAGCAATTCGCCTCCGGCGCGGCCGTGTTGAACTACGCGCCCGCGGCGCTACCTCGATGAACGCTCGAACACCGCCAGCTGCGCGGCGAAGGCGCGCTTGAAGGCCGGCCGCGCTTCGGCGCGCGCCACATAGGCGGCAAGCGCCGGATGTTCCGCCAGCAATGCCGATCCCTGCAGCCGTTGCAGCACCGACACCATCAGCAGGTCGCCGGCGCTGAACGCCCCGTCGAGCCAGTCGGCATCGCCAAGCCGCGCCGCAAGCGGGCTAAGCCGCGCCCGCACGCGATCGTCGAGCATCGCCACGCGTTCGCCATGCCAGTCCTTGTCGCGCTCCGCATAGCCGGCCGTTTCGCGTTCGAGGATCGGCGGCTCCACCGTGTTGAGCGCCGCAAACATCCAGTTGATCGCCCGCGCCCGCGCCCCCGCATCCTCGGGCAGCAGCCCCGCATGGCGCGCCGCAATGTGAAGAATGATCGCGCCGCTCTCGAACAGCGCCAGCCCGTCTTCTTCATAAGTCGGGATCTGCCCGAACGGATGCAGCGCCAGATGCGCCGGCGCCTTCATCTCGGCGAAGGAAACCAGGCGAACCTCGTAGGCTTGCCCCACTTCCTCCAACGCCCAGCGCACCCGCATGTCGCGCGCCAGCCCCCGCCCGCGATCCGGCGAGTTTTCAAAGGCCGTGATGGTGGGGGTCATGGGAACCTCCGGCTGATCTCACGCCGCCATCCTGCGACACGTCATGACGCGCCGCAAGAATTCCTGAAACGCACCCGCTGAAATTCCGGGCCGCCAAAAATAAAACTGTCACCCCGGCACTTTGCACATTCTGCCGCGCCCAAAATAAAAGTGTCACCCCGGGGCTTTTCACATTCGGCCTTGCCAAAAATAAAAGTGTCATCCCGGGGCTTGTCCCCGGGACCCAATCCACGCTGCGGCAAGGAGTGAGGCGAGTGGGTCCCGGCAACAAGTGCCGGGATGACACTGAATGTTGGGTTTGCGCTCCGGCAAACGCCAACCCCCTTCGGCGCGAAAGCGCCAGAAAATCCTCTTCGCGTCTTCGCGCCTTCGCGTGCAAACCTTCCCTTCTCCGCGCCTCCGCGTCTCCGCGTGCAAAACCTTCTTCCCTTAAACAGCCCCCGCCCACACCGCGCCGAGCATCGCCGCGCCCGCCATCTCGACCCCGGTGAAGAACAGCGGCAGCCGCCCGATCTCGCCATCGACCGCCGCCGAGACGATCCGCCCCGCCGCCATGCCGGCCAGCGACAGCGCGCCCGCTGCCGCGATGCCCGCCGTCAGCGCCGGGAAGGCGAAGGGCAGCAGCAGCGCCGCGCCGATGAAAAGCGGAAAGCCGCCATAGACCGCGCGCACCTCGTTGCGCGACGCGGCACTCGTCGCCGCCAGGTCGAAGCCGGCCAGCAAATCGCCCGGCCGCGCCAGCGCGCGCAATCCGAGCAGCAGGAAAAACAGGGCAGGGGGCAGCAGAAGCAGGCTCATCGCGTCGATCTTCCGGGCGTTGCGTTGCGCGCAAGCGTGCAAAACCCCGCGCGCCGCCGCCAGCGCCAAAACGCATGGCCCCGCACGAAACCCCGGATTGGCCCCGCCCGCTGGACACCCGCCTTCCGCCGCTGTCAAATCGGCCGATCCCGATGGACGCCGGAGGCCACATGCAAAAACACCGCATCTATTCGATGAGCGTCGCGAGCGTCTATCCGCATTATGTCGCCAAGGCGGAGAAGAAGGGGCGCACGAAAGCGGAAGTCGACGAGATCATCTGCTGGCTGACCGGGCACAGCCGCAAGACACTGGAGAAGCAACTGGCGAAGGAAACGAAATTCGAGGATTTCTTTGCCAAGGCGCCAAAAATGAATCCCGCCCGCGCGCAAATCACAGGCGTGGTCTGCGGCGTCCGCGTCGAAAACATCGAAGAGCCCGTCATGCGCGAAATCCGCTATCTCGACAAGCTGATCGACGAACTCGCAAAGGGCAAGGCGATGGAAAAAATCCTGCGGTAATAGGCCGGCTCGTTCGCGCCTCCGCGTGAAATCTTTTTCTTTTTCTCTTCTCCGCGCCTCCGCGTCTCCGCGTGAACCCCTTCTTCCTTATCTTCTTCGCGCCTTCGCCAACCCCAACCCCAAAACGTCATGGCCCGATTTATTCGGGCCATCCACGTCTTCCTTCCCTGACATTCCTCAACCCCGCTACGCCCCGGACACGATCATCTGCCATTCGGCTTCATGGCTGCCGGCATGGTTCGCCATCCCGGGCTTGGTCAGGCATCCCTTCGGCTTGGCATAGCTGTCGATGCGGCGTTCCGGTTGTTCGTGCCACTGGATGTTGAACGCCCAGTATTTCTCGAAGAAATAGAGCGAGGAATAGGGCAGGTGATCGTGAATCCACCAGGCGAGCTTCTGCCAGTCGCCGTCCTGCGGGAAGCGATCGAGGAAGGAGGGGACGACGATGCAGGCCGTCGCGCCCATATGGCCGCCGGCGTCCCTTTCATCCCAGATATGCGCGGCATAATTCGCCTCGTTTGCCGCGCAGGCATAGCCGGCCTTGCCCTGCCGCTGCATCTCGTTGCCGAGCGCGTTGACTTCCTTCGAGCGATAGGCGGAGCGGATCGCGATCCGGCCGAACTTGTCCTGCAGCGGTTCCAGCAGCTCTTCGCAAAGCCGCGTTCCGGCGGCGATGGCCAGCGCCGGATCGTCCGGCACATTGGCCAGCCCGTGCATGGCGGCAATATCCGAAAACAGGAAGTCGCGCATGAAGAACGACCGGGAGAGGCGTTCGCGTCCGAACTCGGCCAGCGTGGCGACGCTTGTCGGTTTGCGCATGATCGGGTCTCCGGCTTCCGTGTCGAATGCGCAAACGCCCAAGCGGCCGCGTCGCGGTGTGAAGATCAGGATGCACATCCGCTTCCGGCGATGCAATCATCGTGTTCTGTTCGCAGCGCACCTCGCGTTTGCCCCGGCATCGCCACAACCACAATTGTCATCGCGGGATTTATTCCCGCGACCCACTCGCAGCGCCTCTTGCCGCAGCGCTAGCATGAGCCATCAACCCCCACCCCAAAACGTCATGGCCCGCGCAGGCGGGCCATCCACGACTTCCTTCCTTTCAAGCCGCCAGATCGCGCAGATAGTTCTTCATTTGGGTTTGCCCAGTGAATACTGGCGGTCCGAAAGGCTCATGTGAAAATCATTGGCAGATGCAGAAAGTCGCATAATCAAGTATAGACAATCCGATAGAAGCGGCGGCGGAGGGGCTTGTGGCTATCAATATTGCGGATTTGACTTTAGATGAGGTTGTCCTGCATTTGGCTGCGGGCGAAGTTCTGCACGTTTCTGGCGGAGATGAATTTTCGCTTCCGTTGGAAGATAGCCGCTCCATCTTGTCGTTCTACAATCAACATCGCGACGCATATTGGAATCCGGACAAGAACGCCAATATTCTGGACGGAGAGATTGATCGACTCCTCGATGTTTTAGACAAGCCTGTCAAAGTGAATGCTCCGGCGGCGAGGCCAACTAGCCAGCGGCGTGAGTGGCAACTCACGAAAATCACGGCACATCGTTTCCGTGGGCTGCATCGGCACTGTGATGATATGGGTGCTGACCCCAAGCTGTTTGAGCTCGACCTATCCCGTGAGGCGACCCTCTTTAGGGGGTTCAATGGCGCTGGCAAGACATCGCTTATAAGTGCGGTCTGCTGGTGTCTGACCGGCTATGGGCATCGGTCTCAGGGGTTGCCTTCACCTCTGCACCTGCCCATTACCGTGCGGGTCGCGAACGACCAAGAGGGTGCAGCGTCAAACGCTACCTTCGAGCTACCTCCGATCGTTCCGATACCGACAGAAAAAGAGCTTTTGGCAGTTGATGAAGTGCCCAAAGTCGATACATGGGTGCGATTGAAGTTCCGTTCGCTCGTCGACGGGAACGAAATCGAAGTCGAGCGCCGCCTTGAGCGTGACGGAAAGAAGGGCTTCAAGTCCACGCCCATTGATTTCGACAAGCTAGGTTTATCGGAGCTCGCGCTCCAGGTTGGCACTTTGATGCCCGGCATCGCCGCCGCCACGCGCTTTGATGATAAGACGACGCTGTCTCAAGCGGTGTCAACGTTGACCGGCTTAAGGCCGTTAGCGCACTTCGGCAATCGTAGCGGACGCTTGCATGAACGTCTTACCGAAAAATATCCGAAGCTGGCAAAGGAGGAAAAAGAAGGAAGTGAGGTCGCCTTCGTGAAGCAGGTGGCCACACTACAGGATCTTATCAAAGATGGTGAAGGGTTGCCGGATTTAGGCTGCGTAGTCGCTCCGGTTGAAGCGACCCCCGACAAATGGAAAGAGGGCCTAAGGAAAGCGGAGGAGCTTCTTAAGTCTGCCGAGGAGAAGGCTGCGACCGATGCTCGCTTGGTTCTTGGAGCCCTTCCGTCCCTTGCGACAGACACCGAGATAAAGCGGTTCCATGACGCAATTAAGTCCGCTGAGAATTGCTTTAGCAACGCAGCGCTCAAGGGGTTGCCGTCGATGCAGCTCGCGCAGCGACTGGGTGAACTGACAGATGCGGAACTGACGGCTGCAGAAGCAGTTCTAAGAGACATCGAGGAAGAGGCGGCGGTTCTTGTGAAACATCTTTCGCATGCCGAGCGTGCTGATCGCCTGCGCCTATACGGTTTGGTGGCCAAATGGCACGACGCCGCCCATCCAGGCCATGCCTTTACCGCCTGCCCCGTCTGCGAACGCGACCTCCTTCAACCGGGTGCAATCCCAAAGGACTCTTTGCTCGACAAATCTGTGGCAGAAGCGCTCGAAGAGGCCCGCCGAGCCGATGCCGCTCTTCTCAAAACTGCAGCAGAGTGGGAGCGCGATGCTAAGAAGGGGTTGCGGGATCGTCTTCCGGAGAAGGCGCGGCACTTTATTGATGAGTCTGTACCAGATGATTTGGCTTCTGTGTACAGCGACGCACTGTCGAAGGAGGTTTTTGCGCTCGCTGAGTTTCCGGCGTCCCTGAAGACAATGACAAGGGGAATTGCCGCTCTTTGTTCAGCCGCGTGGAAAGATGCCCCACAGCGTGAACCTCTGCCAGGTGTGAATCTTCCGTTGGAGATTCCGGATAATGAGCGGTTAAGGGATGCGATCAAGAGAGTTCGACGCGCGATTGTCCTCGCTCGGTATCGCATCGCGAACGCCGACTATGCGCGGAGCGCAGTGCTCCGTGTAATGCGCATTGACCAAGATGAGACAGAACTGCCGGCTAACGCTCGTACCGTTGAGGGACAACTGAATGTCCTTAAGACATATTTAGAAGCGGCGACCGTATTCGCGGGAATTCGCCGCCAGCTTTCGCAGATAAAGGACACCTGTGAGAAGTGGGAAAAAGCACGGCTCCGAATTAAGAAGCTTGCGCGCGCAGCAAAGGCCGTTGAGCCATTCAAGAGCTTTCCAGATCTGGTCCACAGCCAAGTCGCTGGTCTTATCGCTGACTTGCAGCAACGGGCCAGCGCGTGGTCCCAGCGGATGTACAAGGCCCATTTTGTACAGGCGCCAGAATACGCGGGCTTAGATCCTGCTAGGAACGACGGGTTCACATTCTTGGCGGCCCAGGGAAAGCATTTGGTCGAGGCACATCATGTCATGAACGCCTCAGCGCTGCGTGCATACCTGTCTGCATTTGTCGTCGCGTTGTGGCAGCAAGTTTGGTTGCGATCAGGTGGCATTTCGACCGTTCTTATGGATGATCCCCAAGACTTACTCGATCCGGGGAATGTCGCCAATCTCGCAGCAACGGTACCCTTGCTGATCGCAGAGGGAATGAACCCGATCATCGTGAGCAACGATTTTGGCTTTATTCCTGCAATCGAGGCATTCGTTGCTGCTCACAAAGGTCCCTCTGGGGCTGTGCAAACAGAGACCTGGGAGTTTTCAGCGATCTCCACGTCGAAATGCACGGTGAGCCTCGCTCCGGTCGCTAACGAAGTGCGTATCAGGTGCGATCATTGGCAGAAGACCAACCCCAACGACGTAGAATTGGCTCGCGCCTTCGTTCACCCTGTCAGGGTGCGCATTGAGATTAAGCTCTGGGACCTACTCGCGTCCGACCCGGCGGTGCTTCAAGATCCCACGTTGGGCGATCTTCTTGGGAAGATTGCGAATGCTAGGAATCGTGGGGAAGACCCGTTCAACGAAGAACCATTTCGTCGTCTGCTTGAGCTCCCCACATTGAAAGCGGGCGCTGCATTTCGGGAGGTAATCAACAAGGCGCACCACGGGAAGGCCGATCAAATCACGCCCGTTGAAGCCGAGGTTGTTAAGCAGGCATACGAGGAGGTGTTCACTGCGATCGACGCCTGCTGGCTCGCTTATGCTCGGTTCATGGGACGGCTGCCGGCGGACGAGGCCGTAGCGGTTGCGCAGAAGGCAACGCCGGATTTAAAAATCGCAACGCTCCCGAAAGTGGCAATCTCGGTCGTTGGTCGGCTGGCTGCTCGCGCTGCGGGAGCACCCCTGACGACCATTGAGCAGGCCACTGATCGGTTTGAGCTGGAGTCTTTGGGCGATGTGTCACTGTTCACGCTGAGGGCTCCGACGCTTGGCTTGGTTGCCTTTCCTGGACATACCTTGATTGTTTCGTCGACAGCAGAGGTGAAAAACGGCGACATTGCCATTGTTCGGACGCCCGGCAAGACATATGCGAGGAGAATCGGAATCGATAAATCCGATCTGTCACGGATCACGCTTGAGACGATGCCGTCGGCGAACCCACGCGTTCCGCAAACCCACTTCGTTCAGCGAAGCAGTGCTCGCCTCAGCAAAGTGATCGGGGTGTTATTCGATGAGACGGCGACCGGAAAATCACAGGATGAGGCTGTTGAAGCTACGCATTCGGACATCCTTGAGCAAGTGGTTGCCGCTGCCGTTGTTGTGGGCGACAGTGCGTTCCCCGTCGCACTAGATGCTGGCCATGTTCTTTTGGGAACGGCTCCTGATCTGCGGCTTCTTGACGGGCGCATTCTGGCTGTCGTTACGCAGGCCGACAAATTCTCGACCGAGTATTTCGCGTACCTGAAGCGGCTAGGTAAAGTAATGCCCGGCTCGCAGTCGGTCTATTATCTTGAGAACGTCGGCCAAGCTGGCGAAGGCGAATTCGTGCAGTTTCCAGTTAGCGGGATTGAACCGATCGCAGGAATTCCGATCGTCCAGCAGACTTGGAAGGTCCTCGGGACACTATACGGTTGAACCTAACTTGAGCCCCCGCCCACCCGCCAAAACCGGGGATAAGTTATTTTGCCTGCCGTCGCACCTCCCGCCTGACCCCCGAAACCGGAGCCGAATTCGTCTCCCATTTCGTCTCTCATCTCGTCTCTCATCTCGTCCCTCATTTCGTCTCTCATCCCGGCGCCAAACGCCGCCCCCACCCCCCGCGCCGCCCGCGCCCCCCGGGGATAACTCAACTTATCCCCGCGCGCCCACGCGCCGATCCTCCGTACACGGAACACCTCGAAACCCGTTTGTGACAGTTTTTTGACAGTTTTGTGACAGAGGGGGGGTCCGCCGTGATTTCCGCTGTCACGGAACTGTCACAATCGCCGCCGCGCCGTCCCCCGCGCCCATGCTATTCTGCCCCCGGAAGAGGCAACCGGGGCGCGGCGCTTGTCGGAAATCGTTGCGAAATCAAGGGCTTGGGCCGGTGCTCTGCTGGCCTGGCTGCGCACGCCCGGCCCCTGGGCGGCGCGCGCCAGCTCGCGTTTTCCCTGGCTTCTGCTGGCGCTGACGGTGCTGTTCGGCGCCAACCACCTGATTTTCCTCCGCCTCTATGTGCCGCCTGTCGATCAAGGCCTTGAATCCATTCGCGAAAATGGAAAGCTGGTGGTGCTCACCCGGCTCGGCCCCACCACCTGGTATGAGGGCGTCGACGGTCTCACCGGCTTTGAATATGAGGCGATGCGGGCCTTCGGCCGTTCGCTCGGCGTCGCGGTCGAATTCCGGATTTATGCGACGGAACAAAGGCTTGTGCGGGCGCTGGCGGCCGGCAAGGGCCATGTCGCGGCGGCCGGGCTGGCGGTCGATGAGGCGCGCAGCAAGGCCTTTGTCAGCGGCCCCACCTATGCGACGACGCGCCTGATCGTCGCCTGCAACCGCCAACTCGTTGAAAGACCACGCAAAATCGACGATCTGGCGGACCTGCGCTTTGCCGCCGCCGCGGGCACGCCGGGCGCCGCGCTGCTGGCCGGCGCCGGCCTCGAAAAGACCTATGTCACTGAAAACACAGAGGCTTTGCTGGCCCGCGTCGCCGCCGGCAGCCTCGACTGCGCGCTCAGCGATGCCCGCATCTTCCGCATCGTCAATCCCTATTACCCCGAGCTGATGCAAGCCTTTGAATTGACAGGTGATTTTCCGGTCGCCTGGCTGGCGGCGCCGGGCTCCGCCGACGTCGCGGAGCAGCTCCGCCGCTGGCATGCCGGCGCCATCAAGTCCGGTCAATTTTCGGCGCTGGAGCGCCGTTTTTTCGGTTTTCTGCCGCGTTTCGACTATGTCGATCTCAGCGCCTTCCAGCGCGCCGCGCGCGACCGGCTGCCCGATTGGGAAAAGGCGCTGCGCCGCGCCGGGCGCGAAAATAACCTTTCCTGGCAACTACTTGCGGCGATTGCCTATCAGGAATCGCATTGGGACCCGGAGGCCGTCAGCCCCACCGGCGTGCGCGGCTTCATGATGCTGACGCAGCAGACGGCCACGCAGCTCGGCCTCGAAGACCGCCTCGACACGACCGCCAGCATCGCCGCCGGCGCGCGCTATCTCGTTGATCTGAAAAAGAGATTGCCGGCGGAAGTGGCCGAGCCCGACCGCACCTGGATGGCGCTGGCGGCCTGGAATCTTGGCCTCGGCCATGTCTATGACGCCCGTGCGCTCGCCGAAAGCCTCGGCCGCGACAAGAACAGCTGGGCCGATCTGCGCCGCACCCTGCCGCTGCTGGCCGATCCGGCCTATGCCGGCCGCCTCCGCCATGGCCCGGCGCGGGGCGGGCAGGCGGTGCATTTCGTCCAGCAGGTCCGCACCTACCTCCATATTTTGCAAGGCGATACAGGCACTTAGCAGGTCGCGCCTGAATGCCCGGGGGGTGCGACATCGCGGCGGGCCGCTGCGGCGAAATGACCACTAAAAAAATATGGATATTGAGCGAATGTGAGGAAGACGAATTCATCACGCATCGGGGGGTCCGATGCCGCCTCACGGAGAAGCTCACATGAAACTCACGACGAAATCCCGCACAGCTGTCGCGGCCCTGGCCCTCGGCATCGCCGCCGCCGGTCTGGCGGCGCCGGAAGCTCAAGCGCAGCAAGGCTTTAGCGGCAAGTCGGCCGGCGACATCATGATCCGCGCCCGCATCATCGGCGCCATTCCGGACGAGGATGCCACGGTCACGGTTCTGGGCGGCAGCGTCAACGTCGACAATGACTGGGTGCCGGAAGTCGACTTCACCTATTTCGTCACCGACAACATCGCGCTGGAGCTGATCGCGGCGACCACCCGCCACAAGGTTTCGCACACGCCGACCGGCATCGATCTCGGCAAAGTAAGCCTTCTGCCACCGACACTTACGCTCCAGTACCACTTCATGCCCAAGGAGCGGCTGAGCCCCTATGTCGGCGCCGGCGTCAACTACACGATCTTTTACAACGAGGACGCGCCCGGCGGTCCCGTCACCTCGATCGACTATAAAAACAGCTTCGGCTGGGCCCTCCAGGCCGGTGTCGACTACGCGGTGACCGACAACTGGTACCTCAACGCCGACATCAAGAAGATCTTCCTGAGCACCGACGTCTCGATCAATGGCGGCGCCATCACCGCCGATGTCGATCTCGACCCGTGGATCGTCGGCTTCGGCGTCGGCTACAAGTTCTGAATCTGAGGGGGGGCTGGCGCCCGCGCCCTTTTCCGGTCTGCCCGGCCGCTCCACCGGCGGCCCTCATCCGGAAAAGGCGCGGGCGTCGCGCCGCTCTCTGTGTTGAACTCCCTTGCGCCCTGATATAGAGGTTAGGGCACGTACCCTAGGACGCGCACAGCGTCCGGGCGGGCGGTGAAAGCCGTTTGAAAACAAGGGAGAAGCGCGTGTCGCAGCAGTCGGTCAACTCCATCCTTTCCGGCCCGCAGGTGCAGCAGCGCCCGCTCAGCGTCGCCATTCTCGGCGCCGGTGCGGCCGGTCTCTGCATGGCGATCAAGCTGCGCAACGCCGGCATCGACAACATCACCATTCTCGAAAAAGGGCCCAGCGTCGGCGGCACCTGGCGCGACAACACCTATCCGGGTTCGGGCTGCGACGTGCCCTCGATGCTCTATTCCTACTCCTTCGAACCGAAGGCGGACTGGAGCCGCAAATTCGCCGGGCAGGCCGAAATTGTCGATTATTTCGAAGGCGTTGCCCGCAAATACGGCCTGATGCCGCATATCCGTTTCAACACCGAAGTCACCGAAGCCCGCTTCGACGAGGAAGCCGGCCTCTGGCGCATCCGCACCGCCACCGGCGAGGAATTCGCCGCCAATGTGCTGGTTTCCGGCGTCGGCCAGCTCAACCGCCCGGCCTTCCCGAAGATCGACGGCCTCGACGCCTTCAACGGCGCGGCCTTCCATTCGGCGCGTTGGGACCATGCCGTTGATCTTGCAGGCAAAAATGTCGCCGTCATCGGCAACGGCGCCAGCGCCATCCAGTTCGTGCCCGAGATCGCGCCGAAAACCGGCAAGCTCACAATCTTCCAGCGCACGCCCAACTGGTGCGTGCCCAAACCCGACCGCCCTTTCACCGAGCGCGAGAAAAAGCTTTTCCGGTCAATGCCTTGGCTCGTCCGCGCCCAGCGCTGGCTGACCTGGATCATGCTCGAACGCAACTTCCTGGCCTTCACGCAAGGCAGCTGGTTCGGCAAACTCTTTGAAAAGGCGTCGAAAAAGGAACTCGAAGCCCACATCAAGGATCCCGAGCTGCGCCGCAAGCTGACCCCGGACTATCCGGCCGGCTGCAAGCGCATCCTCTTGACCAATGACTGGTTCCCGGCGCTGGCCCGTCCCAATGTCGCGGTCGAAACCAGCCACATCGCGCGCGTAAGCGAAAACGCCGTCGTCACCGAAGACGGCGTCTCGCATCCCGCCGACGTCATCATCTATGCGACCGGCTTTGAATCGACCGATTTCCTGGCCCCGATGAAAGTGGTCGGCCGCGGCAATGCCGATCTCAACGAGGTCTGGGCGCGCGGCGCCGAGGCCCATCGCGGCGTCGCGGTGGCCGGATTCCCCAATTTTTTCATGCTCTACGGCCCCAACACCAATCTCGGCCACAACTCGATCATCTTCATGATCGAATGCCAGGCGAACTACATCGCGCAATGCGTGCAGGCGCTGCAAAACGGCAAGCTGCGCTATATCGACGTCCGCAAGGAAGCGATGGCGGAGTTCAACGCCGCGCTACAGAAAGACATGCAGAAGACCGTCTGGGCCGCCGGTTGCTCAAGCTGGTACAAGACCGCCGATGGCAAGGTCACCAACAACTGGTCGAGCTTCACCGCCAGATACTGGTGGCAGATGCGCCATCCCGATTTCGCCGAATACGCGCTGGTCGGTGGCTGAATCAGGCTGAAACGGCGCGCAATTCCGCCGTTTTTTCGGCCTCGATCGCGCGCAGCAGCGCCCGGTTGTGCTTGTGGTTGGAACAGAACGCCGTCACCTTGCCGATGATCGGCCCGCCGCCCAGCGTCAGGTCGCCGACCAGATCGATGATGCGGTGGCGCAAAAACTCGTCGGGGCTTTTCAGGCCGCCCTTGTTGAGCACGCGGTCCTTGTACATCAGCAGCGCATTGCCGAGCGACGCCCCGCGCACCAGCGGGATCAGCCGCAGCTTGCCCAGAATGAGCGCCGGCCAGATAACCGAAAGAATGCCGTAGGTTCGCGCATAGCAGATCTCGCGGCGGAAACTTTCCGGCGTCACCTCGCCGGCCCAGTGCTGCGTCCCCCAATAGGGCAGCTCCAGCGTGTAGTCGATCTCGAACCGCTCGCTTGGTTCGATGCGCAGCGAAATCCGGTCGTCCGTAACTGTCAGGGATTGTTCGATTTTCCGGAATTGCCGCGGCGCCTCCTGTTCCGCGCGTCCGGCCGCCGCGATCGCCTCGATCAGCGGCGCCGCGCTGCCATCCATGATCGGCACTTCCTGACCGTCCATCAGCACGGTCGCATTGTCGATCTCGAGCGCAAACAGCGCCGCCATCAGATGTTCGATGGTCTGGAACTTGGCGCCGCCCGGCGCCTGCATCATGGTGCAGCGGGGAAAATCGACGCAATTGCGCCAATCCGCC
>JAUXOE010000156.1 GCA_030682415.1 Parvibaculum sp.
CGACAACCGCCGTGTCGATGCGCCGAAAGGAACCGTTCGCGCTTTCGATGCGCGCAACGGCAAGCCGCTCTGGGATTTCAATCCGGTGACGCGCGGCGCGAAGGATCATCCCGAAGACTGGCCGCGCGGCGTTGCGGCGCGCACCGGCCATGCCAATGTCTGGGCGCCGATGTCGGCCGACGAAGCGCGCGGACTTTTTTTCCTGCCGACATCCTCGCCATCGCCGGATTTCTTCGGCGGCGAGCGGATCGGCGACAATCGCTATGCAAATTCCGTCGTTGCGCTCGAGGCCGAGACCGGCAAGGTGCGCTGGCATTTCCAGACCGTGCATCACGATGTCTGGGACTACGATCTGCCGGCGCAGCCGAGCCTCGTCACCTTGCAACGCGACGGCAAGCCGCTCGACGCCGTGGTGCAGGTGACGAAAACCGGTTTCATCTTCGTCTTCGACCGCGACACCGGCAAGCCCGTCTTCGAAATCGAGGAACGGCCCGTGCCGCAGGGCGGTGTGCTTGGCGAGGTGTTGTCGCCGACCCAGCCCTTTCCGGTCGCGCCGCCGCCGCTGGTGCCGCAACATCTGACGCCCGACGATGCCTGGGGCATCACGTTTGTCGACCGCATTGCCTGCCGCGACCTGATCCGGGCGGCGCGCTCGGAGGGGCTTTATACGCCCCCGTCGGAACAGGGGACGATCCTCTTTCCCTTCACCGGCGGCGGCGCCAACTGGGGCGGCATGGCCTTCGACCCGGCAAGCCAGATCATGTATGTCAACACCAGCCGCGCGGCGCATGTCGTGACGCTGATCCCGCGCGCGGATTTCGCGGCGGCCAAGGCCGCCGAACCGAACAAGGAAATCTCGCCGCAGGAGGGAACGGCATGGGGCATGAAGCGCGACATTCTGCTCTCGCCGATCGATCTGCCCTGCAACAAGCCGCCCTTCGGCATGTTGCATGCGATCGACCTCAATGACGGCACCATCGTGTGGGAGAGCGTGCTCGGCACGGTGCGCGATCTCGCGCCGTTCCCGCTGCCGTGGAAACTCGGCACGCCCAATTTCGGCGGACCTGTCGTCACCGCCGGCGGCGTCGTTTTCATCGGCGCGGCGATGGACAATTATCTGCGTGCCTTCGATGCGGGCACGGGCGAGGAAATCTGGAAAGGGCGTCTCCCGGCCGGCGGACAGGCGACGCCGATGACCTATGAATGGGAGGGGCGGCAATATGTCGTCATCGCCGCCGGCGGCCATTCGACCTCGACGACGACGCTGGGCGATTCCGTCGTTGCTTTCGCATTGCCGGAATAGCCGCGCATTCCGCTTGTCATTGTCCCGCGCCTCCCCGCACAATCGCCTCAACAACAACAAAGGGAGGCGCGGGCCATGACCGCTTACAACAACGTCACGATCGAGAAGAAAGGCGCGGTCGCGCTGGTGCGCTTCGACCGCAAGGGCGCGCGCAACGCCTTCAATCAGGAAACCATTCTCGAACTCACCGATGTCGCCCGCCGCTTCCAGGACGATCTCGACACGCAGGCGGTCGTCCTCACCGGCACGCGCGAGGCGTTCTCCGGCGGCATCGACCTCAAGGAACGCGCAACCCGCGCGGTGACGGCCGGCACCGATCTCGAATTGCGCCAGACCTATTATCGCGGCGTCCGGCTCTGCCAGGCATGGGAGGACATGCCGCAGATCACGGTCGCAGCCATCGAGGGCATGGCGGTCGGCGCCGGTGTCGCGCTGCCGCTGGCGCTCGACTGGCGCGTGATGGGCAAGGGCGCTTTCCTCTATGTGCCGGAAGTCAAGATCGGCATCAATCTGCAATGGGGGGCGCTGCCGCGCCTGATCACATTGGTGGGGCCGGCGCGCGCCAAGCGCATCTGCATTCTCTGCGAGCGCATGAGCGCCGAACACGCGCTCGACTGGGGGCTTGTGGAAGAAGTCGCCGAGGACGGTCACGTGGTCGAAAAGGCGATGGAACTTGCCGCCGCCGCCGCGTCGATGCCGGCGCCGGCCGTGCGCATGGTCAAGGAGGCGGTCAATGCGACCGCCTATGCGCTCCACAAGGTGGCGAGCTATGCCGATGCCGACCAGAGCCAGCTCTCGACCAATTTTCGCTCGGCAAAAGAGGAGAGCGACAAGTTCGTCAAGGGCAAGAAGTAGCGCTCAGGCGTCCGTCTTCAGGCGTAGCCGCGCGGCGATCTGTTCCAGAGATTGCAGGTGGTTGCCTTCCTTGACCACGTCATAAACGGCGATGTTCATCGCGCGCACCGACTTCCGAACGATCTCGCGCGTCTCGGGATGTTCGTCGAAATCGATGACGTTGAGGCAGCAGGTGTTCTGGTCGATGGCGGCGAAGGTTTGCAGGCCGGTGCCGAAGGCCCAGCCGATGACGAGCCGGTTGATGCCGCCATGCGCGACCAGCGCCAGCGTTTCCCATTCGGGTTCGGCGATCAGCGTTTCGAGCGCCGCCGTCACCCGCGCGTTCACTTCCTCGAAGCTGTCGCCGCCATTGTAACGCGCGCCCGGTTGATGCGCGCTGCGGAAGGCATAGGCGATGTCGTTGAGATCGGTGATCTTGTCGCGGAATTGCGGATTGCCCTGAAACTCGACGAAACCGGCATGGCGTTCGACCGCCAGTCCGCGTCCGGCAAGGATCAGCTCGGCGGTTTCGACCGAGCGCGGAAAGGCGGAGGCGACCGCGCGGTCGAAAGGGATATTGGCGAGTGCCTTGCCGGTCAGCGCCGCCTGTTCGCGGCCCCAATCGGTCAGCGGCACGGCGGTCGAGTCGGCCACCCGGTTGCCCTTGTCGTCGACATAGGAAACGTCGCCATGGCGGAACAGATAGATGCGGCGCCGGCGCGCGCCGTCGAAAGCGGTACGAAGCATGGAAGCCCCCGGAAATGACAATCCGCGCAGTATAGAGCGGATTGTGACGGCGGGGTGATGGTTGGGCGGCTGAATTCCTTGCAAACTCGGTATATCTGATGTATATACCGATATACCCTATAAGGATATATCCATGGCATTCTCGATCAAGGACGAAGCGACCGACGCGGCGGTGCGCAAGCTGGCCAGGCTCAAGAAAACGGGGCTTACGGATGCCATTCGCATGGCCGTGGAAAACGAGATCAAACGGTCGGCGGGGGAGACGCCGCTGGTGCAGCGCCTGAAGGCCATCGGCGATCGCTATGCGCGCTACAAGAAGACAGGAAAGAAGGCCGACAAGGCGTTCTTCGACGATCTTGGCGGCGGGCTCTAGATGTTCGTCGATGCTTCGGCCGTTATCGGCATCATCGCGCAGGAAGAAGGCTGGGAAGTGCTCGCCGGCCGGTTGACGCAGGCGGAGCGCGCCTATGTCTCGCCTCTCACCATGTGGGAAGCCGTCGCAGGCCTTGCGCGTCAGGCGGCCTGTCCGCCGGAGGAAGCCGAGGGACTTGTCCGGCAATTTGTCGAGACGATCGATGCCGAGACGGTCTCGGTAAATGATGCGATCGGCCGTGAGGCCATTGCCGCCTTCGGGCGCTATGGCAAGGGCCGCCACAAGGCCGCGCTCAATTTCGGCGACTGCTTTTCCTATGCATGCGCAAAGGTTCTCGAAACGCCGCTTCTCTACAAGGGCGAGGATTTTCTGTACACGGACCTTGCCTGAGGCGCGGCCTTACTCCGCCGCCTTGCCCTTCTTTGCGGCCGCCATTGCCTCCTTGCCGAACACGCGGGCGAAGATCGTGTCGACCTGGCGCGTGTGGTAGCCGAGGTCGAACAGCGCTTCGAGTTCGGCATCCGTCAGCTTTGCCGACACATCCTTGTCGGCCTTCAGCAGCGTCAGGAAGTTGCCTTCGCCGCGCCACACCGGCATGGCGTTGCGCTGCACCAGCCGGTAGGCGTCCTCGCGGGCGACGCCCTTCTGCGTCAGTGCCAGCAGCACGCGCTGCGAATGGACGAGGCCGCCGAGCTTGTCGAGGTTCTTCTGCATCTGCTCAGGGTACACGAGCAGCTTGTCGATGACGCCGGTCAGGCGCACCAGCGCGAAGTCGAGCGTCACCGTGGCGTCCGGGCCGATCATGCGTTCGACCGAGGAATGCGAAATGTCGCGTTCGTGCCAGAGCGCGACGTTTTCCATCGCCGGGATCGCCATGCCGCGCACGAGGCGCGCCAGCCCCGTCAGGTTTTCGGTCAGCACCGGGTTGCGCTTGTGCGGCATTGCCGAGGAGCCCTTCTGGCCTTCGGAGAAAAACTCCTCGGCTTCGAGCACTTCGGTGCGCTGCAGATGGCGGATTTCGGTGGCGAGCCGCTCGATCGACGAGGCGACGACGCCCAGCGTCGCGAAATACATCGCGTGGCGGTCGCGCGGGATCACCTGCGTCGACACGGGCTCGACTTCGAGGCCCAGCGCTTTGGCGACATGTTCTTCGACGCGCGGGTCGATATTGGCGAAGGTGCCGACGGCGCCCGAGATGGCGCAGGTCGCCACTTCCTTGCGCGCCGCGACCAGGCGTTCGCGGCAGCGCTCGAACTCGGCATAGGCCTGCGCCATTTTCAGCCCGAAGGTCACGGGCTCGGCATGGATGCCGTGGCTGCGGCCGATCGAGACCGTGTCCTTGTGCTCGAAGGCGCGGCGCTTCAATGCGGCCAGCAGCTGGTCCATGTCGGCCAGCAGAATGTCGGTTGCGCGCACCAGCTGCACATTGAAGCAGGTGTCCAGCACGTCGGACGAGGTCATGCCCTGATGGACGAAGCGCGAATCCTCGCCGATGAATTCGGCGAGATGCGTCAGAAACGCGATGACGTCGTGCTTCACCTCGCGCTCGATCTCGTCGATCTTCGCGACGTCGAAGACCGCCTTGTCGCCGCGCGCACGGATATTCTTCGCCGCTTCCTTCGGGATCACGCCCAGATCCGCCAGCGCCGTGCAGGCATGCGCCTCGATCTCGAACCAGATGCGGAACTTTGTGTCGGGTTCCCAGATGGCGACCATTTCGGGCCGCGAATAGCGGGGGATCATCGGCGCCTCTCGGGCTTGGAAAAACCGGTCTTGAAGGAATGCGCAGGGTGTAGCACTTGGGCATCCGGGGCTCAATAGCGGGCCGGGACGGGCTGGAAAGTGCCCGAATCTCTTTCATTCCCCTCGGTCGCCGGGCTACCCTGCCTCTCAAGTCGCATCAGGCGGCAGTGAACATAATGGGAGGATTTGGGCATGGGCAGGCAGCTTTCGCGGCGGCATTTTCTGAAATCGACGGCGGCGACGGCCGTGGTTGCAGGCGCCTATGGCGCCGGCTTCCGTCCGGCGCTGGCCGCGCCCGATCTGGCCCGGCTCGATGCGCTGGCCCAGGCCGAACTCGTTGCCAAAGGCGAAGTCACGGCGCTGGAGCTTGTCGATGCCGCCATTGCCCGCATCGAAAAAGTCAATCCACAGGTCAATGCGGTCGTCACCGAACTCTACGACCGTGCCCGTGCGGCGGCGGCGGGTCCGCTGCCCAAGGGCCCGTTCACCGGCGTTCCCAATCTGGTCAAGGATCTCAACGGCCTCGCCGGCACGCGCCTCACCAATGGCTCGCGCATGTTCGCCGAAAACGTCTCGGCCGCGTCCGAGCCGTTGATGCTCGCCAATGAGGCGGCCGGCTTCGTCATGGTCGGCAAGTCCAACACGCCGGAATTCGGCCTGCTCGGCACCACGGAATCGCTGCTTCTCGCGCCCTGCCACAATCCGTGGAACCTCGAACATTCCCCCGGCGGTTCGTCGGGCGGTGCGGCGGCGGCGGTTGCGGCCGGCATGGTGCCGCTGGCGCATGCGACCGATGGCGGCGGCTCGATCCGCATTCCGGCCTCTTGCTGCGGCGTCTTCGGTTTGAAGCCGAGCCGTGGCCGCATCTTCCTTGGCGGCGACACGCTGCCAGGCGACATCGGCGTCCAGCATTGCGTCAGCCGCTCGGTGCGCGACAGCGCAACGCTTTTTGCGGTCACCGAGATGACAGGCGAGGGCGCCACTTTCGCACCGGTCGGCCGCGTCACGGCGCCGGGAAAGAAGCGGTTGAAGATCGCCTTCGACACGATGAGCTATTACGGCACCGAGCCCAATGCCGACGTCAAGGCGGCGCTCGAAGAGACGGCGAAGCTCTGCGCCGATCTCGGCCATGAAATCGTCCCGGCCCGCAATCCGGTCGAGGGCGAGCCCTTCATCGACGCCTTCCTGACCGTCTGGGCCTCCGGCCCCTCGCGCCTCGTCGCGCTGGCGAAGGAAAACGGCCTCGATCCGGAAGAAGTGCTCGAACCCTGGACCAACGGCCTCGCCGCCCATTTCAACGCCAAGCCCGGCGATGCGATGGAAAAGGCGCTGGCGCATTTCGCGGCGGCGACGGCGCGGGTCAATGCCTTCATGGCCGATTACGATGTCTGGCTGACGCCGATGCTGGCCTCGGCGCCGCCGAAGCTCGGCGAGCAGGACCCGCGCGTCGCTTTCGACACGCTCTACGAGCGCACCATCCGCTATGTGGCCTACACGCCGCTCCACAACGTGGCCGGCACACCGGCCATGTCGGTGCCGCTGTCGTGGAACGACAAGGGCCTGCCCATCGGCTCGCAATTCGCGGCGCCGCTCGGCGGCGAAAAGGTCTTGTTCGAACTTGCCTTCGAGCTCGAACAGGCCCGTCCGTGGGCGGACAAATATGCGCCGGTCTTTGCGGGGTAGGTTGGCGCGCAACCGAACAAGTTTGCCCTCGGGGCTCGCTGCTGAACCTCGTCCGCGCTTCAGATCAATCCGAGCGAGCGGAAACTTGCGTGCCGGCCCTTGCCGACGACGAGGTGGTCGTGGACCTCGATGCCAAGCGGTTTGGCGGTGTCGACGATCCGTTTTGTCATTTCGATATCGGCGTTCGACGGCGTCGGATCGCCGCTCGGGTGGTTGTGGACCAGGATCAACGCCGAGGCGTTGAGGTCGAGGGCGCGTTTGACGACTTCGCGCGGATAGACCGGCGTGTGGTCGACCGTGCCCTTCTGCTGCACTTCATCCAGGATCAGATGGTTCTTGCGATCGAGAAAGAGGATGCGGAACTGTTCGACCGGATTGTGGGCCATGGCCGCCGTGCAATAATCGAGCAGCGCCGCCCAGGAGCCGATGACATCCTTCTTCTTGATGTTCGCTTGCGCGAGGCGCAGGCCTGCTTCGCGCGCAAGGCGCAGCTCGGTGACGGCGCGGTCCTTGATGCCGCTGGTTTCGCGCAACCGCGCTTCCTCGGCGTTCAGCACTTCGGACAAACCTCCGAATTTGTCGATCAGTTCCTTGGCAAGCGGCTTCGTGTCCTTTTGCGGCACCGCGTTGAAGAGGATCATCTCCAGTACTTCGTAGTCAGCGAGACTCTCCGGCGCTTTCAGGAAGCGTTGGCGCAGGCGGTCGCGGTGGCCGTGATAATGGGGTTTCGGCTTCTGTTCGGCGCGCGTGCCCATGCCGCTTGTGGCTCAGGCGTAGGGCGGGCAATCGCGGCCCGCGGGCGATTTGGTGAAGATTTCGACGCCGGTTTCGGTGACGCCGATCGAGTGTTCGAACTGCGCCGAGAGCGAGCGGTCGCGGGTGACCGCCGTCCAGCCATCGGAGAGGATTTTGACGCCCGGTTTTCCGGCATTGATCATCGGTTCGACGGTAAAGAACATGCCGGGCTTCAGGACCGCGCCCTGACCGTGCCTGCCGTAATGGAGCACGTTCGGCATGTCGTGGAAAACGCGGCCGATGCCGTGGCCGCAGAATTCGCGCACCACCGAGCAGCGCTGGCCCTCGGCGAATTCCTGGATCGCGGCGCCGATGTCGCCCAGCGTGGCGCCGGGTTTGACGGCGGCGATGCCGCGCATCATCGCTTCATAG
>JAUXOE010000170.1 GCA_030682415.1 Parvibaculum sp.
ACGCTGGGCTCGGGCCATGAGGAGCGCAACAGCCCCTGGGCGCTGTCGCGGCGGCGCTGGAATGCCGGCCTCGGCCTGCGCGCGCTCGACGACATTCACACGCTGATCGAATTTTTCGAGGCGCGCCACGGCCGGCTGCACGGCTTTCGCTGGCACGACCGCGTCGACGGCAAGAGTTGCATGCCGGGCGCGATCGTCGCGCCGGCCGACCAGCTGCTGGGCACGGGCGACGGCGCGCGGCTGAGTTTCCCGCTGGCCAAGCATTACAGTTCAGGTGGTGCGAGCTACACGCGCACAATCGCCAAGCCGGTGGCGGGCAGCGTGCGCGTCGCGGTCGGCGGCGTCGAGATGGCGGCGGGCGTGGATTTCACGGCCGACCCGACAACCGGCCTTGTCGGCTTCACGGTCGCACCCGAGCCGGGCGCAACGGTGACGGCGGGCTTCGAATTCGACGTGCCGGTGCGCTTCGACACCGATTTTCTCGACATCGACCTCGGCGCCTTCGACGCCGGCAGCGTGCCCGACGTGCCGATCGTCGAAATACGGATCTGACGCGGCTAGAAGAACTGGCCGAAATTGGCAACAAGGTGCCGTTCCATCCCGTCGACCCCGTTTAGCGGATCGCTTTCGGCCCGACTGCGCTCGGGCACCAAACGGCCGAGATCATAGAGCAGCCATGCCGTGGGATATTCGAAGGCGCGGCTGTGATAGTCGCCGAGGTCCTTGTAGAAGCTGGCGACATAGGGATTGCCACGCATGGCTTCGTGAAGCAGCTGCCGGGCTTCCGGCCGGCGTGTGTTCTGCGTGACAAGACCATTGCCGAGAAAAGCGCCGATCAGGTAGCCGCTCGGTACGTCGCGCCGGTCGATACCCTCCCGTTCCCGGGTGGCTGCGGCCGGGTCGGTCTGGTCGAGTTCGAGCGATCGCAACAGGGCGCTGCCGCGCGAATCCGACCGCGCCGCCGTCACGATGTTCGGAAATGTATAGCAGGACGCATCGGCTGGCCCGCAGGATTGCAGGAACTCGCCGCGCTGAAGCGACAGCTCAAGCGCCAGCACAAGCGCATGAAAGGATCGGCCGCTGTCCATCGCCTGACCGATGGCCGCCTTGTAACTCGCCGTCGTCCTGGGCCCTGAGCCATAGGTGCCCGCGATGGCCTGCAGCATGACCGGCATCAATGTGCCAAGCGCTTCGTTGTCCGGGCCGCCGACGAAGTCGCGCATGAGGTCCGACGTGTATCCGGCCGGCAGCGGGTAGGACGCCGTCGCCACCGCCTCTGAGGAAAGCGTCAGCGTCACCTGCTGTTCTTCGCCGTTGGGTGGCCGGCGAATATAGGAGATGTTCTGCGGGAGCCGCCCGTCGGTGGCAATTGCATCGAGGATGTCAGGATGAAGCGAGGCGATCGACCGAAGTGCCTGCAGTGAACGCTTCTGCAGCGCCGCGGGCACACGCCGGTCCGATGGCGTTGCAACGGCAACTTCTTTCCCCTTGTAGGAAAACCGTATCGTGCCGTCGGCATCCGTCCGGCGATCGATTTCCGGATGAGGTTCCGCGGGATCGGCCAGACCGAGCTCCGCGCCGGCCCAGAACGGATCAAAGGCGTCGACCGCATTGGACGTCGCTTTGAAGTCCATCCCCTGGAGGACCTGGCGCAGGTACTGCCGATTGATGGCCTCCGCCATTCGAAACGCCACATCGCCATAAAGCGACAGATTGGCGAAGCTGCGTTCCGTCTCGTAGAGCTGGATGAGACGCCGCAGCTTGAAGTCGACGATCGCGTGCCGCCCCTTGTTTTTGATCTCGATATAGTCGGCGGCGAGAAGAATTTCGGACGGCGCCGTTTTCTTTCCGTCGGTCGCCGTCTCGTAGACGATGCGATATCCGGCGGTGCCGGAATTTGCGTGGTGACCACGTATTTGTACGGCGGTGGCAAGCGGCCCGGCGGAAAACAGATCGCTCGCCGAGACTGTTGCAGGCATCCAGACCGGGAGCAGGACTGTCAGAATCGCTGCGAGGACCTTCCGCATGGCCATCTGCCTTTCGATGTGACGGGTGATGCCATTCGTACACCCAATTAAAGCATGAACGACAGAGAGTCTGTCTACGGATTTATCGTGTCCGTGCGGGACATTGTGGATTGACATCATGAAAACCCTGCCCCCCGCGCTTGCCGCGCATCTGGCGTCCGGCGCAACGACGCTGGCGTCCTGCTGGAAGCTGACCCGCGCCGATGGCGCGACGATGGGCTTTACCGATCACGACCGCGATCTCAGCTTCGACGGCTTGACCTATGAAGCCGCGGGCGGTTTCACGGCGACGGCGCTCGATCATTCCTCGGGGCTCGCCGTCGACAATCTCGATGTCGCCGGCGCGCTTTCATCGGCGCGGATCGAGGAGGGCGATCTCGCCGCCGGACTCTATGACGATGCCGAATTCGAAATCTGGCGCGTCAACTGGCAGGCGGTGGAAGAGCGCGTGCTGTTGCGCAAAGGCAATCTCGGCGAGGTGACGCGGTCGGGTTCGGCCTTCAGCGCCGAACTGCGCGGTCTTGCCCATCGCCTCAATCAGCCGGTGGGGCGCATCTTCCAGTATGGCTGCGATGCCGATCTCGGCGATCAGCGTTGCGGCATTACGCTCGATGCGGATCAATTTCGCGGTGCGGGCACCGTCGTCAGCGCCGAGGACGACCGCATCATCGTGGCGAGCGGGCTCGATGCTTTTGCAGAAGGCTGGTTCGCGCGCGGCCGGATTGTCTTCAGCGGCGGCGCGAATGACGGTGCGGCGATGGAAGTGAAGGCACATGCCCTGACGCCCGAGGGCGCACGGCTCGAACTCTGGCGGGCGATGGCGCGCGGCGTTGCGCCGGACGACACATTCATCGTGACGGCCGGCTGCGACAAGCAGTTCACGACCTGTCGCGCCAAATTTTCGAACGGTGTCAATTTTCGCGGCTTCCCGCATATGCCGGGCAATGATTTCGTGCTGGCGCGGGCCGGCGACGGCCCGAATGACGGCAGCCGGCGGGCCTGAGATGACGACACGCGCGGACATCGTTGCCGCCGCGCGCGGCTGGATCGGCACGCCCTATCGCCATCAGGCGAGCCTGAAAGGCGCCGGCACCGATTGTCTCGGTCTGGTGCGCGGCGTCTGGCGCGAGACGATCGGCGCCGAACCCGAAGCGCCGCCGCCCTATACGCCCGACTGGGCCGAGGCGCCGGGCGGCGCGGCCGAAGAGACGATGGCGGACGCCGCGCGGCGGCACATGACGGAAATTGCTGTCGCCGACGCGCAGGCCGGCGAGGTGGTGCTGTTTCGCATGCGCCCCGGCGGCCCGGCCAAACATGCCGCGATCCTGAGCGCGCCGGACCGGATGATCCATGCCTGGTCGGGTCGCGCCGTTGTCGAAACCAGCATGGGCCGCTGGTGGCGCGTACGGGCGGCCTTTGCCTTTCGCTTTCCCGGAACGGACGACTGACGCATGGCAACGCTGGTTCTTTCCTCGGTCGGCTCGGCGCTCGGCAACACGCTGCTGCCGTCGGGCCTGAGCTTCTTCGGCGCGACCATCAGCGGTGC
>JAUXOE010000171.1 GCA_030682415.1 Parvibaculum sp.
GAGACCGGCCTGGGTGGCGGCAATCGCCTTCTGATGGCTGTTATAGGCATATTCGTCGAGCTGGTCTTTGGTCAGGCCGTATTTCTTCGCCATCATTTCGGCGCCGGCGAACTGGCTGAACTGGATGTTGGGATAGCGCGCCTCGATGTTGGGGCTCTTGTAGATGCCGAAGCCGTTCTTGAACGGCAGCGAGATCGGCATGCCCATCGGCACGCGCGTCATGCTTTCGATGCCGGCCGCGATCACCACATCCATTGCGCCCGACATCACGGCCTGGGCACCGAAATGCAGCGCCTGTTGCGAGGAGCCGCATTGACGGTCGACGGAAGTCGCCGGCACGCTTTCAGGAAGCTTCGAGGCCAGCACCGCGTTGCGCGCGATGTTCATACCCTGCTCGCCCGCCTGATCGACGCAACCGACAATGACGTCCTCGATGAGTTCCGGATCGGCGCCGCTGCGCGCGATCAGCTCGTCAATGACCTTGCCGCCGAGATCGGCCGGATGCCAATCCTTCAACCTGCCGCCCTTGCGACCGCCCGCGGTGCGCGCCGCGGCGACGATATAGGCTTCCGCCATGAGAGTTCTCCTTGAAACTTGCGGGCGAACGCAGCACGCGCGGGCCCGATTGCCGATGACACATATATCTGGCCGACATCTTGACCATGCAATGGTCCTTGTCCAGCCGGAAACGAGACCCTTGCCAGCACCCGAAACTCCGCGCAGAGTTAGCGGAAAGCCTTGTGCCGCAAGGATTTAGCGCTTTACGCAACGTCACGGCGGCATTGGGCGGCGCTGAACGGAAACGCACCGCGCGACACAGCGAACGAACAGGCCGTGAGAGCGGCGGAGGAGGACGGAAATGGCCGGCACCGACAAGAGCATCGACAATGCGATCGTCAATCCGAAGACCTATGCGCATGTCGACGAATTCCACCGGCTGTTCACGCAGTTGCGCAAGGAAGCGCCGGTGCGCTGGACCGAGCCCGACGGTTTCCGCCCCTTCTGGACCGTCTCGAAACATGCCGACATCATGGAAGTGGAGCGGCAGAACGACAAATTCCTCAACGATCCGCGCCTGACGCTGCAGTCGATCGAGCTGGAGGAAGAGGTGCGGAAATTCACCGGCGGCAATTCGAAGCTGATCCGCTCGCTGGTCGATATGGACAATCCCGACCACCGCAATTATCGCGGGCTGACGCAGGCCTGGTTCATGCCGCCCAACCTGAAGGCGATTTCGGCCCGTGTCGACGCGCTGGCGGAAAAATATGTCGACCGGCTGGAAGCCAAGGGTGGCGAATGCGATTTCGTCGCCGACGTCGCCGTCTGGTATCCGCTGCGCGTCATCATGACCGTGCTCGGCGTGCCGGCGGAAGACGAGCCGATCATGCTGAAGCTGACGCAGGAACTTTTCGGCTCGACCGATCCCGACATGAAGCGCCCGGACGCCTCCGAGACGGTCAACACGGTGACCGAGTTCTTCAACTACTTCACCGCAATGACCGAAGACCGCCGCAAGAACCCGAAAGACGATGTCGCGACCGTGATCGCCAATGCGACCATCGACGGCGAGCCCATCGGCCATCTGGAAGCGATTTCCTATTACATCATCGTCGCCACCGCCGGCCACGACACGACAAGCTCGACGGCCGCCGGCGGGCTGCTGGCGCTGATGCAGAACCCGGACGAATTCGCCAAGCTGCGCGCCAATCCCGAAGGGCTGCTGGGCGGCGCCATCGACGAGATGATCCGCTGGACGACGCCGGTGAAGCATTTCTTCCGCACCGCCGCCGTCGACTATGAATTGCGCGGTCAGAAGATCAAGGCCGGCGACAATCTGCTGATGTGCTACTGGTCGGCCAATCGCGACGAGGACGCCTTCGACGATCCCTTCGCCTTCAGGATCGAACGCTCGCCCAACAAGCATCTCGCCTTCGGCTATGGCGCCCATCTTTGCCTCGGCCAGCATCTGGCGAAAATGGAAATCCGCGCCCTCTACAAGGAACTGCTGGCCCGCCTCGACCATATCGAGCTGGCCGGCGACCCGGCCTGGGTGGAGGCAAGCTTTGTGAGCGGGTTGAAGCGGCTGCCGGTCCGTTATTCGATGAAGCGCAAGGCGGCCTGAACGCCCGGACAGAGAGACGGAAAAAGGCGGCTCGTCGGAGCCGCCTTTTTTCATGCGTCTATTGCGGCAGGGCGCGGCGGTAGAGATGCCAGGTGGCGTGGCCGAAGACCGGCAGCACGAAGAAAAGACCGATGAAGAGCGGCACCGAGGCAACAAGCACGGAAACCGTCACAAAGACGCCCCAGCCGAGCATGACCACCGGACTCTGCAGCACGGCTTTCACCGATGTGATCATCGCCGTGACGATATCGACCTCGCGCTCGAGCATCAGCGGAATTGAAAAGACGGTGATCGAAAAGAGCACCATCGCCAGCGCCGCGCCGACGAGATGGCCCAGCGCGAGGAAGATGAGCCCCTGCTGCGTCGTGAAAACGACGGTCACGAACTGCTCGAAAGAGGCAAAGGAAATGAGGCCGAGACAAAGCGCGATCAGCAGCCGCACCTGATACATCCAGACCCAGAAAACGAAGAGCATCACGAAGGCCATCCACGCGACCTCGCGGCGGCGCTGCGCCCAGACGACGGCAAAGACGTCGCGCCATGAAGGCCGCGCGCCCGCCGCAAGACGCCGGCTCACCTCATAGAGACCGACGGCGGCGAACGGCCCGACCAGCGGAAAGCCGATGGCGAAGGGATAGATCAGCCAGGGCAGCTCCCAGATGGTCAGCGACAACACGATGACCGCGCCGATAAGCGCGAATATGCCGCCGATAACGAGGCCGAACATCGGCGCCCGGCGAAAGTCCCTGAGGCCGAGTTTCAGCGCCGCGAGGAGATCGCCGGCCTCCATCGTGTGTATTGGCCGTCCCTCAAACCCCGGCGCCGGACGATCCGCAGACAGGCCCTCCATCTTCCTCTCCCCCTTTGCATCGAAGCGGTACGGGAGAAGTATGAGCAGAAGACGCGTTCGCCACATAGCAAATTCAGACGGCGGCGACCGATTCCGCCTTCGCAACGCCGCTGGCAAGATAGGCATTCCACGCCGCCACCAGCGCGGCCGCATCGCCCGTGCCGAAGACATAGCGGTCGGGCCGGACGAGGATGGCCGGCGCTGCGCCGATGACACCGGCGAGATCGCCGCGGGCATCGGGCAGCGCGTCGAGCCGCACGGCAAAACCGCCCGCCGCCGCAAAGGCGCGGGACGCGTCGCTTTCTTCGCGGACGATCAGGAGGGCCGCATAGCCCGCCGCATCGTCGAGGCGACCCTGTTCATAACCTGGGCCGAAGCCGGGATCGGGCGCGACGGCGCCGCCGCTATCGAGGACGCCGGACTTGATCCCGCCGAGGGCGATCATCGCATTCATGCGCGCCGCTTCCGGCGTCGCGAGCATGTTTTCGTCACGCAGGCAGGCGGCCTCGGCATCCTGCGTGCAGACGACCTTGCCCATCGCCACCGCCATCTCGGTGATCATGCGCACATGGGGTTCG
>JAUXOE010000177.1 GCA_030682415.1 Parvibaculum sp.
CGCCAGTTTCGGCGGGCGGTCGATCTTCACGCCCGGCAATGCGGCGCAGGCCGAACGGCGCTATCCGGGCGGCGATCCGGCCTAAGCGCAGTGGCGCGCCGGCTGGAACAGCGGCAACGACGCCTTTGCGTCGGACGCCGATGTCGCCGACAACCAGGTGGCGCTGGTCGAATATCAAAACGGGGTGCGACTTGCCTTTCACGCCAATACGCATGCGGGGCTGATGCAGCGGCGCTGGTATTTCGCCGGCACGGGCGGGGCGATGGAGGCCGATCTCGTCACCAATCGGCTTACTTTCCGGGACGCGCTGGGCGCCAACGATCCGCAGACGGAGGATATGGGGCTCGGACCGGAGGCGCATTACGGCTCCGACCCCGCGATGGGGCGCGACCTTGCCGCGCATCTGCTCGAGGGCGCGCCTTTCCCGGTGCAGGTGCGGGACGCGATGGTGGCGGGGCTGACCGTGATGGTGGTGGATCGTGCGATGCGCGAAGGGACGGTGGTCGATTGCGCGCCGTTGTGGGAGAGGCTCGAAGCCGAAATGATTGGTTAGGGAATTGCAGCCGGACGACTTAACATAAACCCGGTTGCGCTCATGCAACGCTCGGGGCCGCAGAGCCCACGAACGGGAGGTTGGCCCATGATGCTTGCAAGGATCGGCGCCGTTTCTTATGTGCTCTGGGGCGTCCTTCACCTCAAAGCCGCCTATGACGGCTTTCTGCTCGCCGCCACGCAAACGCCCGGCTTCGTTCAGGGCAAGCTCAGTCAGGGCGCATGGGATCTTGCCTTCTTCTCCGTCGCGGCGATCCTGATCGCGATTCTTCTCAACTGGCGCAACGACATTCGCGGCTACTGGCTCAACCTCGTCATGGTGAGCGCCGCCGATCTCGGTTTCGTCATCTTCGTTCTGCTGCCCGGCCACATCCCGCTCTTCCCCGGCCTCCTCGGTCCCGCGCTCTGGATTTCGGGCGCCGTCTTCTCGACGTTCGCGATCCTGTCTCGGCGGTCTGCGTGAACAGGTTTCGTCGAAATCCGCTCGACCGCATTTAGCCGAGGAAAGCGTAGATGTTCTACTGGCTGCCCTGGCCCTTGAGTTTCGCGCTTCTCTTCGCGCCCTACACCATATTGCGCACGGTCGGTTATTACAGATGGAAAGGAAGCGGCGAGGACCCCGACGTACTCAAAAGGATAAGGAACTACAGGTCGCTGAAGCCCGAGAAATACTGGGTCCCGTCGCTCGTTCTCTGGATCATTCAATTGTGCTGGGCGATGATCGTTCTCTTCCCCTTCCAGTATATTTGATGCGAAAAAGGCCCGGACGTTTCCGCCCGGGTCTTTGGGCAAAAATTCAGCCTGAGCGTGTCAACGCTCTCAGCCGGCGGGTTTCGGCAGGTCGCCCTCCCCGCCTTACCGCCCGGCGATTTTCTCCTCCCGGACATTGCTCTCCGTCACTTCGAGTACGGCGTCGGCGAGACCGTAGCGCGTCAGGAATGCCACGATTGAATCATAGGTCGAGGTGCGAAGCGGCGCGCCGCGATGGTCGGAGGTGGCGAAGCCGTCGACGAAGACCGAGCCCAGCGCGCGGGTGACGCCGCCGAGTTTGATGTCCCGCGGCTCGTAATGCGCGCGCAGATGGCCGCTGATCGTCCGGCGGTCGTCGGTGTCGTAGATCGCGGCGACAAGCAAGGCCATGATGAAGTTGGTGCAGTTCTGGTAGCGCCACTCATAGGGGTTGGCGACCACCGAATATTCCGGCACATGCAGCGCCCGGTAAGCGGGCGAGGTGACGACGCGCAGCAGTTCCGCCTGCAGTTCCGGCGTCGGGATGACGATGCCGGCATTGAGCTCGAAAACGCTGGCAAAGAATTCCACCGGGAAGTCCTGCACCAGCGTACTGCGGCCCTGATCGTCGGCATCCTGATAGAGATTGTAGATCGCATAGGTGTTGACCGTGCTGCCGTCGGCCGCCGTCACCTCGGAATAAACCCAGATGCCGACATGCGTGTATTTGCCGACGTCGCCGGGCATCTGTGCCGGATCGCGGCCCATGCGCGCGACGATGGCGACGACCGCGCCGCGTTCGGCCAGCTCGCGCTCGACCTTCTTGGCGAAGGGGAGCACGCGCTCGATATTCCCGACAGTACCGGCGGCGGAACTCATCTGTGCCGCCGCCGGCGCCGCGAGGCCGGTCAACAGGAAGAAGCATATGAGGAGTATGCGTTTCATGACGGACCGGCCTTTCCTGTTGTCGGTTGTTACTGGCGCGCCTTCAGCGCCTGATCGGGCGCCGGGCCGCGAAGAACGGTCTTGTCGGTGACCGGCAGCGGCCGGCCGGCCCTGCCCGCGTCCTTCAGCTGATCGAAGGAGGCGGTGGCGATCGCTTCGCCCAGGCCGCCCACGGCCATCATCGGCATCGCCACCGACACGCCGACAATCGCCGCGCCATTGCCGACCGACTGGCCGACCGCGCCCGAGAGATCGGCCGAGGCCTGGGCGCTTGCGGCGCCCGAGGCCGGTGCGGCCAGAGCGCCTGTCGCGCCGGCCAGGAAAAGGAATGCGGCTACAAACGTCGTTTTCATCGTCATCTCCTTTGGGTTGGTCTTTGCTTCGTTCGTTTCGGTTTGTGTGTGAACATTCACTCACTAGCCTGCCGGCGGCGTTCACACGGGAAAAGGTCCCGCCGGCAATTCCGGATCAGTTCATGGGGTCAGGACCTTGCGGATCGCCTGCATCACTTCGGCCGTGCGCGGGCGCAAGGGGCCGGCGATCTGGCCATAGACGACACCGTCCGCAGGCTGAAGAATGATGCCGAGCAGGATTTCCGCCGTCAGTTTCGGCTCGAGGCCCTTCACCTCGCCTTTCTTCAGGCTCTCCTTCAGCATTTTCAGCATCAGGCGGCTTGGCGTCGGCGTGTCGTCGGGCAGTTTCGATTGCGGCCCCGTCTGCCAGGTCATCAGATAGACCCAGCGCGTCTGGTCGAGATCGAAGAGGCTGTAGAAATAATCGACGATGCGTTCCAGGCGCTCGAGCAAGGTGCCGCCGGCGCGCTCGAAGGCGGTGAGCGCCTTGGCGAAGGGCATGTAGCCTTCGAGGAAGATTTCCTGCGCCAGCGCTTCCTTGCTTTCGAAATGGCGATAGATCGTGCCCTCGGCGATGCCGGCGCGGCCGGCGATGTCGCGCGTCGTCGTGGCGGCGATGCCCTGGGCGACGAAGAGCTCCAGCGCGGCATCGACGATGCGCTGGCGGGTCTTCGGGGCGGGTTTTTCGACATGAGTGATCATTCACTCACTTTACGGGGGATGGGCGGCGGCTGTCAAGCGGGGCGCGGTGAGGGGTGATTTTTGGCGGGTTTTGGGGGGATGGCGGCAGTTACGGCGGGTTCGATCGACGTGGCTGGCGCCGTCACGCAACGCTTACCCCTCCCCAAACGGCCTCCGGCCGTTTGACTGCCCTTCGCTTCGCTCCGGGCGTTCGGGTCTCGAAAAGGTCCGCCGGACCTTTTCGTTCGCTTGCGCGAACCGCCCCTCACCCCCCAAGGGGCGGGTGGTCGCTCAATTGGACGCCGAGCAAGTTCTCAGGCGCTTCTTCCCCGCGCCTCGGTCGGCCAGATGTCGACGAGGATGTCGCCGCGGACGACGTGGTAGGCGTCGTAGAGGTTGACGGTCGGGTCGCAATGCGGGGTCATGGCCGTCAGTGTACTGCCGATTTCGAGCCGGGCGCCGTCGGGGAGCAGGATGCCGCCCTGTTCGTCGCCGAAGAAGAAATAGCCGGCCCCTTCCGGCGCGCCCGACAGCAGTATGGGCGGGTCGGCATCGGTCGAGAAGGATTTGAAGCCGGCATCGGTGGTGGCGAGGTTCTTCGTGTTGGCCGAGACCACCGTCATCTGCACCGAGAGCGCGGTTTCGAAGGGGAAGGCGGCGCCATTGCCTTGCGCGCCGTCGTGATACTGCTGGTCCATGAAGTTGTAGGAGCCGCCCTGCAGCTCGGTCAGCACATTTGCTTCCGGGTCGATGTTGTAAGTGCCGGTGCCGCCGCCCGAGACGATGTCGCAGGGCAGGCCTTTCGCGCGCAACGCGTCGCGCATCTCGCCCAGCACCTTCATCGCGGCCAGCGATTTTTCGCGGCGCTCGACGAAGTCGTGAATATGCATCAGATGGCCGGCATAGGCCTGGAGGCCTTTCAGTTCGAGCGTGTCGGCGGCGTCGGCCAGCTCGGCCAGTGCCAGCGCGTCGGCGCCGGGGCGGATGCCGGTGCGGTGGAGGCCGACATCGAGATCGACCAGCAGTTTCAACGGGCGGCCGGCTTCCGCCGCGGCGGCGGCCAGCGCGCGGACATTGAGCGGGTTGTCGACGACGACCATCAGATCCGAAATTTTTCCGTTGAGCGCCATTAGCCGTTCGATGGCTTGCGCGGTGACGACCGGCGAAGTGATCAGGATGCTTTCAATGCCACCTGCCCCCATGGCTTCGGCCTCGCCGAGCTTGGCGCAGCAGATGCCGATGGCGCCGGCGGCGATCTGTGCCTTTGCCACCGCCAGCGATTTATGCGTCTTGGCATGGGGACGGATCGCCAGGCCCGCGGCCTTGCCGTGTTCGGCCATGCGGGCGACATTGCGCTCGAAAGCGTCGAGATCAAGCACGAGGGCCGGCGTCGCCAGCTTCGCGCGCGATCCCGGCTTGCCAATCAGGGCCCTGTTCGTTTCCAATGCGCCGTTCATGCCGTTCTCCGCTTGATTTGCGGGGCGCATCCTAGGTTGAAGGCCGGTGACACACAAACGGGGGATTGCGGCAGGCGCCGTGCAATATGTTAGAGTCGGCCGGTTCTGGTTTTCCACGGGGGTGTAAAAATGGATACGATCACGCTGCCGGCCCTGATGGTGCTGGCCTCGCTTTCGGCCGGGGCGCCGGAGGCCGAGATCAGCAAGATACCGGCACCGCAGCAGCTTGCTTCGGCAACCTGTTCGCTGAGCGGCCAACAACGGGTGGGCGGACGCAAATACTGCTATTACGATTGTGGCGGGACGACGCGCACCATCGTCGTGGCCGCCGGGCGCACCTGCGCCTTCACCATCCGGCGATAAGGCCCCAAGCGAAAGATCATGGCAAAAGCACAGAGCGCGGCGGCGCAAAAGGCGGCGGGACCGGACAAGCGGGAGCTCATTGTCTCGGCCGCGCTCGACCTTTTTCGCCATTACGGCTACCGGCGCACCTCGATGGAGGATATTGCGCGGGCCGCCGCCGTCGCCAAGGGCACGCTTTATCTCTATTTCAAAAGCAAGGATGAACTGTTCGAGGCGATCTGCCGCTCGCTGGCCGAACAGATCGCCGAGGGCGTGACGGCGGCCGAAGCGCTCGACCTGCCGCTGGAGCCGAAACTGACCGCGCTGATGGAGGCGAAATTCGGCTTTGCCTATCGCTGGGTGCTCTCAAGCCCGCATGCAGCCGAGCTGATGGAATCGAGCAGCCGGCTTTCGACCGATTTCTTCGAACCGGTGACGCAGCAGTTCCGCAATGCGGTGCTGAAGCTGATCCGCGAGGGCACGGCACGCGGCGAACTCAACCCGAAAGCCGCCGGCCTCACCCAGGAAGCGGCCATGGACGCCCTGATCGCGGCGGCTTATGGGGCCGAGAAGTCGCCCGACGAGGCCACTTTCAGGGCGCGGCTTGCCGCCATCATGCGGCTGACGCTGCGGGGCCTCCGGGCCTGAGGCCCTGTGCGGGCTCCCAGCCCGCGACATCGAGTTCGGGATCGACGGCCCAGCGGCCGGGCGCCCGGCCCGCTTCGCGATGGGCCTTCAGGACAGCGGTGAATTCGTTGCGCGAAATTTCGCGCATGCCCAGCGCCGCCAGATGGCCGGTCATCGCCTTGCCGTCATTGAGGACGAAGCCCCATTCGGCGAGATGGCGGTTGAGGGTCACGAAGGCGATCTTCGAAGTGTCACGGGCATGGGCGAACTGGCTTTC
>JAUXOE010000183.1 GCA_030682415.1 Parvibaculum sp.
CTCGTCGGAAATCCGCAGCCTCGAGCCCGACAATCGCGCGACGATCGTGGCGCTCAGGCGGCAATATGAGGACCGGCTCTGCGCCATTCTCGAAGCGGGCGCGGCGCAAGGGCTGTTCGCGATCGGCGATGTGCGGGTGACCGCTTACGCGATCCTCGCCATGCTGACCGGCATCTGCACATGGTATGAGCCGAAGGGCCGCATCGGCCATGCGGAGTTGATCGACATTCACACACGGCTGGTGCTCGACGGCGTCAGGCGGGGATAAGCCGGATTTTTCACACAGGCGTGGCACACACGCGGCAGGCGTTTTACCCCCCTCTGTCACGAAACTGTCATAAAACTGTCACAAACGGTGGGAATTTTCATTCGTGTACGGATGATCGAGAAACTTATCCCCGGTTTCGGGCGGGTGCGAATTTCGCGCCGGACGATTCGGGATCGGGCGACGGGGGATCAAAATAATTTATCCCCGGGGTGGGCGCGTTGGCGGGTGGGGACAAGTCGGGGTTATCCCCGGGTTGGGCCATGGCCGCTCGATGCCGCGCCGACCGGGCAAAGGCCGCCGGCGCTGGAACCAGGTTTGCCGCCTCTTTTCCTCTTCCCAGGCTCCTGTGGGGCTTCCGCCTTCGCCAAAGGCTATAGCGGACGGGTCGGCGGACAGGTTGTCGCCTGCGTTCCTCACAATGACGGTATTGGGATGGAGATTCTGTTTGTGTACAGATTGTATCTCAGACGCAAACCGCCGCCTCGTTGCTGCAGCCAGCGGCTCAGAGAATATAGGCGTCGCCGGCGGCGCGGACGGTGATGTCGCCGAGGGACACGCCCCAGGGCTGATCGATCGCCGTGATCACGGCATCGGCGATGTAAGCCGGATCGAGAACGGCATAGGCGGTGCTGTCCGGATCGATGCGATCGTCCTGCACCTGGCCTTCGAGGATGGCCGTCATCGCGCCGATATAGGCCGTTGTGTTCTGCCCGAGAATGCCGACAACGGCTTCGGGATTGACGATCGCGCCGCCAAGGCCGGTGGCCGGCACGCCTGTCGGCTTGACGATCGTGACCTTGATCCTGCCGGCCGCTTCGACGCGGAGCGACTCGGAAAGAAAATTCACGGCGGATTTCGTGGCGCCATAGACCGCGGCGCCGACGACCGGAAAATTTCCGTAGATCGAGGAGATGTTGATCACATGGCCACGGCCTTGCGCCATCATCGGGTCGTAGGCGGCGATGATGCCGTTCATGACGCCCTTGATGTTGATGTCGATGCATTTGCTCCATGCCGCGCTTGCCGCCTTGTGATCGGCAAAGAAAGCAAGCGGCATGATGCCGGCATTGTTGATCATCACGTCGATGGCGCCATGCGTCTCGACGGCATGGGCGACAAGCGCCGTCATGGCGGCAAGGTCGGTGACGTCCGTCAGCTTGCCGGATGCCTTGCCGCCGGCGCCGGTGACGAGTTTGACCGTTTCGGCAAGCCCTTCCTCGTTCACATCGCCGCAAACGACATTGGCGCCGCGTGCGGCGGCCTTCCGGCATATCAGACGCCCGAATCCGCCGGCGGCACCGGTGACGACAATGGTCTTGCCTTTTACATGATCGGTCATTCGGATTTCATCCATGCGTTCTGCCGCGACATTGCCGCCGCAAGGTGAGCGGTCAAAGCGCTGTCAGGCCGGATTCTTCGGGAAGCGCGCCTCGGCGACCAGCGGCGGCACCCAGCTTTGCGCACTGTCGCACCATACTTCCGAGGCCGGTTTCAAATCCGAGGTGTCGTCGAGCGTGCCGGCCTTGATGATGGCGATGGCCTTGTTGGCCGAAAGCATCGAGAAAATCGGCGAGCCGCAGGTCGCACAGAATTGGCGCTCGACGGTGTTGCCGCTGTCGGCGCGATCCATGTAGCTCTTGAGTTCGCCGCTGGTGGCAAGCGAGGCTGCAGGCACAACGACGTTGAGCGAAAATGCGGCACCGCCCTGACGCTGGCAGTTCCTGCAATGGCAAATGACGGTTGCGAGCGGCGCCGCATCGCTCACATAGGAAAACTGACCGCAGAGGCACCGGCCTTCAATTTTCGACATGGTGGAATGACCCTCGTGTTTTCCCATGGACGGGGTGAATTGAGGCGGAGATTGGTTCGCCACCCTGCCCTTCGCTATCGCTCCGGGCGTTCGGCGCTCGGAAAGGTCCACCGGACCTTTCCGTTTGCGTTCCGCAAACCGCGCCTCATCCCCCGCCCCGAAAAATTCTACGAATTTTTCGACCCGCCCCCCAGGGGCGGGTGGGTTTGATCGGAATGCTGCGGCGCGCAGTCACTTCGCCATGTTGATGACCTGGAGCTGTGTGAATTCCAGCAGGCCTTCTTCGCCGAGTTCGGAGCCGAGACCCGACATGCCGGCGCCGCCGAAGGGGATGTTGGGGGCGAGGTCGGCATGCTTGTTGATCCAGACCGAGCCCGACGACATCTGCGTCGCCAGATCGTAGGCGCGTTTCGGATCGGAGGACCAGATCGAACCGCCAAGGCCATAGGGCGAGGCATTGGCGCGGGCGACGGCATCCTGCGGATCGGAATATTTGATCACCGGCAGGACCGGGCCGAACTGTTCCTCGTCGACAAGGCGCGAACCGTCGGTGATGTCGCGGACGATGGTGGGGCGGATGAAATAACCGCGCCCGGCCGGCGTCTCGCCGCCGGCGATGACCTTGCCGGTCTTCTTGGCGTCCTCGATCAGCTCCCTGACCTTGTCGAACTGCATCTTGTTCTGCAGCGGCCCGAGCTGGGTGCCCTGTTCGAGGCCGTCGCCCATCACTGCGTTTTCGGCCAGCGTCGCGAGCTCGGCGCACATTTCGTCGTAGATCGATTCATGCACATAGAGCCGCTTCATGGCGATGCAGACCTGGCCCGAATTCTGGAAGGCGCTCTGGAAGAGTTTCGGTGCCGCTTCCTTCGGGTTGACATCGTCGAGGACGATGCCGGCATCGTTGCCGCCAAGTTCCAGCGTGATGCGCTTCAAGAGGCCGGCGGCGCCGGCCATCACCTTGGCGCCGGTCGCGGTCGAGCCGGTGAAGGAAATCTTGCGGACATCGGGATGCGCGGTCAGCGCGGCGCCGAGATCGTTGGCATCCGTCACGATGTTGAGGACGCCGGCGGGCAGGATGTCCTTGATCAGTTCGCCGAGTTTCAGCGAAGTCAGCGGCGTCGTCGGCGCCGGCTTCAGCACCACCGTGTTGCCGGCGAGAAGCGCCGGCGGCAGCTTGAAGGCCATCAGGATCAGCGGGAAGTTCCAGGGCACGATAGCGCCGATGACGCCGAGGGGCTTCCTGTGCGCCTCGACGCGCTTGCCCTCGCTGTCCTCGATCACTTTCACCGGCAGATCGAGCATCGTGAAATAGCGGAAGAAGGCAGCGGTGCCGTAGACCTCGCCGGTTGCATCGGCGAGCGGCTTGCCCTGCTCCTGCGTCAACAGGCGCGCCAGTTCCTGGCCGTTCGCCTCGATCACATCGGCGATTTTCAAGAGCGCCTGCTTGCGTTCGGCAATCGGCGTTTTTGCCCATGCCGGGAAGGCCGCCTTCGCGGCGGCGACAGCCTGATTGAGCTGCGCCTCGGAGGCGCGCGGACATTTCGTCAGCACTTCTTCCGTTGCCGGATTGATCACATCCATCGTCTGGTCGCCGTCGACCAGCTTGCCGCCGATCAGAAGCTTGTAGGCGCTCATCGTTTCTCCTCCCCGGAGTGTTTGTTATGCGGGCCGGTGAATGGCTCGGTGTTTTATTCCATTCGTCATTGCGAGGAGCGAAGCGACGAAGCAATCCAGAAGCCGCGAACTCAGCATATGACGCCTTCTGGATTGCTTCGCTTCGCTCGCAATGACGATCAATCTTATGCCGCGCGGGCGCCGCGTGATTTCTGCTTCGGTGCCCCTTCCGCCTTCGGCGACAGGCGGGCCTCGAAATTGCGGCAGGCGGTTTCGAGCCTTGCGAGCTGCGCGTCCGCTTCGTCGCGCAGTTTCTTCACCGCTTCCATGCGGCGGCGGAAAATGCCCAGCGCATGGCGATATTGCCGCGCGGTGCCTTCCTCGTCGCCATCATAGAGATCGAGGATCGTGCGGATTTCATAGAGCGTCAAGCCGACGTCACGGCCGTTGAGGATCAGCTTCAAGCGAGCGCGGTCGCGCTTCGAATAGAGCCGGGCCTGGCCGCGGCGGTCGGGCGACAGCATGCCCTTCTCTTCATAGAAGCGCAGGGCGCGCGGGGTGATGCCGAATTCGGCCGCAAGATCGGTGATGGTCCAGGTCATGATGGAACCTCGCTCGAATGAAACGGGCGGACGCCCCGAAAGGCGTCCGCCACATGTGGATTACTGCATGCGTTCGACGATGATGGCCGGCGCCATGCCGCCGGCGGCGCACATGGTGACGAGGCCGTAGCGCTTGTCCTGACGTTCGAGCTCATCGACGATGGTGCCGATCAGGATCGAGCCGGTGGCGCCGATCGGATGGCCGAGCGCCATGGCGCCGCCATTTACGTTGACCTTGTCGCGGTCGAGCTTCAGATCGCGGATGAACTTTTCGGCGACGACGGCAAAGGCCTCGTTGATCTCGAAGAGGTCGATGTCCTCGATCTTCAGACCGGCCTTGGCCAGCACCTTCTGCGCGGCGGGCACCGGCGCGTTCAGCATCAGCGTCGGGCAATCGCCCATATTGGCGGTGGCGACGATGCGGGCGCGCGGCTTCAGGCCGTTCTTCTTCGCGTAAGCGGGCGAGGCCAGCAGGATCGCGGCGGCGCCATCGACGACGCCCGAGGAATTGCCGGCATGGTGGATGTGGTTGAAGGTCTTGAGGTCCGGATATTTCTGACGGATCAGATCGCCATAGGTGGTGCCTTCGGCATCGACCGGGATGCCGGCCCAGACTTCGAAGGAGGCCTTGAGGCCCGAGAGGCCTTCCATGGTCGTCTGCGGACGCGGGAATTCCTCATGATCGAGCGCGACCGAGCCGTCGTCATTGTAGACGGTGACCAGCGACTTCGCGAAGCGGTTTTCGGCGATGGCTTTCGCGGCGCGCTGCTGCGAGACCAGCGCCAGTTCGTCGACCGCCTTGCGGTCGATGCCCTGCATGGTGGCGATCGCATCGGCGCAGACGCCCTGCTGCGACTGCGGATGCTGCTTCCTGAGATGCAGATTGCCGGCATCCATCATCGGCGGCGTCTTGGGGTCGGCGGTGGCGGAGGTGTAGCTCATCATTTCGGTGCCGCCGGCGATGACCAGATCTTCCATGCCGGACATGATCTGCGCGGCGCCGAGATTGACCGTCGTGATGCCCGAACCGCAGAAGCGGTCGAGCGTGACGCCGGAGGCGCGGATGTCGTAGCCGGCGTCGAGCGCTGCCATGCGGCCCATGTCGCCGCCCTGCGCGCCGCGCTGGGAGGAGGTGCCCCAGAGCACGTCATCGACTTCGGCGGTGTTGAGATCGTTGCGCTTTGCGATCGCGGCCAGCACCGTGCGGGCCAGATGCTGCGGATGCAGATGGGCGAGCGCGCCCTTCCCCACCTTGCCGATGCCGCGGGGGGTGCGTACTGCGTCGATGATCCAGGCTTCGCTCACTTGTTCGTTCCTTCCTGTGTGGCTGCCATTTTCAACGGCGGGGCTCGCTTGCGCGGCCTGCCTTAATGGCGTATTTAATTTCTTAAACGAGTATTTAAATCGAAAAAGCCAGAAGCGCAAGGAGGACCGGTGGAGCCGCAGACCAGGAACAAGGCACGGGCGGCGCCGGAACGGCCTTCGGCACGGGGGCAATTGCTCGACGCCGCCGGGGCGCTGATGGGCGAGCGGCAGTCGATCGACGTGCCGCTGGCCGAGATCGCGGCGCGTGCGGAAGTGAACGTGGCGCTGGTCAGCTATTATTTCGGCGGCAAGGAGGGGTTGCTGCTGGCGCTCGCCAAGCGCGATGCGGCCACCGCGCTCGACGAACTCGACCGGCTGATGGGACTCGACATTCCGCCGGCCGAAAAGCTGCGGCGGCATCTGGCCGGCGTCATCCGCACCTTTTTCCGCTATCCCTATCTCTACCGGCTGCGGGGTGCGCTGATGCGCGATGCCTCAAGCGACGCGGCGCGCGAGATCGCCGAATTTTTCGTCGTGCCGTTGACGCTGACGGCCAAGGAGCTGATGGAGGAAGGGGCGAAGGACGGCACCATCCGCCCGCTCGACCCGACGCTCTTCTATCTGGCCGCACTCGGGGCCTGCGAACACATCTTCGCC
>JAUXOE010000186.1 GCA_030682415.1 Parvibaculum sp.
TCCGCTTCGAGCTTTTCAAGATCGGCTTTGTCGGTCATGGCTTCATCCGCTCACATCATATCGCTCAATCGTCCCGGCGCCGCTTTATCTTGCGGCGGCTCCGGGCGATTGAGGGAAACGGCGTGCGAGCGAAAGATCGACCGGCGGTCCGCCTCACCCCCCGGACAACGGCATGCACACAAGGCGCAAGCCCCGGACGGGTGACCGGCTCTTGTCTCAGGCGTCGTCCGTGCTCGTCAGTTGAGCGCGGCCTGGGCCTGGGTGACCAGAGCCTTGAAGGCCTCGGGCTCATGGATGGCGAGATCGGAGAGAACCTTGCGGTCCACCTCGATGCCAGCCTTGGCGAGGCCGTCGATAAATCGCGAATAGGTCAGGCCATGCTCGCGGACGCCGGCGTTGATGCGCTGGATCCAGAGGGCGCGGAAGTTGCGCTTCCTGGTGCGACGGTCGCGATAGGCATATTGACCAGCCTTCTCGACCGCCTGATTGGCGGTGCGGAAGGTGTTCTTGCGACGGCCATAATAGCCCTTCGCCTTCTTGATGATCTTGCGGTGGCGGGCGTGTGCGGTAACGCCCCGTTTGACGCGTGACATGTGCTCAGCTCCTTTTCAGGGACAATTCCGGGTTCACGCGTAAGGCATGAAGTTCTTGATCACGCGGGCGGCATCGGCATCAGCCATGATGGTCGTCCCGCGCTTGTTCCGGATCTGCTTGTTGGTCCGCTTGATCATTCCATGGCGTTTGCCGGTCTGACCGCGCTTGACCTTGCCTGAAGCGGTGAGCTTGAAGCGCTTCTTGGTCCCGCTTTTGGTCTTCAGTTTGGGCATTTCGCTCTCCGTATCGTCAAAGGAACCCGCGCTTGAAGACCTTGAATTCATTGAAGAATTCTAGTTTTTTGCGGGTTCGGGTCATGGCATTTCGGACGGCCACGGCATGCCCTACAGGCCGGACCGCCCCGAAGGCGCGGATTTATAAGGGAAAAAGGCGGCAGGTCAAGCGCAGGCGATCGGGTTATAAGACCGCCTGAAGACAGGAAGGAACCCCAATGAGCCGCTTTTTCGGAAAGGTCTGCCAGAACGGCTATGTGGTGCGCGACATCGAGGCCGCGCTGAAACACTGGACCGAAGTTCTCGGTGTCGGACCCTTTTTCTATATCGACCGCGTGCAATGCGACTGGTTCACCTATCGGGGGGCGCCTTCGCCCGTCGAAATGAGCATCGCGCTGGCGAACACCGGCGACCTGCAGATCGAACTGATCCAGCAGCGCAACGATGCGCCCTCGATGTATCTCGATTTTCTGAATGCGGGCCGTGAGGGCCTGCAGCACATGTCCTACTGGACGGTCAACTATCAGGCCGATTACGACCGCGCGCTGGCCGCCGGCTACAAGATCGGCCATGAGGGACAGATCGGCGGCGATCAAGGCCGCTTCGTCTACTTCGACACCGAGACGCATCCCGGCACCGTCATCGAGATGTCGGATATCAGCGGCGCGAAGGGCAAGTTCTTCACGCATATCCGCCGTGCCGCCGAGAACTGGGACGGGACGGACCCGGTCCGCCCCGTCAAATGACGTCTCAGCCGCAATAGATGCGCGTCACGATGTCGTTTTCGTCGAGCTCGACATTGAGGCGGTCGGTGCGGTAGTCCATCGTCACATTGTCACCCGGGCGGATGACGCGGATCGTCGCAATGGCACCTCGGGTCAATGTGTCCTCGGCCTCGATCCAGGGGCGCGCGGTCCAGATCGCCAGCGCATCGGCAACGGCGCGGCAACCCGCTTCGGCCTTCTCGAATTCAGCCTGCATCTCATCGGCGTCAACGTCGGCAGACGTTTCATCGGCGACGGATTCGTTGACGATTGTTTCGTCGGCGGCGGCCTCCTCTTCCTTCTGGTCGCAGGCCGCAACCAGCAAAATGCCCGCAAACGCAATTGTGCCAAACAGATATTTCTTCATCATTTTCGTCTCCTTGGGTTCAACGTCCTACTCCGCCGCGCTCGTCTGGTTGACCTGTGCTTTCTTGACGGAGGCTTGCACCACAGGAATCTCGTGATCGGCGAGCGGCTTCATCCAGCTCTTGCGCGCCAGCGCCGCCTTGATGAAGGGCGCCAGCTCCTTCTGCTTCTTCGCTTCGCGTTCGGCGAGCTCGGCCTTGAACTCCGGCATTACCTCGGCCGCGAAAAGCTCCAGCGACTCGCAGATATGTGCGTGCTTGTTGCGGCCGGCCTGCTGCATGAAGATCACCTGGTCGACACCGGCTGCCTGAAAAGCGCGGAGATGCGCGCGCATGTCGTCAGGGGTGCCGATGCCGGTGGCAATGGCGTCGGCGCGCTTGCCGGCGTCGATGATTTCCTGCGTGCGGTTGCCGCGCGCCTTGATGTAGTCGCCCCACATGTCGGTGCGGCCGGGCACGGTGTCGTGCGCGACAAGCGCGTTCAGCGCATAGCCGAAAAACTCGAAGCCCTCATGGCCGCGACGGATCGCCTCGGCGCGGTCCTCGTGCAGCGAGAAATTCGAGACCATCGCGATGTTGGCATTGACCGTGTGGCCAATGGGCTTGCACTCATCTGACTTGATGATGCCGTAATAGATTTCCGACCAGTGATGCGCTTCCTCCGGATCGAGAAACGAAAATGCCAGCGCGCCGACGCCGAGCGAGGCCGCCACACGGATCGTGTCGCGGTTGGTGCAGGCCATCCACATCGGCGGATGCGGTTTCTGCACGGGCTTCGGCAGCACGTTGCGGCAGGGCATCGAGAAATACTTGCCCTCGAAACCCGGATAAGGATCGAGCACCATCATGTTGGCAATCTGCTCGCCGGCTTCGATCGCCATGGCGCGCTTTTCCTTGGCCGGAATGTTGAAGCCGCCAAGCTCAAGCCGCGTCGCGCCCTCGCCGATGCCGAATTCGACGCGGCCATGCGACATGATGTCGAGCGTTGCAAGTCCTTCGGCGGTGCGGGCGGGGTGATTGTAGTTCGGAATCACCTGGCGGATGCCGTGACCGAGACGGATGTTCCGGGTGACGGAAGCGGCGGCGGCGAGAAAAACTTCCGGCGCCGAGGAATGAGAATATTCGTCGAGAAAGTGATGCTCGACTTCCCATGCATGGTCGAAGCCAAGCCTGTCGGCCAGCACGATCTGTTCCAGCGCTTCGTGAAAGAGCCGCGCCTCGTCGCCCTCGTTCCAGGGTTTGGGCAGTTGAAGCTCGTAGAACACTCCGAATTTCATGATCTCTCTCCCCGCATTTCCGGTTTCTTGTTGGAGAGAGTATCGGCGATCCGGCCGGAACAATGCAAAGGGGTCGATATCCCGGGCAGGCCGCCTCAGCCACGCCTTGCCGCAGGGGAACGGCCGGACGCCTCGCGCCGGGCCTGCTCGCGCTCGATAAGCCGGCGGCGCGCGGTGTCGGTTTCGGTGGCAAGGCGCTGGCGCAGCCGCTCGTCGTCGAGCGTGTGCAGCTCTTCCTCCAGTGCCGCCATCTCCACCGCGCGGCGCATCACGTCCTGCGTCTCGTAGAAGGAGCGTCTGGCGCCCCTCCGCCGGAAGCGGCGCCATATTGAAGCGATCGGCATGTCATCACCCGTGTTGCCCGTGGGCCGCCACGCGAACGCCGCGGGCGCTCGCGCGCCGCTCTTTCGATTTCGCCGCCCGGTCGCCGCAAAAAGTACGGCCCCGCGCGATCAAGCTTCTTGGTGATACGCCCGGCAGTATAGCCACACATCGGCGCGACGTCAGCGTCAAACGTACGTCCATGACACCTCCGCAACGCTGTTTCATTTTGACGCGGGCGGCCGTAGCGGGTCACATGGCAGCCATTAATTATAGAAAGCACCCGGTCCATATCCGGGTGGCACAGGGGGGAACCGGCATGCGGAAGCCGTTACAGATCGCGCATCGCGGCGGCGCGGGGCTCTGGCCCGAGAACACGATGGAAGCCTTCGAGCGTGCCATCGCCATGGGGGCGGACGGTATCGAACTCGATGTGCATCTGAGCCGCGACGGGCAGCTCATCGTCCATCACGACGAGAGCCTGAAGCCGGCCATTGCGCGCGGAACCGACGGCGAATGGCTTGTCCGTCCGACGCCACTTCTCAAGGAACTGTCCGCCGCCGAGCTCGGCGTCTACGATATCGGGCGGCTTCGGCCCGGTGCGCGCTATGCGTCACGCTATCCCGAACAGACGCCCTTCGATGGCGCACGAATTCCGCTGCTGGCCGATGTCTATGCGCTGGTGAAGCGCAAGGCGAAGTCCGGCTTCCGCCTCTATGTGGAACTCAAGACGGCGCTGCTCGATCTTTCGCAATCGGCCGATCCGGTCGCACTTGCCGATGCGGCGGTGGCGCTCACGCGCGCAGAGGGGCTTTCGGAAACCGTCACCTTCGTTTCCTTCGACTGGCGGGCACTCAAACGGGCAAAGGAGACCGCGCCCGATATCCTCAACGCCTTCACCACACTCCCGTTCTTCCAGATCGATCCGGCCGATGCGTCTGCCGCGCGCGACAAGCCCGGATCGGAAGATGAAGCGATCCGGCGTGCCTCGGCTGCAGGCGCCTCATGGGCGGCCGGCTTCGACTGGCGGACACAGGCGGGGGCAAGCTTTGCAGAGCGCATGCTGCGCGGTATCGCCTCAGGGCCCGCCGATGGCTGGTTCTCGTGGCATGGCGACGTGACGGCGGAGACGGCGGCGCTTGCGGCCGAACTTGGCCTTGCCGTTTCCTGCTGGACGGTCGACGAGGAGCCTGAAATGAAAAGGCTCGCCGCGCTCGGCGTCGAGGCGATCCTGACCGACCGGCCGGACCGCCTGAAAAAACTCATGGACAGCTGAATGAAAAAGGCCCGGCGAGCATCGCCGGGCCTTCCATTCTCATGCGGCGGCTGCCGTTATTTCGGCGCCAGCACCATAATCATCTGGCGGCCTTCGAGGCGGGGCCAGGTTTCGACCTTGGCGATCGCTTCGAGCTCCTCCTTGACCTTGTTCAGGAGCTGCATGCCGAGCTCCTGATGCGCCATTTCACGGCCGCGGAAGCGCAAGGTCACTTTGACCTTGTCGCCTTCCTCGAAGAAGCGATGGATGGCGCGCATCTTCACGTCATAGTCATGCGTGTCGATGTTCGGGCGCATCTTGATTTCCTTGACCTCGACGGTCTTCTGCTTCTTGCGCGCCTCGTTGGCCATTTTCTGGGCCTGATATTTGAACTTGCCGTAATCGAGAAGCTTGCACACGGGAGGCTTCGCGTTGGGCGACACCTCAACCAGATCCAGTCCAGCCTCTTCGGCCATCCTGATCGCTTCGTCGGTGGGAATGACGCCGCGCTTTTCGCCCTCGGCGTCGATCAGCAACACGGTCGGCTCATCGATCATGTCGTTTATGCGCGGGCCCTCTCGCGTGGGCGGCGCCTGCATCGGTCTGCGAGCTATGAACTCTTCTCCTTCAATCTGGCCCGGCCGCCGGACATGGCGTTTCAAGCGGTGGCCGGTACCGGCACAATGCGCGGGCTTGCGGCAACCGCCCGACGGAACCCGGCTTCGGGTTCCCTGACGGGCATTCCAAGGTGACAGCTATAGATTTGAAGGCCGCCGCCCGCAAGTCAAGAAAGCGGCAGGATTTCCTGCCCGGGCACGACCAGGCGCCATTGTGGCCTCGGCCACACACAAAAGCGCAGAAAGCGCGTCGCCGGGCTGCCCTCCAGATCGCAGACAAAGACCGGGCTGGCCCATGAAAGACGGCGGGCGCGCGCCAGAAATGCCGCTGCGCCCCGCGCCGCGCCATCGGCCCAGACCTCGTCGGCAAGCCCCTCCACTTGCCGCGCGGCCTCAGCTGTCGTCAGCAGGATCAGCCGCGAACCGGCATGACGCATGCGCAATGCACCGAGCACCGCGGCCGCATACTCCGGACCTCCGGCGCCAAGCCAGATGGCAATGGCAGGTTCAGCGGGCCAGGAGGCGGTCATAAATGGCGAGCGTCGCATCGCACATGGCCGTGACCGAATAATGGGCCGCTGCATGGATGCGGCCGCGCGCGCCCATCGCCGCGCGCGCGTCGGGGCCCATCGTCATCAGCCGCGCCATGGCATCGGCCAACGCGGCCGCATCGCCTGGGGGCACGCAAAGACCTGTCGCCGCCTCATCCGCCGTCAGTACGGTTTCGCGCTGACCGCCCGCGTCGCTGACGATGACCGGACGCGCCGCCGCCTGCGCCTCGACCGCCGTGCGGCCGAACGGTTCGGGCTCGATCGAGGGCGAGAGCACCGCATCCGACAGCGCATAGGCCGCCCCCATGTCGTCGCAGTGGCCCACGAGACGCACATGGCTTTCGAGACCACCCTGCGCAATCGCCTGCTGCAACTCGGCCACGTAGTTATCGCGGCCCTGTGCATCGCCGGCCAGAAGCAGCATGAACCCGTCGATGCCGCGGGCGCGCAACAACCGTGCCGCTTCGACAGAAACCGCCTGGCCCTTCCAACGCGTCAGGCGCGCCGGGTGAAGGAAGATGACACCGGATGAACCGCCGAGTCCCCAACGGCTGCACAAAGATTCGATCCGTCCGGGCGTGATGGCGGCGGGCGCCAACCCCTCGATGTCGATGCCGCGCGGCACCGTGAAAATCCGGGCCTCGTCCGGCGCATGCACCGCGCGAATGCGCGCGGCTGTGTATTCCGAATTGGCGATCACAGCATCGCCGCGTGTCATCACCGAATTATAGAAGACCTTGAGGCGCGGCTTTTCGTGGACGCGCGAATGATAGGTTGTGACAAAAGGAAGTCCGGCGCGGTGCGCAGCGGCAAGTGCGCTCCAGGCCGGCGCACGGCTGCGGGCATGAACGAGACCGATTTTCTCACGCGCAATCAACCGCGTCAGCCGCTCGACATTGAGCGCCATCACGACCGGATTCTTCGAGTGGGCCGCCAATTCAACATGCCGCGCGCCGGTGGCTTCAAGCTCGGCTACCATCCGCCCGCCACGGCTCGCGACGATGGCGCGACCGCCGGCAGCGACAATGGCGCGGGCGACATCGACAGTCGTGCGTTCGGCGCCGCCGGTTTCGAGCGCCGGCACGATCTGCAGGACCGTGGCATTTCGAATATGTTCGAACGATTTGGACACGCGGATTTCTCTGTTGGATGTATGATTTTGCAGAAGAATGACGGGCGACAAGTGAGACAATGACCGAGGCTTCAATTTCCCGCAAGCTCGACCGGCTTGGCCATGACGGCAGTGCCGGCGAACATCTCGCCTGCCTGATCGACGCGCCTGAAAGCCCGGCTGGTCCGGTCGGCCTCACCTGGCTTGGCGGTTTCAAGTCCGACATGACCGGCACCAAAGCGACGGCGCTCAGCAACTGGGCGCAAGGCGCAAGGCGGCATCTGCTGCGGTTCGACTATTACGCGCATGGCGCGTCGTCAGGGGACTTCCGCAAGGCAACTGTCGGCCGATGGCTCGACGATGCGCTCGCCGCCATCGACACGCTTGCCGCAGGTCCGCAAATTCTTATCGGCTCCAGCATGGGCGGCTGGATGGCGTTGCTCGCCGCGCTGGCACGGCCCGCGCGCATCAAGGGTCTGGTGCTGATCGCACCGGCGCCCGATTTCACGCAAGAGCTGATGTGGGCCGGATTCTCGGACGAGATAAAGGCCACGCTCGTGCGCGAGGGCGTTTACCGCGCCCCGTCCGACTACGAAGAAGCGCCCTACGAGATCACGATGCGGCTGATCGAGGAGGGGCGAAACCACCTGTTGCTCGACAAGCCCATTGCGTTCGACAAGCCCGTGCGCATCCTGCAAGGCATGAAGGATCCCGATGTGCCATGGCAACATGCGATGCGGTTGGTCGACGCGCTGACAAGCACCGATGTGACGATCCAGTTGAGCAAGGAAGGTGATCACCGTCTGTCGGGGGCGGCCGACATCGCGCGCCTCCAGCAGACGATCGAGACGTTACTCACAGAGATCGAAAGCTAATCGATCTGCGGCAACATGCGGTCGGCCTTCCCGAAATAGGCGCGCGCATATTTCAGCAATTCACCGTCACTTGGATGATCGACTGTCTCGACACCGACAACCCTGTCGGCCAGCGCCGCATGTTTCGTCTGCATGCGCTTCAGAAAGCCGAGCTTCGCGTTGGCCGGTCCGACGATCAGAATTTCGCCGATGCCATCGAGCTTTGCCGCCACTTCGTCGAAATAGCCCGTGTCTTCGGACTCGCGCCAGCTTGCGCGGCCGCCGAGCTTGCTGTGGCCGCGGCTCGCTGCATGCTTCAACTGAACGGCCGTCTTATGGGCGTCGTCGGCATTGAAATCGAGAATGCGCGCCTCGTGATGGTCGATCCAGACGACGGCGTGGAAATGATGCGGCATGGAACCTCCAGAGTTGGTTTCATTATAGCCATGCCGGCCGCAACCGCCCTGCGGCACAATGGCTCTGCTCAGGGATGGTCCAGCAGCGCCTTCAGTCCTTCGCGATAAGTGGGATATTGCAGCGTCACGCCCAATTCCTCGCGGACCAGACGGTTCGAAACGCGTTTCGAGTCGGCATAAAAACTCCGCGCCATCGGCGTCATTTCCGCCTTGTCAAAGGGGATTTCCGGCGGCGGCTCGCAGCCGAGAAGCTTGGCTGCATAGGCCACCACCTCCTGCGGCGGGGCGGGTCCGTCGTCACAGACATTATAGGCAGCGCCCGGCCGGGGCTTTGCGATCGAGGCTTCGAGTATGGCTGCAATGTCGTCGACATGGATGCGCGAAAAGATCTGGCCTGGCTTGACGATGCGCCGTGCCGTGCCTTCGCGCAGGCTGCGCAGCTGGTTGCGGCCCGGCCCGTAGATCCCCGCAAGACGGAAAATGTGGAGCGGCGGCGCGCTGCGCAGGGCGAAGGCGCGCCATGCTTCTTCCGCTTCGAGGCGGCGCCGGCCGCGCGTGGTGCCGGGGGCGAGTGGCGTTCTCTCATCGACCCAGCCGCCACTCCGGTCGCCATAGACGCCGGTGGTCGAGAGATAACCCATCCATTCGAGCTGCGGCGCGATGCGGGCGATGTCGGCCTCATGCGCGGCGAGCACCGGATCGCCGGTCTCGCCCGGTGGCACCGAGAGCAGCAAATGCGTCGTGCCGGCCAACGCCGCCGCCGGATCGGCAAGCGGCGTCTCGCCGAAGATGAAAGCGTCGATGCCTTCGGCGCGCAGAACCGCTGCTTTTTCTTCGCTCCGGCAGGTGCCCGCGACGGCAAAGCCGCGCGCGGCCAGGCGGCGGCCGAGCGCCGCCGCGCTGAAGCCATAGCCGAAGCAGAAAAGACGCGGGTGCAAATTCATCGGCATCCTGTCCATGGTTTCACTTGCCAGATTGTACAGCCTGAACGAGGCTGGCGCGCATGAAAGCCATACCGATCCCCATCTTCCTTTTGGCGCTTGCCGTCGCCGCTCCGGCGGCCTGGGCCGAGCCGAGCTATGAGGCCTGCGCCGATCTTGCCGAAACCGACTCCGAGGCAGCGCTGAATATGGCGCAAACCCTGAAGCTTCGGCGCGGCGAGGCGGAGGCCGGGGGCATGCATTGCGAGGCGCTGGCGCTGACAGCGCAAGGCCGGCCGGCTGATGCCGCAGCGGTCTTCTACCAGCTGGCCGAGCGCATGCTTCAGGCCGACGACGAATTACGGGCGCCGATCTATGCGCAGGCGGGCGATGCCTGGGCGCTGGCCGGCAATGTGGCGCAGGCGCGCCGGGCCTATGACCAGGCCATTGCGCGGATGCCCGAGGCCGCCGACTACCGGCTCGGACGGGCGCGGATGCAGGCGCTTGGCGAAAACTGGGAGGGCGCGCGCGATGACGCGGCCGAGGCGCTGGCGCTCGATCCATGGCTGATCGAGGCGCTGATGCTGCGTGCGGCGGCCAATCGCACGCTCGGCTATCCACAGGCCGCCCTTGTCGACGCCAACAAGGCAATCGAGCTCAGGCCGCATAATCTCGAAGCGCTGGTCGAGCGGGGACGCGTGCATATGGCATTGGGTGATCGCAAATCGGCATGGGCCGACTGGCAAAGCGTCCTCGACTATGCGGCCGCGACCGGGCGCGCCGACGATCCCGCAGCGGCGGCCGCGCGGCAATATCTCAGCCGCTGACGCGCCGCCATTCGGCGCGCACATCTTCATCCATTTCCGCGCCGAGCGCTGCCGTGGCGCGCTGGCGCAACTCATCCCCCTGTCCGAGTTCGGCGAGCGCCCAGACCGCCATGGCGCGCACCAGCGCCGAAGCGTCACCGAGCAAGGGGCGCACGGTGTCGGCAAGGCCGGGCATCCCCGTATTGCCGATTGCGATCAGCACATTGCGGACAAAGCGGTCGCGCCCGATGCGCTTGACCGGCGAGCCTGAAAAGCGCGCGCGAAAGCCCGCATCGTCGAGGGTGGCCAGTTCGGCCAGCAGCGGCGCCCGCAGATCGTCGCGCGCCACAAAGGCCGCCTCGCGCGCGGCCTGGGCAAATTTGTTCCACGGGCAGACGGCCAGACAATCGTCGCAGCCGTAAATGCGATTGCCCATGGCTTTGCGAAACTCGAGGGCAATATGCCCCTTGTGTTCGATGGTCAGATAGGAAATGCAGCGCCGCGCATCGAGTTCGTAGGGGGCGGGGAAAGCCGATGTCGGACAGATGTCGAGGCAGCGCCGGCAGTCGCCGCAGCGATCGTCATGGCGCGCATCGGGCGTCAAATCGAGTGTGGTGAAAATCGACCCGAGAAAGAACCACGATCCGAGTCGGCGCGAGACCAGATTGGTGTGCTTGCCCTGCCAGCCGAGACCGGCGGCCTCCGCCAGCGGCTTTTCCATCACCGGCGCCGTGTCGACAAAGACCTTCACCTCCGCCCCGCTTGTCTCTGCCAGCCAGCGCGCCACCTGCTTCAGGCGTTTCTTGACCAGATCGTGATAGTCGCGGTTGCGCGCATAGACCGAAATCGCCGCGCGATCGCGATGTGCCAGAATATCGAGCGGGTTGTCGTCGGGTCCGTAACTCATCGCCAGCATCACGATGCTGCGCGCTTCGGGCCAGAGCGTTGCCGGCGATGCGCGGCGCATCGCCGTCTCTTCCATCCAGCCCATATCGCCGTGCCGGCCTTCGCCCAGCCACGCCTCGAGGCGGGCAGGCAGATCGGTCCGCGCATCGGCCCGCGCGATCCCCGCATCGTCGAAGCCCGCCTCTCTTGCGCGCCGGAAAAGTTCGGCGCGCAATTTGTCGAGATCCGTCGCTGCGTCAGAAGTCGAGATTGGCATAGAGTTTCGGTGGCGGCATGCCGGGAATGTGGTCGGCGAGGATCTGCCGGAAGCCGGGCCGCGACTTGATGCGGACATACCAGTCCTTTGCCGCCTGGTACTGGCTCCACGGGACATCGCCGACATAGTCGAGACAGGAAAGATGCGCGGCGGCGGTCAGATCGGCCAGCGTCATATCCTCACCCGCGAGCCAACTGCGCGTTTCCATCAGGTAGCAGATGTAGTCGAGGTGATAGCGCAGATTGTGGAGGGCCGCCCGGACCACCGGCATTTCCGGCGCGCCGCCGCCTTCGGCCGCGCTCAGAAAACGGCGCGTCACTTTCTCGAAAATCAGGCCGTCGCTTACCTCGGTGGCGAATTTGCGGTCGAACCAGTCGACAAGGCGGCGTATCTCGGCGCGCGCGTCCGGGCTTCCCGGCATCAACGGAATTTCGGGCGCGGTCTCTTCGAGAAATTCGGCGATCGCCGTCGCACCGCAAATCGGCGCGCCCTCCGTCTCGATCAGCACCGGTACCTCGCCGGCGGGGTTGAGCGCCAGAAATTCGTGACGGCGCTCCCAGTCGCGTTCCTCGACCAGTTCGAAGGGCAGGCCCTTTTCGGCCAGCACAAGACGCACCTTGCGGCAGGCCGGCGAAATCGGAAGATGGTAAAGCTGGCGCATCGGCTCTTTTTCTTGCGTCAGTTGGCGCTGGCGCGTTCGAACTGCCCGGTGCGGCGGAAACGGTAAAGATAAGTCGGCAGCACCGACGCAAGCGCGCTCGGCGCGATGCCGAGGCCTTCGAGCGTGCGGCGTTCGGCCTGCGCGGCATCGCTTACCACGTTGTCGACAGCAAGCAGACGCACCTGGTCGACGGTCAGCAACGGGCGCGGCAGCAATTGCAGGAAGGCCGCATTCAGGCGGGCCAGGGCGAAGGGGACCGGCAGCAACAGACGGTTGCGTCCGATCTCATTGAGAAGGCGTTCCATCAGTTCACGGAAGGTCAGCACTTCGGGGCCGCCGAGCTCGTAGGTGCGGCCGGACGCGTCGGCGCGGGTCAGCACGGCCACGATCGCCGCGGCGACGTCTTTCACATAGACCGGCTGGAACCGCGTATGACCGCCGCCGATCAGCGGCAGCACCGGCGACAGGCGGGCGATGGCGGCGAAGCGATTGAAAAAATCATCCTCCGGTCCGAAGACGATCGAGGGGCGCAGAACGATGGCGCCCGGCAGCACGGCGCGCACGCCCGTCTCGGCCTCTGCCTTGGAACGGGCATAGACCGACGGACTTTCGGGATCGGCGCCGATCGCCGACACCTGAACGAAAGTGGAAATACCCGCCGCCGCCGCGGCGCGCGCCACACGCGCGGCGCCGTCTGCCTGCACGGCGGAAAATTTCTGCTTTCCGCTTTCGTAAAGAATGCCGACCAGATTGATCACGGCATCGGCGCCGGCGACCGCGGCCGCCACCGAGGCGTCGTCGCGGATATTGGCCTGCACCGGCTCGACCTGACCGACCGCGCCCATCGGGCGCAGAAACTGTGCTTGGTTCGGGCGGCGCACCGCCACGCGCACGCGGTAACCTTGTCGCGCCAGGGCCTGCACTGTGTGACGGCCGACAAAGCCCGAACCGCCAAAGACCGTGATGGTGGCACCTGAACGCAGCATTGCCCCGCTATTCGTGCCCGCGTCGTCTAAGCTCATTTTGCCTCTCATCTCATCTGCCGGTCGTCCGGTGGCTGCTCCGTGAGCCGTATTGCCGAAAACCCGCCCGCCAAGCGCTTCCTAGATAACCCATCGGCGGCGCGCGGCAAAGGGCTGGACGGGCGCCAGGCGGGTGGATGGCCGGCCGGGCGCCAAGCCTCCTCCATTGACATTGTCAGAGCCCCTATTTAAGCAACGCACAAGTGCCCAGGTGGCGGAATTGGTAGACGCACCAGCTTCAGGTGCTGGCGCTCGCAAGGGCGTGGAAGTTCGAGTCTTCTCCTGGGCACCATTCCTTTCTGGCGGCGACGGCCAAAATCCCTCACGGGAGGGCCCGCTGCCCGCCCTTCGGGGCCAAGCGGAGCCAGCAAATGGCGGTCACGCTGCACAAGGGCGATCTGCCGGACGGGCTTTCCTTCGGCGCCAGCGTCGCCGTCGACACCGAAACGATGGGCCTGAACCCTGAGCGCGACCCGCTTTGTCTGGTGCAGCTTTCGGCCGGCGACGGCAATGCCCATATCGTCCAGCTCGACCGGGCGACCTACCGCGCGCCCAATCTGCGCGCGCTGATGGACGATCAGTCGGTCTTGAAGATTTTCCATTTCGCGCGTTTCGACATTGCGACGATCCAGCGTCATCTCGGTGTCGTTACGTCACCTGTCTATTGCACCAAAGTCGCTTCGAAGCTGGTGCGCACCTATACCGACCGCCACGGGCTGAAGGATCTGGCCCGCGAACTGGTCAATATCGACATGTCGAAGCAGCAGCAGAGCTCCGACTGGGGCGCCGGGAAGCTCAGCGAGGCGCAGCTTGCCTATGCCGCCTCCGATGTCCTCCACCTGCACCAGATCAAGTCGATCCTCGACGGGATGCTGGCCCGCGAAGGACGGACCGAGCTTGCCAAGGCCTGTTTCGCCTTCCTGCCGGTGCGCGCCGCGCTCGATCTGGCTGGCTGGCCCGAGGAAGACATATTCGCGCATTGACGACGTTCGCGGCACGAGCCGGGATGCCCCGCTTCGTTGACGCTGTGCAAGGCATGCGCGCATACTCGCCGCCGGCAGGGCTTCGGGCTCGGACGATGTGGAGCGGATTTGAATGAGCCAGGGGTCCGGCGAGACCGAGGCCGGGGAACGGCGGGAACGCGGACGGCCGGCACGTCCGGTCACGGCACATGCGGCGCCCCCCGCCAGGCGCGCAGCGCAGGGCCGTTACAGCTATTTCGTGTTGCTGATGAAGGTCGTGCTGCCGCTCGGTGCTGCGGCCCTTCTGGCGGTCGTCATTTACTATTCCGGTGTCTTTGACGGCGGCGACCGGCTGGACGTGACTTTCCGTGAAATCGAGACACGGCCCGACGACTTGCGGATGGTCAGCCCCCGCATCGCCGGCGTGACAGGCGACGGACGGCCCTATGTCGTCAGCGCCGACAATGCGACGCAGGATGTCAACCGGCCGAACTTCGTGGTGCTGGAAAACATCAATGCCGAGATGAAGCTCGACGAACAGCCGGGCGCGGACGCTGAGTGGATTACGCTGACAGCGGCAGGCGGGCTTCTCGATTCCGAAAACCAGACGCTTGAGCTGACACAGACAATCGACATCGCCACGGCCCAGGGTTACGCCTTCAGGGGCAGCCATGCCGTGGTCGATTTTTCTGCCGGCACGATAACCAGCGACAGCGAAGTGTCGGGCGAAGGGCCGCTTGGTACCTTGCGTGCCGACCGCATGACAGCCGATCATACGGGACGGGTCATGCGCTTCGAGGGCCAGGTGAAATTGCTGATCCATCCCGATCGGCCGAGCGAGGGGGACTGACATAATGGCGAAGACGGGGGGGATGACGGGCGCATGGCGCCGGCGGGCAGGGCTGGCCGGATTTGCGCTGCTTCTTGGTGTCGGGCTGGGCGGCGGCAGCGCTGCGGCCCAATCGGGCATCGTCGGTGGCGGCTTTTCCAACGACCCGAAACAGCCGATCGCGGTCGAAGCCGATGCGCTGGAAATCGAGGACGCCAAGCAAAGCGCCACCTTCACCGGCAATGTGCTGGTGACGCAGGGCGCGGTCAGGATGCGCGCCGACCGGCTGACCGTTTTCTATACATCGCGGCAAAGCGGCGACAGTTCCGGCATCGACCGGATCAGAGCGACCGGCAATGTTCATCTCGCAGCGCCGGACGACCAGTCGGCCAGCGGCGATTGGGCCGACTACAAGGTCGAAGGCCGGCAGATCGAGATGGGCGACAGCGTCGTTCTGCGCCAGGGCGAGAACGTCATCCGGGGCTCGAAGCTGCAGGTTGATCTTAACAGCGGACGGGCGCGGGTGGTCGGCGGCGCGCCGGCCGAAGGTGGCGGAACAGGCCGGGTTCGCGGCCTTTTTCACCCCGACTGAAACTGTTTCCGGTCCGAAAAGGCTTGGTTAATCGCTTCACTTCATACAATTTTAATGCCAAGTACCGTTTGATGGCATGGATTGATGAAGTGGGGACCCTATGACGGGCGATGCGGGGCTGGACAATGTAGCGGGGGGCGCAGATGCGCGCCCGCACCTGGTTGCCGACAATCCGGGGCTTTCGGTCGAGAAAATCGGCAAGAGCTTCAAGGGGCGGCCGGTCGTGCGCAGCGTCAGCTTCCATGTCCAGCGCGGCGAGGCCGTCGGCCTTCTGGGCCCCAACGGCGCCGGCAAGACCACCGTTTTCTACATGATCACCGGGCTCATTCAGCCGGACTACGGCACCATCCTGCTCGACGGGCAGGATGTGACGGGCCTGCCCATGTATCGCCGCGCCCGCCGCGGCATCGGCTATCTGCCGCAGGAAGCCTCGATTTTTCGCGGCATGACGGTCGAACAGAATATCCGCGCCGTGCTCGAAGTGGTCGAGCATGACCGCGACCGGCGCGAGGCCGAGCTTGACGATCTGCTTGCCGAATTCTCGATCACCCATCTCCGGCGGACACCGGCCATCGCGCTTTCGGGCGGCGAACGGCGGCGCGTCGAGATTGCGCGCGCGCTGGCCACGCAACCCTCCTTCATGCTGCTCGACGAGCCTTTTGCCGGCATCGACCCGATTGCCATCGGCGACATCCGCGATCTGGTCGCGCATCTGAAGGATCGCGGTATCGGCGTATTGATCACCGACCACAATGTTCGCGAGACGCTGGAACTCATCGACCATGCCGTCATCATTCATGACGGCGCCGTGCTCATGGAGGGCGAACCTTCCGCCATCGTGGGCAACGAGGACGTACGCCGGCTCTATCTCGGCGAACGGTTCAGTCTGTAGGCGGCGGGGAGGCGGCATAGATCATGGCGCTTGCACCGCGACTTGAGATGCGCCAGGGGCAATCCCTGGTGATGACGCCGCAGCTCCAGCAAGCGATCAAGCTGCTGCAGCTTTCCAATCTCGAACTTGCCGAATATGTCGACCAGGAACTCGAGCGCAATCCGCTGCTCGAAAACGGCGTCGCCAATCCCGAGCGCGCAGCCGACGAGCGCGAAGCGCCGGCTGAAACACACGACCAGGTGACGACGTCCGAGACCGCGCTGACGCTCAACGAGGACGGGCCGCCGCCCGGCCGCGACGGCGATCTCGATACCGACTACGAGAATGTCTATGCCGACGAGGCGCGCGCCGATACGCAGAACAACGAGGCCGCGGGCGAGACGCCGGGGCCAACCGGTTCCGACTGGCAAAGCATGCGGACGAGCGGTGGCGGCGGAAGCGGCGATGGCGACTATGATTTCGCCGCGACGCTGACGCGCGAGGCGACGCTGGCCGAACATCTGACCGATCAGATGAACATGGCGCTGAAGATGCCGGGTGACCGCATGATCGCGGCCTTCCTGATCGACCAGGTCAACGAGGCGGGTTACATGACCGCCGAGCTCGCCGAAGTGGCGGAACGACTCGGCGTCGATGTCGAAGATGTCGAGGCGGTTCTCGGTGTGCTGCAGACCTTCGAGCCGACCGGCATCTGCGCGCGCAATCTGAAGGAATGTCTGACGCTGCAGCTTGCCGAGCAGGACCGGCTCGACCCGGCGATGCGGGCCTTTCTCGACAATCTCGAACTTTTCGCGCGGCGCGATTTCGACACGCTGATGAAGTTGACCGGCGCCGACCGCGACGACATCGCCTCGATGATCGACGACATTCGCGGCTGCAATCCGAAACCCGGTCTGGCCTTTGGCGGCGAGCCCGTGGTGCCGGTCATTCCCGATGTCTTCGTGCGCGCGCGTTCCGATGGCGGCTGGGCGATCGAGCTCAACACCGAAACGCTGCCGCGCGTGCTGATCAATCAGCAATATTATGCCGAGGTCAGCAAGTTCTCGAATGACCCGAAGGCGAAAGCCTATCTCTCCGAATGCCTCAACAACGCCAATTGGCTGGTCAAGAGCCTCGACCAGCGGGCGCGCACGATTTTGAAAGTCGCGTCCGAAATCGTGCGCCAGCAGGACGGCTTTCTGGTTCACGGCGTGCAGCATCTGAAGCCGCTCAATCTGAAGACCATCGCCGAGGCGATCTCTATGCATGAATCGACGGTCAGCCGGGTTACGGCGAACAAATACATCGCCACGCCGCGCGGCATTTTCGAGATGAAGTATTTCTTCACCTCCTCGATCGCCTCGTCGGAAGGCGGCGCCGCGCATTCGGCCGAGGCTGTGCGCCACCGCATCAAGGACCTGATCGACCGCGAATTGTCGGATGCGGTGCTCTCCGACGACAATATCGTCGACATTCTGAAGGGTCAGGGCGTCGACATTGCGCGGCGCACGGTCGCCAAGTACCGGGAAGCGCTCAACATTCCCTCCTCGGTGCAGCGCCGGCGCGAAAAGAAGGCCTATGCATGAGTCGGGGCGCGGCCCTTCAAAGGCCGTGCAAATGCGCTATATATAGTTGGAAGATATGGGGTTTCCGCCCTTCTCCGGCATCCGGTTGACACCCATGATGCGGCCCACTAGTTTCCCCCTCGCTCAAAAGACCCCCGGTTGTTTTCCGGGGCGCGGCGGCGGACACGGAGCAAACGGATTCCGGAACACGCCGGATCCGGGCGACCTCGTCAGGCAGTCACTATTTGTAGCGTAGCGACCCGGAAAGGTCTTTCATGCAGGTTCAGGTCAGCGGTCATCATCTCGACGTCGGAGATGCGCTCCGCACCCATGCGACCGAACGCCTTCAGGCGGCGGTGACAAAATATTTCGACCGGCCGGTAGACGGCCAGGTCACGTTCAGCAAACAGGGCCACGAGTTTCGCGCCGACGCCTCGGCGCATCTCAGCTCCGGCATGCGCGTCAACGCGCAGGGCGCGGCCAACGAAGTCTATGCCTCGTTCGAGGCCGCGCTGGAGCGCCTCGAAAAGCGCCTGCGCCGCTACAAGCGCCGGCTGAAGAACCACAATCACGCCAACAAGGTGGAATTGCCGGCCGAGAGCTTTCCCTCTTTCGTTATCGAAGCGGGTGACGAGCACGAGGAAGTGCCGGAAGATGCGCAGCCCATCATCATCGCCGAGGGAACGACGTCCGTGCCGGTTTTCTCCGTCGGCGATGCGGTGATGCAGATGGATTTGAGCGACGCGCCGGTTGTGGTTTTCCGCAACCGTGCCGGCGGCGGTCTCAACCTCGTCTATCGCCGCACCGATGGACATATCGGCTGGATCGACACAGGTCGCGATATTGCAAAAGCTTGACGAATTGAAAGCGAACCCGACCATAGCCGGGGCCTCCCGGACGACGACCGTGTCTCATGCACGCCGCATGACGCCGCGTCCCGTCCCGACAAATGCCCCGCAAAGCAGGACCCGGACCATGGAGCTTGAAGATCTGGTGCAGCCGGAGGGGGTCATCGCTCACCTCAAGGTCACCAGCAAAAAGCAGGCACTGCAGGAACTCGCCGAACGTGCGGCGAAGCTGACAGGCCTTTCGGAGCGCGCCATTTTCGAAACGCTGCTGGAGCGCGAGCGTCTCGGCTCGACCGGCGTCGGACAGGGCATCGCCATTCCACATGGCAAGCTCGGCGAGCTCGATCGCTTGCACGGGCTTTTCGCACGGCTCGACACGCCGATCGATTTCGAATCCGTCGACGACCAGCCGGTCGATCTGATGTTTCTGCTGCTGGCGCCGGAATCGGCGGGCGCCGATCATCTGAAGGCGCTGGCGCGCATCTCGCGCCTGTTGCGCAATCCGGCCGTGGTCGAGAAGCTGCGCGCCTCCGAAGACGCCTCGGCGCTCTTTTCCATTCTCACCGAACCGGTGGCAACCAGCGCGGCTTGATCCGTTTATCCCTTCACCGACAAAAAGCCCCGTTCTCGCGAACGGGGCTTTTTTCGTGCGCGCCGGAACAATGTCCCTTAATGGACGCTGACCGGCTCCAGGTCGTATTGCCGGGCGCCGGCAAAAGCCGCGTCGCGGCTGTCGAGCACGGCCATGCGAATACCGTTGGCCGCATGCACCGCATAGAGGCGCGTATCGGCGGGCAGGTTCAGTTCGTCGCCGGTTTCGCCCTCGATCTCGCTCGCGCGCACTTCGCGCACATAGACGATGTTGGGCACGCCGACATTGGCGAACATTTCGGGCGTCAGGGCGCGGAAATCCTCCGTGCCCCAGCCGCTGACCGGTTCGATGTTCTCGGCCGCGTCGTTGTCCGTTTCGTTGCGCATGGTACTCACTCCTTATCCACCCTTCCTTCTTTAACGAAGCAAAGGGATTACTCCGTCGCGCCGGCGCGGCGCGTGTCCGACACCGGACGGCCGGCGGCGGCCGGCATCTCTTCGACGATCTCGATCGTCTGAACGGTCTTTTCCGGCGCCGGCCGTTCAAGGTCGATTTTCAGCAGGCCGTTTTCGAGCCGCGCGGTCCGCACTTTCATGCCGTCGGCCAGCACGAAGGCGCGCTGAAACTGGCGCGCGGCGATGCCGCGATGGAGATAGGTGCGGTCGTCTTCCTCGCGTTGCCGCCCGCGAATGACCAGCTCGCTGTTCTCGACCGTGACCGACAATTCGTCGCGCGAAAATCCGGCGACCGCCAGCGTGATCCGCAGCGCCGCACCGGCCTCGGCCGCCAGTTGCTCGACATTGTAGGGCGGATAGCCGTCGGAGGCCTTGGCGGCCCGTTCGAGCAACCGTTCCATCTGCTCGAAGCCCAGCAGGAAAGGGCTGTTGAACTGAATCATGCGCATCGTCTCCAAAGCCCTGTTTGGCAAGCGACTTTGTTTCCGGCCCTTTTGCGGCGCCGTTGATTACTATGTGGGGATTCGCGTTTTGCGTTGCAAGAAGAGGGCTTGCCCTCGGGGTTGGCGGCCGTTGCGGCGGGGTTTTGTCCGGTTCTGCCTTGAAATCGCCCCATCGGCGGGTCATCGTCGCATTTACGGGCGGGGCAACGGCCGGAGGACAATCGATGTTCAAACTCGCCCCCCTTCCCTTTGCAAAAGACGCGCTTGAGCCGCATGTCTCGGTCGAGACGCTCGCCTGTCATTACGGCAAACACCACAAGGCCTATGTCGACAAGGTCAACGAACTGACCAAGGGCACGGATCTCGCCGATCTCGATCTGGTCGCGCTCATTCGCAAACTGGCGCATGACACAACCAGAAAGATCCTCTTCAACAATGCGGCGCAAGTCTGGAACCATGATTTCTACTGGCAATCGCTCGCGCCCGATGGCGGCGGCGCGCCCGGCGGGGCCCTGGCCGAGCGGATCGAGCACGACTTCGGCGGCTATGACAATTTCAGGAAAGCGTTCAGCGAAGCGGCGGTCGGCCAGTTCGGTTCCGGCTATTGCTGGCTCGTCTGCGGCGCCGACGGCAAGCTGAAAATCCAGGCGACCGCCAATGCCGAAACGCCGATCGCCGATGGCAAGGATGTGCCGCTGCTGACAACGGATGTCTGGGAACACGCCTATTATCTCGACTACCAGAACAAGCGTGCCGACTATCTCGACACCTTCCTCGATCATCTCGTCAACTGGGCCTTCGCCGAGGCAAACTTCGCCGCCGTCGTCCGGCGCCAGGCGGCCGCGTAGGCGCGCCAAATCGGCGCTTGGTTGCCGCGCCCGCTTTTGCCAGACTGTGCGCCGGTTGAACGCGGCAAAACAGGGGGTACGGGGCGTGGAGACGGAGACGATCGAGGCCGAGCGCGTCTCCTACAATCCGAAAGCCATTGTCGCGGGGCTTGCCGTATTCGCTCTGATGCTGGCCTTGCCGGCGCCCGAAGGTCTCTCGCCCGAAGGCTGGCGGCTGGCGGCGCTGGTCGCACTGATGGCGATCTGGTGGGTCACCGAAGCGATCCCGGTCTACGCGACCGGCCTTCTGCCGCTGGTCGGTTTTCCGCTGCTCGGCATCGCCGCGATCGGCACGGCGGCGGCACCTTACGCCAACCCGATCATCTTTCTCGTTCTCGGCGGCTTTCTGATTGCCGCCGCCATGCAGGCGACCGGCCTGCATCAGCGCATCGCGCTGCATGTACTCGCCCGCACCGGCACCGGCTCGCGTCAGCTTGTCGGCGGTTTCATGCTGACCGCCGCTTTTCTCTCGATGTGGGTCTCGAACACCGCGACCGCCGTGATGATGGTGCCGATCGCGATGTCGGTCATTGCGATCACGGTTGCCGATGACGGCGTTCATGCGCCCAGCGGCGGTCTCGATGTGGCGCTGCTGCTGGCGGTTGCCTATGGCGCCAGCATCGGCGGCATCGCCACCCTCATCGGCACGCCGCCCAACGCCTTTCTGGCCGGCTACATGGCGCAGGAGCACGGTCTTGAAATCGGCTTTGCGCAATGGATGCTCTTCGCGCTGCCGCTGTCGCTGGTGATGCTCGGTTGCTGCTGGCTGGTGCTGACGCGGCTTGCCTTTCGTCTCGACGGGCGGCCGATCGCCGGCGTCGCGGCGACGCTCGGCCGGGCGCTGGACGGTCTCGGCCCGATCCGGCGGCCGGAAAAGACCGTTGCCGCCGTCTTCTTTTGCGCCGCCGCCGCCTGGATCGCGCAGCCGCTGATCGCCACCGTCATTCCCGATCTCTCCGACACGGTGATCGCGATGCTGGCGGCGCTGGCGCTTTTCATCATCCCGACGGGCGGCGGCAAGCCGGCGCTCAACTGGGAGCATGCGAGCCGCGTCCCTTACGGCTTGCTGCTGCTGTTCGGCGGCGGCTTGAGCCTTGCCGCCGCTTTCGGCTCGACGGGGCTGGCGCTCTGGCTCGCCGGCGGTCTGGGCGCTGCGGCGGGTCTGCCGGCGATCCTCGTCATCCTGCTGATCGTCGCCACCATTGTCTTCCTGACCGAACTCACCAGCAATATCGCGACAACGGCGGCGATGGTGCCGCTGCTTGCCGGTGTTGCCGTCGGCGCCGGCATCCATCCGCTGCTTCTCTGCGCGCCGGCGGCGCTGGCCGCCAGCTGCGCCTTCATGCTGCCGGTCGCCACCCCGCCCAATGCCGTCATCTTCGGCGCCGGCCATGTCACGATCCCGCAAATGGCCAAAGCCGGCATCTGGCTCAACATGTTCGCCATTATCGTCGTGACCCTGATGGCCTATGCGCTGCTGGGGCTCGCCTTTCCGCTGGTGGGGTGAGGCCTATTTCCACCCGGCGCGGTCGAAGATGCGCACCGCTTCGGGCTGGTTGCGGCCAAGCGCACTGGCGTTCAGCGCGTCTTCCCTGAAATCGCCGAAACCGGTGACCGGACTGTCGATGACGACGCCGGGTACGGCCGCATATTCATGGTTCTGTTCGCTGAAGGCGCGCTGCGCCCAGTCGCCGGTCAGGAATTCAATGAAGCGCACGGCGTTGTCGCGGTTCGGCGCCTGCACGAGAACACCGGCGCCGCTGATATTGACATGCGTGCCGTTGCCCTGCTGATCGGGGAACACAAGTTCGACCGCTTCGGCAACCGCGCGGTCCTCGGCCTTGTCCGATCCCATCAGGCGGCCGAGATAATAGGTGTTGACCAGCGAGATGCGGCATTCGCCGGCGGCGACCGCCTGGATATTTCCGGTGTCGTTGCCTTGCGGCTGCCGTGCGAAATTGGCGACCACGCCCTTCGCCCAGCTTTCGGCCTCCTCCGTACCCTGATGTTCGATGATCGCGGCCAGCAGCGACAGGTTGTAGATGTTCGAGGAGGAGCGCATGCAGATTTCGCCTTCATGCACCGGGTCGGCGAGATCGGCATAGGTTTCGAGTTTCTCGGGGCGCCCCTGGGCTTTGTTGTAGATGATGATGCGGGCGCGCTTCGACAGGCCGAACCACAAGCCATCCGGATGACGCAGATGTTCGGGAATGCGCGTCTGCAGAATTTCGGATGCCACCGGTTGAAAGAGCCCTTTCTCCTCGGCGCGCCACAGCCGCCCGGCATCGACCGTGATCAGCAGGTCGGCGGGGCTTTGTGCCCCTTCGCGTTCGATGCGCGCGATCAGCTCGTCGCTGTCGCCTTCGATCAGGTTGATCGCAATGCCGGTCTCTTCGGTGAACTTGTCGTAGAGCGCCAGGTCGGTGTCGTAGTGGCGTGCCGAATAGATATTCAGCGTTGCGCTGGCCGATACCGCGTTTCGGTCGGTGCCCATTTGCGTGCCGACGATGAGCGCGATGGCGAGACCGAGGATAAGTATGCCGGCATAGAGACGTGACATGGATGTTCCCGGGTTCGAGGAGGAGGATTCGGCGTCTGGACTAACTTGATAACGACTATCATTCGCGCCATCACTTCGTCATGTGACAGATTTATGACAGTTTTGTGACAGAGGGGGTGTTTTCAGGTTTTGGCAGCGAAGATGAAGCTGCCTTGCGGCTCGAAATAAACGGCCGCCGAGGCGCCGATTTTCAGCCCGCCGGGGTCGGGCACGCGGGCGCGCAACGGTTCGGTGGCGGGCGCGCCGGTGGCCGAGAGCAGCACCAGCCAGTCCCGCCCGAGAAACCGCAAGTCACTGATTGTGAACGTGTTTTCGTCGCCGTTTGCCGGTGCGAGGCGGACCGCTTCGGGGCGCATGATCACCTCCACGGCGGCGCCGTCGTGGAAATCGGGCGCCGGCAGCGGCCCATAGGCGGTCACCGCATGACCACCCGACACCGTTGCCGGAAAGCGCTGCGCCTCGCCGAAAAGCGAGGCCACAAGGGCACTTGCGGGATGTGCATAGAGTTCGGCCGGCGTCGCGCATTGGGCAATGCGGCCGCCCTCCATCACCGCGATCCGGTCGGCGATTTCCATCGCTTCCATGGGGTCGTGCGTGACGACAAGTGTAATAACGCCAGCGCTTTTCAGCGCCCGGCGCGCGTCCTCGCGCAAGGCGCGGCGGCGCGTCACGTCGACGCTCGCAAAGGGTTCATCGAGCAGCATCGCCGCCGGTTCCGGCGCCAGTGCGCGGGCCAGCGCCACGCGTTGCTGCTGGCCGCCCGACAGGGTGTGCGGGTAGCGCGGCTCGAAGCCCGAAAGGCCAACGGCGGCAAGCCTTTGGGCGATGATGCGGGCCTGCTCGTCCTTCGGGCGACGGTTGATGCCGAAGGCGATATTCTCGGCCACGGTCAGATGCGGAAAGAGCGCGTTGTCCTGAAAAACCATGCCAAACGGCCGTTTTTCAGGCGGCAGCGCGCGGCCGGGCATTGCCAGCATCGCGCCGTCGAGATCGATCGATCCCTCCTGCAGCACCTCCAGTCCAGCCGCCAGCCGCAACAGCGTCGTCTTGCCGCTGCCCGAAGGCCCCAAAAGGCAGAGAATCTCGCCCGCCCGCGCCTCCAGCGAGACGCCGGACAGCACCTGATGGTCGCCATATCTGTGTCCGACATTGCGGAACGCCAGCGTCATCCTTGCCTCACCCGGCCCTTTCCCTCGGAAACTCTTGCAAATGCGTAGCAAAATTACTTTGCCGCAGGGAGCGGTATTTGTCACAAAGGCCGCATGGCAGTCACGGAAAAAGATCGGATTTCCGCCGGGATGAGACGTCGTGTCGCTTCAGGATGGACGCTGGGGGCGCTCGCGATCGCGCTGGTGCTGCTGGCGCCGTCGCTGACGGTACTGGCGAGCCTGGCGCTGCCGGCCAGCGAAAACTGGGCGCATCTGCGCGCCACCGTGTTGCCGGGCTATGTGGCGAATACGCTCTGGCTGATGGCGCTGGTCGCGCTGATGGCCGGTACGATCGGCGTCGGCACCGCATGGCTCGTCGTCTCGACGCGTTTTCCGGGTCAACGCCTGTTCAATTGGGCCCTGGTGCTGCCGCTGGCGGCGCCCGCCTACATCGTCGCCTATGTCTATACCGATCTACTGGCCTTTGCCGGACCGGTGCAGACGGCCTTGCGGGCGCTGACCGGCTGGAGCGGCGGCGACTACAGCTTTCCCAACATTCGTTCGCTGCCGGGCGCAGCGATCGTGCTGAGTCTCGTGCTCTATCCTTATGTCTATTTGCTGGCGCGAACGGCTTTTCAGCGGCAATCGGCGGCGCTGTTCGAAGCGGCGCGCATGCTCGGCGCCCGGCCGTGGCGCGCCTTCATTCGCGTGGCGTTGCCTTGCGCGCGACCGGCGATCGCCGGCGGACTGGCGCTGGCGCTGATGGAAACGATATCCGATTTCGGCGTCGTCGATTATTTCGCCGTGCCGACGCTGACGACCGGTGTTTTCCGTACCTGGTTCAGCCTTGGCGACGCGCTGGCCGCGGCGCAAATCGCCGCCTGGCTGTTCCTGTTCGCCATAGCGCTGGTCATGATCGAAATGGTCAGCCGCCGCGGCCGCGTCGCCAATCCGCTGGCGCGCGACATGGCGGCGCAGCCGGTGAGGCTTCAGGGCGGCCGCGCCATCGGTGCGACCGTCGCTTGCGCGCTGCCGGTCATCCTCGGCTTCGTTGTGCCTGCGATCGTGCTTGTGCGCTACGCATTGATCGAAGGCGACCCGCTGGTGGGGCGCAACTTCCTCGATTTCGCCTCGAACAGTCTTTTCGTTGCCGGTATTGCAGCGGCGCTGGCGACCGCACTGGCACTGCTGCTCGCCTATGGCGAGCGCCTTCATCCGACGCCCTTCAACCGCATTTCGATCCGGCTGGCGACGCTCGGCTATGCGTTGCCCGGCGCGATGATCGCCATCGGTATCCTGACGCTGACGACCGATATCGACCGCGCATTAGCGGGCTTTGCGCAGACCTATCTCGGCTTCTCGCCGGGTCTCCTGATCACCGGTTCGGCGGCGGGCCTTGTCTTTGCCTATGTCGCGCGTTTTCTGACCGCCGCTTTCAATGCCTGTCACAGCGGGCTTGAGAAAATCCATCCCTCGCTCGATGCCGCCGCACGCAGCCTCGGCGCACCGCCGGGACGCGTTCTCGGTGCCGTTCACATTCCTTTGTTGCGCAGCGCACTTGCGAGCGCAGCCCTGCTGGTGTTCATCGACGTGATGAAGGAGCTGCCGGCGACGCTGCTGCTGCGGCCCTTCAATTTCGAGACGCTGGCAACACGTACCTACCGGCTCGCGTCCGACGAGCGATTGGCCGAAGCCTCGACGGCGGCGCTGACCATCGTCGCACTCGGGCTCATTCCGACGATCCTGCTCAGTCTGTCGATCGCACGATCGGGCATCCGGCCGCCCGCATCGCCGGCCCTGACCGGTGCCACACACGCAAATGTGACGCCGTCGGCGGTCTGAAAGGCCCTGAAGCTGCCGGTCTTGCTTGAAATCGCCGCCCCGTCGGCCAAACTTGACCTACTGTCACAATTCAGCCGGATGATTACGGGATCATTCACGCATTCCTTGCCCCGAACCGGAGCTTTCATGCGCCTGCCCATGCCTGCCGCCCTGTTTCTCGCCGCGCTGATTACCGGCGCCGGCCTTTCGGGCGCACAGGCGCAGGAGGGAGCGGTACAAAACGTCATCGTGGCACCGGCCATCATCGACCGTTTCGTCGATCAGGTCGAGGCGCTCGGCACGACCTTCGCCAATGAAAGCGTCACCATCACCGCCAATGTGTCGGACAAGGTGGTGGAGATTCTGTTCGAGGACGGACAACAGGTCGAGCAGGACCAGGTGCTGGTGCTGCTCCGGCGCGACGAGCAGCGCGCGGAGCTGGAAGCGGCGGAAGCCGTTCTGGCCGAGCGGCGGACCGCCTATAACCGCGCCAGCGAACTGGAGCGGCGGCAATATACGGCGACAGCACAGCTCGAAGAACGGCGGGCGGCGCTGCGCCAGGCTGAGGCCAATCGCGACGGTGCAAAGGCGCGTCTCGATGACCGCGAGATCCGCGCACCTTTCGAGGGCGTGGTGGGCTTGCGCAATATCAGCCCGGGCACGCTGGTGACACCGGGCAGCGTCATCACGTCGCTCGACGATCTCGATCCGATCAAGCTCGATTTCACGGTGCCGGCTGCCTATCTTGCCAATATCCAGCCCGGACTGGCGATTGTCGCGACGACGACGGCACTGCCGGGCAAGGAATTTCGCGGCACGGTGCGCAGCGTCGCGACGCAGGTCGACCGCGTCACACGCTCGATCACGGCGCGCGCTTTCATTGCCAATGAGGACCATGCGCTGAAGCCGGGCCTGCTGATGACGGTGCGGCTTCTGAAAAACCCGCGCGACTCGATCATGATCCCGGAAGAGGCGCTGGTGCCGTCGGGCACACAGAACTTCGTCTTCGTCATCGACCGCGCCAGCAACAAGGCCGAGCGGCGCGAGATCGAGACCGGCGGGCGGCGCCCCGGCGCCGTCGAGGTGGTGAGCGGGCTCGAGCGCGGCGAACTCGTCGTCACGCATGGCACGATGCAGGTGCGCGACGGACAAACGGTCAACATCGTCAAGGAAGAAACGCCGGAACAGACGCTCGGGCGCCTCGGCACGACGGTGGTCCAGTAGGACGCGAGGGGGAGGGGCCATATGAAACTTTCCGACGTTTCGGTCACACGGCCCGTCTTTGCCGCCGTCGTCAGCATGCTGCTGGTGGCTTTCGGTCTCGTCGCCTTCGACCGGCTTCCTTTGCGCGAATATCCCGATATCGACCCGCCGATCGTTTCGATTACCACCGATTATCGCGGTGCGGCCGCGGCCGTGGTCGAGACGCGCATCACCGAGGTCATCGAGGAGCGCATCGCCGGCATCGAAGGCATTTCCTTCGTGCAATCCTCGAGCGAGGATGGACGCTCGCGTATCACCATCGAGTTCAATCCCGGCCGCGACATCGACGCCGCCGCCAACGATATTCGCGACCGCGTGTCGGGCATACTCGACGTCCTGCCGACAGAGGCCGATCCGCCGGACATTCAGAAGGCCGATTCCAGCGACGACGTCATCATGTGGCTCAACGTCGTCAGCGACCGGCTATCGATGCTGGAACTGACCGACTATGTGGAGCGCCATCTCGTCGACCGGTTCTCGACGCAGGACGGTGTGGCGCGGGTCAGGCTCAGCGGCGCGCGCAGTTATTCGATGCGCATCTGGCTCGACCGCACCGCGCTTGCGGCGCGCGCACTGACGGTGGGCGATGTCGAAGCGGCTCTGATCGCCGAGAATGTCGAACTGCCGGCCGGCAGCATCGAATCGGTGCAGCGGCAATTCACCGCGCGCGTCGAGCGTGGTTTTCGCAGCGAAGCGGATTTCCGCCAGCTCGTGCTCGGCCAGGGGAGCGACGGTTATCTGGTGCGGCTCGGCGATGTCGCCCGCGTCGAGCGCGCGGCCGCCGAAGAGCGGACATTCTTTCGTGGCAACCGCATTCCGATGGTCGGCATCGGCATCATCAAACAGTCGCAGGCCAACACGCTGACGGTGGCACGCGCGGCCAAGGCCGAGGCCGAACGTCTGGCGCCCGGCCTGCCCGAGGGCATGGATATTCGCCGCAGCTACGACACCAGCGTCTTCATCGAAGGGGCGGTCAACGAAGTCTACAAAACGCTCGCGATCGCCATTGTCCTCGTCATCCTGACGATTTTCGTCTTTCTCGGCAGCGCGCGGGCGACGCTGGTGCCGGCCGTCACCGTGCCGGTGTCGCTGATCGCGCCCTTTCTGGTGCTGTTCGCGCTCGGCTTCTCGGTCAACCTGCTGACATTGCTGGCGCTGGTGCTGGCCATCGGGCTCGTGGTCGACGACACCATCGTGGTGCTTGAGAACATTTACCGGCGTATGGAGGAGGGCGAGACGCCGCTCGTCGCCGCCTATCGCGGGGCGCGACAGGTCGGCTTCGCGGTCATCGCGACCACCGTGGTTCTGATCGCGGTCTTCGTGCCCCTCGCCTTTGTCGAAGGCGCCATCGGTCGCCTGTTCTCGGAATTCGCGATCACCATGGCCGCGGCGGTTGCCTTTTCGAGCCTTGTCGCGCTCAGCCTGTCGCCGATGCTGTGCTCGAAAGTCCTGCGCCCGACATCCAATCGCACCAGGTTCAACATCGCCGTCGACGAGGGCTTCGACAAGCTCAAGGCGCGCTACCGCGAGGTTCTGGGGCGCGCGCTTCTCAAGCCGTCGATCACGGCCGCGACCTTCGGCGGCCTGGTCGTCGCCGCACTTGGCCTTTTCATCATTATCCCGTCGGAATATGCACCCCGCGAGGATCGCGGCATCTTCTTCGTCATCGTCAACGGGCCGGAAGGTGCGTCGTTCAATTATATCAACGAGTACATGACCGAGATCGAGGACCGGCTGATGCCGCTGGTCGAGAGCGGCGAGATCAACCGGCTGCTGGTGCGCGCGCCGCGCTCGTTCGGCAATCTGTCGAGCTTCAACACCGGCGTCGCCGTCATCGTGCTCGCCGACTGGAGCGAGCGCCGCTCGGCCTGGGAGATCATGGCCGATGTACGCGCCCGCGTTGCCGACCTGCCGGGCGTCACCGCCTCGCCGATGATGCGGCAGGGCTTCGGTCGCGGCGCGGTCAAGCCGGTGCAGTTCGTCATTGGCGGCGGCTCCTACGAGGAGCTCCGGGAATGGCGCGACATCCTGATCGCGGCGATTGAGGCGGACAATCCCGGCCTCGTCAATATCGACCACGACTTCAAGGAAACGAAGCCGCAGCTTCGCGTCGAGATCGACCGCAACAATGCCGGCGATCTCGGCGTGACGGTCGGCAATATCGGGCGGACGCTCGAGACCGTCTTCGGCTCGCGCCGGGTGACGACGTTTGCCGATGGCGGCGAAGAATACGATGTCATTCTGGAAGGGGAGCGCTCCGCACAACGCACGCCGAGCGACATGAGCAATGTCTTCGTGCGCTCGGAGCGAACGGGCGAGCTGATACCGCTCGCCAATCTCGTCACCGTCAACGAAGCGGCGGGGCCGGCGAGCCTCAATCGCTACAACCGGATGCGCGCCATCACCATCGATGCCAACCTTGCCGACGGCTACACGCTGGGCGCCGCCCTTGACCATTTGCGCAACCTCGCGCGTACACATCTGCCCCCGAATGTCGCTATCGACTATCGCGGCCAGTCGCTTGATTTCATGCGGGCCGGCGGTGCGCTCGGTTTCATCTTTGTGCTCGGCCTCGTTGTCGTCTTTCTGGTGCTGGCGGCGCAGTTCGAGAGCTTCGTCCATCCCGTCGTCATCATCCTGACGGTGCCACTGGCAATTACCGGCGGGCTATTCGGTATCTGGATTACCGGTGGCACGATCAATCTCTATACGCAGATCGGCCTGATCATGCTGGTCGGGCTTGCGGCCAAGAACGGCATCCTGATCGTCGAATTCGCCAACCAGTTGCGCGATGAGGGGCGCGAGTTCGGCGAAGCGCTGGTCGAGGCTTCGGCGATCCGGCTGCGCCCGATCCTGATGACAGCGATCACGACGATCGCGGGCTCCGTGGCGCTGATCCTGTCCTTCGGCGCCGGCGCCGAGACGCGCACGGCCATTGGTGTCGTCATTTTCTCCGGCGTCATCGCCACCACGATTTTTACACTCTTCGTGGTGCCGGTGGCCTATCAGGCGCTGGCGCGCCGGACCGGGTCGCCGGGCGATACGCAGCGTCGGCTCGAAGACGAGATCGAGCGAATCGATGGCGCGAGCTTGCGGCCGCGCCCCATGGAAGGCGCAGAGTAGGTGCCGATGCGAGAACAGCTTGAACGCTTCGACGATGCCGAGCGGCTAGCGGAGGCCATTGTCGCACGGGTCGGCCGTAAGATCGTGATGGCGCTGCCGCTCGGTCTCGGCAAGCCCAATCACATCGCCAATGCGCTGACGGCGCGCGCCATCGCCGATCCGACGATTTCGCTCAGTATCCTGACCGCCCTGACACTGGAACGGCCGCGTGCGTCGAGCGATCTCGAACGTCGTTTTCTCGAACCCGTCAGCAAGCGGCTCTTCGAGGGCTATCCCGAGCTTCTCTATGCAAAGGCGCTGCGGCAGGGAACGCTGCCTCCCAACATCGAGGTCCATGAATTCTTCCTGATGGCCGGGCGCTGGCTCGGTTCGCCGCGCCAGCAGCAGAATTACATCTCGGCCAACTACACCCATGTGGCGCGCTACCTTCTCGACCGCGGTGTCAACGTGCTGGCGCAGCTTGTCGCACCGCCGGCGCACACCGGCGGCGGCTACAGCCTCAGTTGCAACCCCGACATCACGCCGGATCTCCTCGCCGCACGCCGCGCGGGGCAGGCGAATTTCGTCTTTGCCGGACAGGTCAACGCGGCGCTCCCCTTCATGGGTGGTCAGGCCGAGATTCCCGCCGGCGATTTCGACTTCATGCTTGAAGGCGACGCGTTCCGCTTTCCGCTTTTCGCACCGCCGCGCGAGCCGGTGACGGCGACCGATTATGCGATCGGTCTCAATGTGGCCGGGCTCGTGCCCGATGGCGGCACGCTGCAGATCGGCATCGGTTCGATCGGCGATGCCGTCGGTCAGGGCCTTGTCCTCAGGCATCGGCGCAATGCGGAATGGCGGGCGATACTTGACCGTCTGGGCAGCTCCCCGCGCGAGACGGCCCACTTCGAGGAAGGGCTCTACGGCGCCAGCGAGATGCTGGTCGAATGTTTTCTCGATCTGATGGAGGCCGGTATCGTCAAGCGCGAGGTCGACGGCGCGGCGATCCATGCGGGCTTCTTTCTCGGTTCGCGGAGCCTCTATGCGCGGCTGAAAACGATGAGCCCTGAAGCGCGGCGGCGTATCGCGATGGTACCGGTGTCCTTCGTCAACGAGCTATACGGCGACGAGTCCGGCAAGCGCACGGCGCGCAAGGGGGCGCGCTTTATCAACACCGCCATGATGGCGACGCTGTTCGGCGCCGCCGTTTCGGACGGACTCGATGACGGGCGCGTCGTCAGCGGCGTCGGCGGACAATACAACTTCGTGTCGCAGTCCTTTGCGCTTCCCGACGCGCGCTCTGTGATCGCGCTGCGTGCCACGCGCGAGAAGGATGGCGAGACGCTGTCGAATATCGTCTTTTCCTATGGTCACCAGACGATTCCGCGCCATCTGCGCGACCTGGTTGTGACCGAATACGGCATCGCCGATCTGCGCGGCAAGACCGACGCCGAAGTCGTTGCCGCCATGCTGGGCGTGACGGACTCGCGGTTCCAGGCGGCACTGCTCGCCCGCGCAAAGAAAGCCGGCAAGATCGCCGCCGACTATGAAATTCCGGCCGACCGGCACAACAACCGTCCCGAGCGCGTTGCCCTCGCGCTCGCGGAAGCGAAGGCGCAGGGTCTGCTGCCACTCTTTCCCTTCGGCAGCGACTTCACCGAGGTCGAGCAAGCGCTGATGCCGGCGCTCGGGCGGCTGTCGCGCGCCTCGAAGCGGGAACTGGCGCGCCTCGCATTGAAGGGCGGGCCCCTGAATGCGGCGGCCGATGCCGCTCTCGAGCGGATGGAGCTCGCAAAGCCGTCCTCTTTCAGCGAAAGGCTTTATCGCCGCCTCTTGCTGGCGGCGCTTGCAGCCCCTACCTAGAAATTTGCTGCTACACGCTGGGAGGGCGTCCGCATGATCGATCTCTATTACTGGCCGACGCCCAACGGCAAGAAGGTGACGATCCTGCTCGAGGAATGCGGTCTCCCCTTCAATCTGATCGCGCTGCATATCGGGCGCGGCGACCAGTTCAGCCCCGAATTCCTGAAGCTCAACCCCAATCACCGGATGCCGGCCCTGATCGATCACGACCCGATGGGCGGCGGCGCGCCGATCGGCATTTTCGAATCCGGTGCGATGATGATGTATATCGCCGAGAAAGCCGGGAAGTTCTTTCCCCAGGACCCGCACGGCAAGTACCAAGTGATCCAGTGGGTCATGTGGCAGATGGCCAATCAGGGCCCGAAGCTCGGCGAGTGTGGCCATTTCCGCCGGCTGGGTGAGCGCGAGGGCGATCAGTCCTACGCCGTGCGCCGCTTCACCGACGAGGCCAACCGGCTCTACGGCGTCATGAACAACCGTCTCTACGACCGGCGCTACATGGCCGGCGACGACTACACGATCGCCGACATGATCTGCTACCCGTGGGCCGTCAACTGGAAGGCGCAGGGACAGGACATCGAAGAGTTCAAGCATTTCAAGCGCTGGCTGGAGGAGATCGGCGAGCGGCCGGCCGTCCAGCGCGGCATGGCGGCTGGCAGCGACCTGTCGATGGATCTCTCGAAAATGACCCCCGAGGAGCAGGAGGCGGTCCGCAAGATGCTCTACAACCAGCGTGCGCGACCGGCGCCGGATGCCTGAAACACGGCCATATTCCGCTGCGTCGCGCTGGTGTTGCGCGTTTACCGCAGTGCAAAAAAATACAGAAAAGAGCGCGAAAAACGCGCGTCTGGCTCTTGGAATTCAGTATATCGGTCCTATATAGGCTCGATATATCGGCCCGTTATATGGGGCCGCGACATGGACACCCCCCGATGCAAGTCACGACGCTCTGTCTCGGCGCGTTGGTTTTCGGCGAAGCCACAGGCTACGAGATCAACAAGATGTTCGAGGATGGCCCCTTCAGCCATTTCCTCGACGCCAGCTATGGCTCGATCTATCCGGCGCTGACGCGGCTGACGGATGAAGGGCTTGTCACCTGCAAGGCGGAGCAGCAGGAGCGCCGACCCGACAAGAAAATCTATGCCCTGACCGACAGAGGCCGGGAGAGCCTGCGCGATGCGCTGCATACGCCGCTGGCCGAAGACAAATTCAGGTCCGAATTCCTGTTCGCAGTGCTTTTCGCCCATCTGCTGCCGCGCTCGCGCGTGGTCGAGCTTGTCGATCAGCGTCTTGCGGCAATGAAGGCGAAAACCGAAGAGCTTGCGACGAAGGATCCGGGCGACACGCCGGGAACGGACTTCGCGCGCCTCTACGGTCACGCCGTCTATTCGGCATCCGTCTCCTTTCTCGAGAACAACCGGCACCTGATCGAAGACATCGCGGTGGACGACAAGCCGCAGGACAACCCCAAAGCAGTACATTCTCATGTTTGAGCGTCAGCGGAATATTATCGAACAGACCGGAAGCAAGCTTCACCGCTCGCATTTGATTGCCATCGGCATCGGGGTGGCAATCGGCCTCTGGTTCGTCAGCGGCGTCTTCGGCGGTTCGAACGGCGACAACAACGAAATGACGGCAGCTGAGCGCGACGCAGCCAATGCAGTCGTTCCTCAGGTGCGCGTTGTCACTTCGACCGCGGTCGCCCGGCAGGGAATGGTGGCTGTCCGCGGACGCACGGCGGCGAAGCGTGCCGTCGAAGTGCGTGCCGAGACGCAAGGGACAGTGTCGGAGCTGCCCGTCGAAAAAGGCGCCCCGGTCAAGGCCGGCGAGGTTCTGTGCGGCATCAATCTCGATGCCCGCGATGCGCAGCTTGCCGAAGCCAAGGCGTTGGCACGGCAGCGGCAACTCGAATATGACGCGTCGCGACAACTGGCCGAGAAGGGCTATCGCGCACCGACCGCGGCGGCGGCCTCGAGGGCCGCACACGATGCCGCGCAGGCGCGACTGAAGCAGATGGAGATCGCGGTCAGCCAGACACGGCTCGTCGCTCCGTTCGACGGCATCTTCGACGACCGTCGCGTCGAGGTTGGCGACTATCTGCGTGTTGGCGATGTGTGCGGCCTCGTTGTGGAGCTCGATCCGCTGCTGGTCATCGGTCAGGTTTCCGAAGACCGGGTCAGCGCGTTGCGGATCGGTCTGCCGGGCCGGGCCCGGCTGATCACAGGTGAAACCGCAGAGGGCATCGTCAGCTTTGTCGCCAAGACAGCCGACCCGGCGACGCGCACATTCCGCGTCGAGCTTGAAGTTCCCAATCCGGAATTCACGATGCGCGCCGGTATCACGGCCGAAATCATCGTACCGGGCGACGCAATCCAGGCGCATCGCATTCCCAGCTCGGTGATCGCGCTCGACGACAAGGGCGTGATCGGCGTCCGCACGGTGGATGAAGACAGCCGCGTCAGGTTCAACCCGGTGCAACTGGTCGACGATACGCCCGAAGGTCTCTGGGTTGCCGGTCTTCCGCATACGGTGACACTCATCACCGTCGGCCAGGATTATGTGATCGAGGGTCAAAAGGTCGAGGCAATGCCCACCGCACAACTGGGAGCCGGCCTGTGAACGGCTTTATCGACGCCATCCAGGGACGTACCCGCACCGTCATGACGACCATGGTGTTGATGGTCGTCGCCGGCATCATTGCCTATGTGACCATTCCGAAGGAAGCCGACCCCGATATCCCGATTCCGATTTTCTACGTTTCGATCACGCATCAAGGCATCTCGCCGGAAGATGCCGAACGACTGCTGATCCGTCCGATGGAGACGGAGCTGCGCTCGCTCGAAGGGCTTGAAGATATCACGGCCACAGCCTCGCAGGGTCATGCCGGTATTGTGTTGCGTTTCGATGTCAGCTTCGACAAGGACAAGGCGCTGCTGGATGTGCGCGAGAAAGTCGATCTCGCCCGCTCCAAGCTTCCGGCCGACACCGACGAACCGACGGTGCGCGAATTCAATGCCGCGCTTTTTCCTGTTCTGATCGTGACGCTTTCGGGCGAAGTGCCGGAACGGACGCTCTACGAGGCGGCGCGGCGGCTGAAGGACGAGATCGAAGCGGTTCCAACCGTGTTGCAGGCCGAGCTGATCGGTCACCGGGAGGAGTTGCTCGAGGTTGCGATCGATCCGGCCAAGCTCGAATCCTATGGCATCGCCCAGGCCGAACTCATCAACATCGTGACGATGAACAACCGGCTGGTCGCGGCGGGCAGCATCGATACCGGCCAGGGCCGTTTTTCGGTCAAGGTGCCCGGTCTCTTCGAGACGCGCGAAGATGTTCTGACTTTGCCGGTCAAGGTTTCCGGCGACGGGATCGTGACGCTTTCGGACGTCGCCGAAGTTCGCCGGACCTTCAAGGACCCGGACGGCTATGCGCGCTTCAACGGCCATCCGGCAATCGCCATCGAAATCACCAAGCGGATCGGCACCAACATCGTCGACAACAACACGCATGTCCGCGCCGTCGTCGATGAATTCACGACCGACTGGCCTGAAGCCATCCATGTCGATTTCACGCTCGACGCGTCGAGCTGGATCCATCGTTCCCTCGGTTCGCTGCAATCCTCGATCACGACGGCCATCGTGCTGGTGATGATTGTCGTCGTCGCCGCGCTTGGCTTGCGTTCGGCGCTGCTCGTCGGCGTCGCCATTCCGACCTCCTTCATGATCGGCTTCCTGTTCCTTTCGGTGACGGGCTACACGGTCAACATGATGGTCATGTTCGGCATGCTGCTCTCTGTCGGCATGCTGGTCGACGGCGCCATTGTGCTGGTCGAATATGCCGACCGCAAAATGTCGGAGGGGCTCGACCGCCGTGCGGCCTACGGACTTGCCGCCAAGCGCATGTTCTGGCCGATCGCCGCGTCCACCGCGACGACGCTCGCCGCCTTCCTGCCGATGCTGCTGTGGCCGGGCGTCAGCGGCAAGTTCATGAGCTATCTGCCGATCACGCTGATCGTCGTGCTTTCGGCCTCGTTCCTTACCGCCCTTGTCTTTCTTCCCGTGCTCGGCTCGCTGGTCGGCAAGGCCGAAAGCGCCGACAGCGAGGTGTTGAGACTTCTCGCCGGCGCGGAGACGGGCGACATCCGCTCGCTTCCCGGCTTCACCGGCGCCTATGTCCGGCTGCTCGACCGGCTGATCTACTATCCGGGGCGGATTCTCGCCGGAACCGCCGTCATTCTCGTCGGCACGATCGCGCTCTTCTCCAACTTCAACAATGGCGTCGAGTTCTTCGTCGACACCGAGCCGGAACAGGCGATCGTTCTGGTGAGCGCGCGCGGCAATCTGTCGGCGCAGGATACGTTGACGCTGGCGCGCGACGTCGAAGACATTGTGCTTTCGACCGATGGCGTCAGGACCGTTTTCACGCGCACCGGACCCGGCCTCGGCTCGGGCCCCGTCGGCCGCGGCGACGTACCGAAGGATCTCATCGCCCAGCTGATGATCGAATTGAAGCCCTATGAAGAACGGGCCAAGGGTGCTGTCGTTCTCGATGAAATTCGCCAGAGGACCGACAAGGTCCCCGGTATCAAGGTTGAACTGCGCAAGGTCGAGGACGGTCCACCGACCGGCAAGGACATTCAGATCGAGCTGACGTCCAACGATTATGGCCGGCTGCTGCAGGCCGCCGCCACCGTTCGCGATCATCTCGACCGGAATGTCGACGGGCTGATCGACGTCGAGGACGGAAGGCCGCTGCCGGGGATCGAATGGGTGATGACGGTCGACCGGGAACTGGCCGGACGTTTCGGCGCCGACGTCACGTCAGTCGGCGCGACCATCCAGCTCGTCACCAATGGCATTCTGATCGGCAAGTACCGGCCCGACGATGCGCAGGACGAGGTCGACATCCGGGCGCGCTTCCCCGGCGACTATCGCGTGCTCGACCAGCTCGACCAGTTGCGCGTTCAGACCCCGCATGGCCTCGTGCCGATTTCGAATTTCGTCACGCGAACGGCGCAACCGCAGGTTGGCTCGATCGAGCGCATCGACGGCTTTCGTCGGATCATGGTCAAGGCCAATACCGCTTTCGACCGCGAGACGCAGGCAAAGATCAATGTCGACGAGAAGACGCGCGAGATACAGGAATGGATCGAGACACAGGATTTCGGCGCCGGCGTTCGCGTGAAGTTCCGCGGTGCCAATGAAGAGCAGGAGAAGGCGTCGAACTTCCTCGGCGGGGCGCTTGTCGGCGCCCTGTTCCTGATGTTCGTGATTCTGCTGACGCAGTTCAACAGCTTCTACCATTCAGTGCTGACGCTCTCGACCGTGGTGCTCTCGACCGTCGGCGTGCTGATCGGGATGATGGTCACCGGCCAGCCCTTCTCCGTCATCATGACGGGCACAGGCATCGTTGCGCTGGCCGGTATCGTGGTGAACAACTCGATCGTGCTGATTGATACCTATCAGCGCCTGCTTGGCGAAGGCATGGACGTCGTCGAGGCGGTGTTGCGCACGGCGGGGCAGCGTCTCAGGCCGATCATGCTGACCACGATCACCACCATGTTCGGCCTCTTGCCGATGGCGTTGCAGATCAATTTCAATTTCGCGACGCGCGAGATCATATTCGGCGGACCGGTCTCGGTGTGGTGGGTGCAGTTGTCGACCGCGATCATTTTCGGTCTCGGTTTCTCGACGCTGCTGACGCTGGTGCTGGTGCCGGTGCTGCTGGCCGCGCCGTCGGTCGCACGCGAAAACCGGCTGCGCGGCGAGCGGCCGACGCTGCCGCGGATGCTGCGCTGGGGCAAACGCGCCGCGGGTCCGGCCGGGCGCGCGGCCGAATAGACGACGCTATTCGGCGACAATGGGGTTGGCCAGCAGGCCGACCCCTTCGATCTCGATTTCGATGCGGTCGCCCGGCTTCATCCAGACGGGTGGCGTGCGGGCGAAGCCGACGCCGGCCGGCGTGCCCATCACCAGAACGTCGCCGGCCTCCAGCGTCATGCAGTCGCTCAAGAGCGCGATCGTCTCATCGACCGGAAAAATCATGTCGCGCGTATTGGCGCTTTGCATCGTCACGCCGTTGAGGCGCGAGGCGATGGCGAGCCCCGTCGCGCCCGGCGGCAATTCATCCGCCGTCACGAAGACCGGGCCGAAGGGGCCGGTGGTGTCGAAATTCTTGCCGATGGTCCATTGCGGCGTCCGGCGCTGATAGTCGCGCACCGAGACATCGTTGAAGCAACTGTAACCGGCCACATAATCAAGCGCCTCGGCGCGGGCGACATGGCGCGGCACGGTGCGGCCGATGACGGCCGCCAGCTCGGCCTCGAAATCGAGCTGTTCGGAAACGCGCGGCCGCAGCACCGGGCGTCCGTGACCGACCAGCGAGGTCGCGGCGCGCATGAAGAAATTCGGATAGTCGGGCTTTTCGCGACCGCCTTCGGCGGCGTGTTCGGCGTAGTTGAGGCCCAGACAGATGATCTTGCCGGGCCGCGGGATGACCGGCAGCAGCGTCAGCCCGTCAAGCGGCAGGCGCGGGCCCGTTGCCGCCTTTGCCGCTTGCGCGAGACCCGTCGCGCCGGCGCGGATCGCGTCGATCAACGCGCCACTGCCGAGATCGGCGACCTCGCTGCCCTCGACCAGTCCAAGCCGCGCCGCGCCCGCCGTCTCGAATGTCACAAACCGCATCATATCCTCCGCTTATTGCCGCCGTTTATCCCACGGCGGTGAGCCGCGCGCCAGATCGCAACTTTCCCCGGGGCGCTCCTCATGCGACGGTAAGGTCCCGATTCGCCTCTCCTTCCCGGATAGTGTCCCCCGATGAATGCTCCCGCCGCGCACGCTCCCGAGCGGCAAATCCTGAAAGACGTTTTCGGCTTCGACAGCTTCCGCCCCGGCCAGGAAGCGGCGATGCAGACGCTGCTGGCGGGCCGCCATCTTCTCACCGTGATGCCGACGGGCTCGGGCAAGTCGCTCTGTTTCCAGGTGCCGGCGCTGGTCAAGGGTGGCCTCACCATCGTCGTCTCGCCGCTGGTGGCGCTGATGCAGGATCAGGTCGCCGCCCTCCGTCTGGCTGGTGTCGCCGCCGACAGCATCAATTCGGCGCAATCGCGCGACGACAATGTCGCCGCCTGGCGGCGCGCGGCGGCCGGCGAAACGCGGCTTCTCTATCTGGCGCCCGAACGGCTGATGACCGCGCGCATGCTGGAAGCACTGCAGCGGCTTGATGTGCGGCTCATTGCCGTCGACGAGGCGCATTGCATTTCGCAATGGGGGCCGGCCTTCCGGCCCGAATATGAGGATCTGGCCCGCCTGCGCGACCTCTTTCCCGGCGTGCCGATCGCGGCGCTGACGGCGACCGCCGACGAAGCGACGCGGGCCGACATTGCCGAGCGGCTTTTCGGCGGTCGCGTCGACATGCTGGTGCTCGGTTTCGACCGGCCGAATATCCGTCTAACCGTTTCGCCGAAAGCCGACTGGAAACGGCAGCTCGTCGACACGGTCGGCCGTCACGCCGGCGCCAGCGGCATCGTCTATTGCCTGTCGCGCCGCAAGACCGAGGAGACGGCCGTGTTCCTGACCGGCGAAGGGGTCAAGGCGCTGCCCTATCACGCCGGCATGAGCAAGGAAGCGCGCGAGGCCAACCAGAACCGCTTCATGACCGAGCGCGGCATCGTCATGGTCGCCACCATCGCCTTCGGCATGGGCATCGACAAGTCGGATGTGCGCTATGTCGTGCATGCCGATCTGCCGGGCAGTCTCGAAGCCTATTACCAGGAGATCGGACGCGCCGGGCGCGACGGCCAGGCGGCCGAAGCGCATATGCTGTTCGGGCTTGGCGACATCCGCATGCGCCGTTCCTTCATCGAGGCGGAGGAAGCCGGCGAAGAGCGGCGGCGGCGCGAGCATCGCCGTCTCGACGCGCTGCTGGCCTTCTGCGAGGCGCCCGGCTGCCGGCGGCAGTTGCTGCTGTCCTATTTCGGCGAAGCGTCGGAACCTTGCGGCAATTGCGACACCTGTCTCGATCCGGTCGAACTCGCCGACGGCACGGCGGAAGCGAAGCTGGTGCTGGCCGCCATCCGCCAGAGCGGCGCGCGCTATGGCGCGGCCCATGTAATCGACATTCTGCGCGGCAGCGAAACCGAAAAGGTGCTGGCGAGCGGCCACAATGATCTTGCCGTCTTCGGCGCCGGCGCGGCGCGGCGCAAGCCCGAATGGCAGGCGCTGATCCGGCAAATGACGGGATCGGGGTTTCTCGCCGTCGATATGGCCGGCTATGGCGGCTTGACGATCGCCGACAAGGGCGCGGCGCTTGGCCGGGGCGAGGGCGTCTTTCTCTACCGGGCCGAGCATGTGAAGCGGCGGCGCGAGGCGCGCAGGGGCGAGGCCGCGGCGGCGATGAGCGACGAGGCCTCGGCGCTGCTGGCCGCCCTCAAGGAGTTGCGTCTCCGGCTTGCCCGCGAGCGCCAGGTCCCGGCCTATGTGATCTTTTCCGACCGGACACTGGCCGACATGGCCGAAAGGCAGCCGCGCAGCGAGGCGGAGTTTGCCGTCGTCAACGGCGTCGGCGCGGCCAAACTCCGGGATTTCGCCGATATTTTCCTGACCACGATCCGCGCCCATGAGAGCGGCCCTCCGGCCGCTTGAACCGCGCCGCCCTTGCGCTACCTTTCTGTTCGGGCAGGACCAGGACGGAAAAGGCAATGAGACATATCGAAAGACCGTGCCGGCGACATCTCGCGCCGCTCGTCCTTGCCGCGCTGCTCGTTCTGGCCGCGCCGCCGCGCGCCTCGGCCAGCGACGGGATCGCCGTGCCGGGCGGCACCGAGGTCGATCTCACCTATCATGTCTATGGCGGCGGCCTGCTGGTGCTCTCGCTCGACACAAGGGCCGCCTTCGGCACCGGCCAATATGCGATCGCCTCCGACATTGCGACCGAAGGTCTTGTCGACCGGTTTTTCCATGGCCGGATGTCGAGCCGCGCGCATGGGCTGCTGACCGATGCCGGGCCGCAAATGCAGCATTATGCGCAGGCCTATAAGGGCCGCTTCGGCGCGCGTTCGGTCGACATGCGGCGCGCCGCGGATGGCGGCTACGACGTCGAGGCCGAACCCGACGCCGGATATATGGAGCATGGCCCGCTCGATCCGAAAAAGATCGTCGGCACCGTCGACCCCCTGACCGCCTCGATCTATGCCGCGCTGACCGGCGCCGCCAGGCCGTGCACGTCGAGCGTCCCGGTCTTCGACGGCCGGCGCGTCTACGATCTCGATTTCTCGATGCTGCAAACCGATCGGCTGGAACCGCGCATCGCCGGCGAATATGCGGGCGAGGCGTGGCGCTGCAAGGTCGTCTACAAACCGGTCTCGGGTTTCAGCCGCGAGTGGCATATCCGCCGGATCAAGGATCCGCTGCAGCCGGCCACCGTCTGGATGGCCCGTTTCGACGGCGGCGAAAACGGCGACGGCGAGGCGCAGAGCTTCCTGATACCGGTGCGGCTGCAGATCGAGTCGACCTGGTTCAACGCCGTCGCCCATCTGACGCGGGCCAGCATCGACGGGCGCGAACTCATCGCCAGCGCCGCCGCCGATGCCGACGTCGCGGGCGACTGAGCGCCCGCATTCGGTCAGCTATCGCCGTCGACCGACATCGGTTCGGTCAGCGTCACCCAGCGGCCATCCTTGATCTGCGCCAGGAAACCCGACTTGCTGCCCAGGTGATCGCCTTCATTGAAGTCGACCGGCACACCGCCGAGATCGGGATCGACCCAGGGTTCCATATCGACCAGCGCCTGGGCCAGATTTTCCGGCGTCGGTTCCGGTCCGGCGCGCTCCAGCGCCTCGGCGAAAAGCCGGGCCAGCGTATAGGCGCCGACCGCCTGCACATTGGCGACCAGGTTGAAGCGCTCCTGATAGGCGGCCGTCCATTCGCGCAGTTTCGGATTGGGATCGTCTGGATAGGGGATCGGCGTCTGGGCAACCGCATAAACGCCGTTGACCGTGTCGCCGCCGAGATCGTGAACCTCGGGCGTGTAACAGGCCTGCGAGCAGAGGAAGATCGGGTCCCAGCCGAGCGAACGGGCCGATTGCATCGCGCCGATGGTTTCGCGCACCACCGTGCCCAGCACGACAAGCTCGACATCGGCGGCGCGCAGCCGCGCGATCTGGCTCGAAAAATCGGTCGCGCCGCGCTTGTAGGTGGTGCTTTCGACAATCTCGAATCCATGCGCGATGGCTTCCTGCTCGGCGCCGCGCTTGACGTTGAGTCCGAATTCATCGTCCTGATAAAGCAGACCGATCCTGGTCACGCCGGCGGTCTCGATGAAATGCCGCGTGCCGATGCGCATCGCATGCACGTAAGGAATGTTCGAGGCGAATTTCAGCGGATGATAGGGGTCGTAGGTCTGGTCGGCGGCGGTGAAGGGAAAGAGCACCGGCACGCCGCGCCTGAGCGCCAGCGGCATCGAGGCGATGACGGTCGGCGAACCGAGCGCGGCGATGATCGCAAACACCTTGTCGCGGTTGATCAGCTTCTGCGTCGCCAGCACCGCCCGGCGCGGATCGTAACCGGTATCCTCGACCACGAGACGGATCTGACGGCCGTTGACGCCGCCGGCCGCATTGATTTCGTCGAAGGCCATCAGCAAGCCGTTGCGCACCGGCACGCCCCAGGAGGTCAACGGACCGGAAAGGTCCTGATGCGTGCCGAGAACGATTTCGGTCGGGCTGACGCCCTGCGCATCGGCAAAGGCCGGCGTGGCGGCAGGCGCGGCGAGGAGAAGACCTGCGGCCAGCGCCATCCCGGTGTTCCTGATTGTCATGCGGCTTCTCCCTTGTACATACCCTCGATCAGCGTCGCATATTTCTCGTTGACCAGCGACCGTTTCAGCTTGCCGGTCGCGGTGATCTCGTCGTCCTCGGCCTGAATCTGGTGTTCGATAACGCGGAACTTCTTGATCGTTTCGACGCGGGCGAATTTCTTGTTGGCGCGGTCGATCTCGGCCTGCAGCAGCTCCTGCACTTCCGCCGCGCGGCACAGGCTGCGGAAATCAGAAAAGGGCACATTGGCGTCCTGCGCGAATTTCTCGACATTGTCGCGGTCGATCATGATCAGCGCCGACAGGAACTTGCGCCGGTCGCCGATCACCACCGCGTCCTGGATGTAGGGCGAGAATTTCAGCTCGTTCTCGATTTCCGACGGCGTGATGTTCTTGCCGCCGGCCGTGATGATGATGTCCTTCTTGCGGTCGGTGATGCGCACCCAGCCTTCATTGTCGATGGTGCCGATATCGCCGGTATGCAGCCAGCCATCGATGACCGTTTCGGCGGTCTTGTCGGGCTTGTTCCAGTAACCGAGAAAGACATGCGGCCCGCGCATCAGAATCTCGCCGTCCTCGGCAAGCCGGAGCTCGGTGTTCGGCACCGGCTTGCCGACAAGACCGAACTTGTAGGTGCCGAAGGGCTGCGGGATCGTCGCAATGCCGGCATTCTCGGTCTGGCCATAGCCTTCGGCCATGTAGAGACCCAGCGCGAAGTACCAGCGGATCAGTTCGGGCGAAATCGGCGCCGCGCCGGAGAGAATATAGCGGCATGAATCGATACCGATCATCTTGCGGATGTTTTTCAGCACCAGCAGATCGGCAAGCTTGAAATACCAGTTGAGCACCGCGGACACCGGCTCGCCGGCGATCCGGCGGTCGGCCACTTTCTCGCCGACGCCGATGGCCCAGCGATAGGCCAGCCGTTCGGCCAGCGTCGCATCCTTCAGCGCGATCGAAACGGTCGAATAGAATTTCTCCCAGATGCGCGGCACGGCGAAGAAGGCGGTCGGCTGCACCTCGCGCAAATTCTCCGGCACGGTTTCGAGGTTCTCGGCGAAGTTGACCGTCTGCCCGGTCATCAACTGGTTGAAGGTCGTGAAGGTGCGCTCGGCGATATGGCAGAGCGGCAGGAAGGCCAGCGAGCGGTCCTCCGGCGTATGCGGCAACAGGTTCTGGTTGTTTTCGATCTGGAACATGATGTTGGCATGGCTGATCATCGCCCCCTTGGGCGGACCGGTCGTGCCGCTGGTATAGACCAGGATCGCGGTGTCGCCGGGTTCCGTCTTGCCGACCGCCTCGTCGAAGCGCTTCGGCGCATCGCGCGCTTCCTTGCGGCCGAGATCGATGAAGGCGTCGAAACCCATCACCATCGGATCGTGGAAGTCGTGCAGGCCCTCCATGTCGAAAACGACGATACGTTTCAGCGAGGGAATGCGGTCGCGCACTTCGAGAATCTTGTCGAGCTGCTCTTCGTTCTCGGCGAAATAGAATTCGGCCGCGCAGTCGTTCATGATGTATTCGACCTGCGGCGCGGTGTCGGTCGAATAGATGCCCATCGAGACGCCGCCGACACCCATGCAGCCGAGATCGACGAAAAGCCATTCGGGGCAGACTTCCGAGACGATGGCGATGCGGCCGCCATCCGACAGGCCGAGCGCCTTCAGCGCCAGCCCCGAGGCGCGCGCCTTTTCATAATAATCGTTCCAGCTGATCGGCTCCCACAGCCCGAACTTCTTGTCGCGCATGGCGACACGGGGTCCGAGCTCCTTCGCCCGTTTGACGAAGAGCTTCGGAACGGTGTCGCAATCGGGAGAGATAACGAGTGGCGCGAGCTTCATTTGGGTCTCTTTCCCTACCGCCAGACTTTTCGTTTCTTCCAGCGCCGCTTGCCGCGCGCGCCCTGTTCCTTCAGTCCCAGATAGAATTCCCGGATATCCTCGTTCTCCAGCAGCCTTGTGCTGTCGCCTTCCATGACGATGCGGCCGACTTCGAGAACATAGCCGTAATCCGAAAGCTGCAGCGCCATGTTGGCGTTCTGCTCGACCAGCAGGATCGTCACCCCCCGCTCCTCGTTGATGCGGCGAATGATGGCGAAAATCTCTTTCACAAGGCGCGGCGAGAGGCCGAGCGACGGTTCGTCGAGCAGCAGCACACGCGGGCGCGCCATCAGCGCGCGCGAAATCGCCAGCATCTGCTGTTCGCCGCCCGACAGCTGGCCGGCCTGCTGATGCATGCGCGTCTTCAGCACCGGGAAATAGGTGTAGACCAGCTCCAGATCTTCGGCGACGCCCTTGCGATCGTTGCGCAGATAGGCGCCCATCCTCAGATTGTCGCCGACCGACAATGTCGGGAAGACCTCGCGGCCTTCCGGCACATGGCTGACGCCGAGCCGCACGATCTTCGCCGGGTCGAGACCGTCGATGCGTTTGTCGCGATAGGCGATCGTGCCCTTTTGCGGGTCCATGATGCCCGATACCGTTTTCAGGATCGTCGTCTTGCCGGCGCCGTTGGCGCCCAGCACGGTGACGATCTGGCCCTCGCGCACATCGAGCGAGACGCCGCGGATCGCCATGATCGGCCCGTAAAAGGTCTCGACATTGCGCAGCGAGAGAATGACGGGTGCGTCGGGCCTGTTCATGCGGCCTCCGTCTCGGTGTCGTCGCCGCCGAGATAGGCGCGGATCACTTCCGGATGCGCCTGCACCTCGGCCGGCGTGCCGGTGGCGATGACGCGGCCGTAATTCAGCGCCAGCACGCGGTCGGAGACCTCGTTGACGAGGTTCATGTCGTGCTCGACCATGATCACGGTGATGCCGAGAATGTTCTTGATGTCGGAAATCCAGAACGACATGTCCTCGGTCTCCTCGACATTGAGACCGGAGGAAGGTTCGTCGAGCAGCAGGATTTTCGGTTCGGTGCAAAGCGCGCGGCCAAGCTCGACCACCTTGCGCACGCCGTAGGGCAGATTGGCGATCATCTGGTCGCGGTAATGCTGCAGGTCGAGAAAGTCGATCACCTCCTCGATCTTGCGCCGATGCGCCAGTTCCTCGGCGCGCGTGGCCGGTCCGAAAAAGAGATGCGCGAAAGGCCCGGTGCGGCGATGCGCATGACGGCCCAGCATCATGTTGTCGAGCACGGTCGCCATGTCGAACAGCTCGATATTCTGGAAGGTGCGCGCAATGCCGAGACCGGCGATGCGATGCGCCGGCAGGCCGGTAATGTCCTTGCCCTCGAAGCGAATGCGCCCGGATGTCGGCTGATAGATGCGGCTGACCAGATTGAAGATCGTCGACTTGCCGGCACCGTTCGGGCCGATGATGGTGAAGATCTCACCCTTGTCGACGCCGAAGCTGACGCCGTCCACCGCCTTGATGCCGCCGAAATGAACCGCCAGATTTTCAACTTCGAGCAATGTCATCGGTTCTTCTCGCTGACCATGTAGCTCTTCTGGCGCCGGAAGGTGCCGCGTTTATAGAGCGGGAAAAGCTGGAAATAGGTTTTGATCTTCATCCAGCGGCCGTGCAGGCCCATCGGTTCGAGGATCACGAAGAGGATGATCACCAGGCCGAAAATGCCGGATTCAAGGCCGGGCAGCTGGCCGACAACGGGCGGCAGGCTGTCTTTCGTCAACGAGATCAGCTGCGGCAGCACGACGATGAAGGCGGCGCCGAAAATCGCGCCATGCATCGAGGCCAGCCCGCCAATCACCGCCAGCACCAGCAGGTTGATCGACAGCAAGATCGTGAAGCCCTCGGGGCTGATGAAGAACAGCAGATGCGCATAGACGGCGCCGGCCAGTCCCGCCATGCCGGCCGAGATCGCGAAGGCGGTCGTCTTGTAGACGGCCAGATTGACGCCCATGGCTTCGGCCGCCGTTTCGGAATCGCGAATGGCCATGAAGGCGCGGCCCGTCGAGGAGCGGCGGATGTTGAGCCCGGCCAGCAGTGTCAGCGCGAACAACACCATGGCCAGGTAATACATCTTCTGCTCGCTGTCGAAGGTGTAGCCGAGGATCGAGGGATCGGAGAGCACGAAGCCCATATTGCCGCCGGTCAGCCCGTCCCAGCGCGCCAGCACTTCCTCGACGATGAAGGCGAAGGCATAGGTGGCGAAAGCGAGATAGATGCCGGTCATGCGGAGTGCCGGCAGGCCGATCACGACGCCGAGCAGCGCCGACAGCAGGATCGCGGCCGGCAGCGTCACCAGCAGGTCGAAGCCCTGCGCCTGCAGCAGCGCCGCCGTGTAGGCGCCGCAGGCCATGAAGGCCGCATGGCCGAGCGAAATCTGGCCGCACATGCCGAGCAGCAGGATCAAGCCGACACCGGCAATCGCATAGACATAGACAAAGGTGATCTGGCTCAGGAAATAGAGATCGAGCACGAAGGGCGCCGACAGCGCCGCAACGCCGAGAAGTCCGTACCAGAAGGCCGCATGGCCGCCCTCGCCATCGGCATTCTGGCGCAGGAGCACGGCGCCGAAGGCGACCGCATAGACGATCGCCAGCCCCAGCCAATGCGTCGAGGTCAGCGCGACCGGCGCGTAATGGGCCAGCGCGACAAGGATCGCCGCATAAAGCGCGAGCCCGGACCAGAAGCGTTTGGTGCCGCCAAAGGGAAAGAGGCGGGTGTCCTGGGCATAGTCGGTCTTGAACAGGAAGCGCATGTCGCTCTTACACCTTCTTGACGACGACGCGGCCGAAAATGCCCTCGGGCTTCAGCAGCAAGACGATCAGCAGCACCACATAGGCCGCCACATCCTTGAACCCTTCGGGCAGGTAGAAACCGGCCAGCGCCTCGACGATGCCGATGATCAGCCCGCCGACAATGGCGCCGGGGATCGAACCGAAGCCGCCCAGGATCGCGGCCGGAAAGGCCTTGAAGATGACGCCGAAACCCATCTGGGTATGAATGAAGGTGATCGGCGCCAGCAAGAGGCCGGCAAAGGCCGCGACACCGGCCGACAGGCCCCAGATCAGCGTGTAGACGCGCTTGACGGGGATGCCCATGTAATAGGCCGCCAGCTGGTTTTCCGACGAGGCTTCCATGGCAACGCCGAGCCGCGTGTAGCGGAAGAAGAGAAAGAGAAAGCCGCAAAGCACGACGGTGCTGGCGATGATTGCCGCGTAATCCTGACTGACCACCAGCGCGCCGAGGCGCAGATCGGCGCCCGAAAAGGGTGTCGCCAGCGCATAGGTGTCGGTGCCCCAGCCGGGCACCATGCTGACAACGGCGCGTATGACGAAACCGAAGCCCAGCGTCACCATGACGATGGCAAAGACCGGCTGGCCGACCACCGGGCGAATGATGGCGCGGTCGGTCGCCATGCCGAACAGCACACCGCCCGCTACCGCCAGCGCCGCGCCGAGCCAGAAATTGAGGCCGTACATGGTGATGAAGGTGAAGGCGAGGAAGGCGCCGACCATCATCAACTCGCCTTGCGCGAAATTGATCGTTTCAGTGGCCTTGTAGATCAGCACGATGCCCAGCGCGACCAGCGCATAGACACAGCCATTGGCCGTGCCGCTGACGACCTGCTGCAGGTATTGCGTCAGCTGCGCGCCATCCATGACGCCGAAAAGCCAGAGTACCGGCGGCGAAAAGAACGCAATGACGGCGCTGGCCGAAAGCAGCCACCATATCCGTCCAAGAACTCTGTCCATTCCCCTCCGCCCGCATCCCTTCCGTCGCACCGCCGGCCGCCGCCGGCGGCCTCCCCCTCCCAAGGGACGGCAAGCTTAGATAAACATGGGCGTGCCAATCAATTTTAATCGGCCGGTCGCCGCGAAAAAACAACCAGCTACACCTGACTGAATGTCAGCCCTATTCCTCTATCGGGTAGTGCCGCTGCGTCAGTCGGGCCCGGTTCATTTCTGCAGACCCGGCCGCACCCTCGCGGTCTTGTATTCAGCCGCCGGGCCGCTATGACTCTTGCAACCGAAACAGGCAGAGAACAACCGGGAGGCTCCGCTCATGGAAGAGCGCATCAAGACGACAATCGTGGAAGGGGTCGCCGATGTGCGCCTCAGCCGCGCCGACAAGATGAACGCGCTCGACGATGCGATGTTCATGGCCCTGCTCGAGACCGGCGAAAAGCTGAAAGCCGACAAGTCGGTCCGCGCCGTCGTTATTTCCGGTGAAGGCCGCGCCTTTTGCGCCGGGCTCGACATGGGCAATTTCGGCCGCATGGCCAGCGGCGAGCGCGAGGCGAACAAATCGGAGGTCACCGGCCGGCTCGAACAGCGCACCCATGGCATCGCCAACCGGGCCCAATATGCGGCCCTTGTCTGGCGCGACGTTCCGGTGCCGGTCATTGCGGCGGTCCATGGCGTCGCCTTGGGCGGCGGCTTCCAGGTCGCGCTCGGCGCCGATATGCGCTTCGTGGCGCCCGGCACGCGTTTCTCGGTCATGGAAATCAAATGGGGCCTCGTCCCCGACATGGCCGGCATGTATCTGATGCGCGGTCTGGCGCGCGAGGACGTCATTCGCGACCTCACCTATACCGGCCGCATCTTCGAGACCGACGAGGCGCTGGCCTATGGTTTCGCCACCCGCATCTGCAACGATCCTTACGCCGAGGCGCTGACGGTGGCGCGCGAGATCGCCGACAAGAGCCCGTCGGCCATTCGCGCCGCCAAGCGCATCCTCAACGACGCGCCGGATGCTGACGCCGGTGCGATCCTGCTCGCCGAATCCGTCGAGCAGGACAAGCTCATCGGCGGCGCGCATCAGAAAGAAGCCATCATGGCCAATCTCGAAAAGCGCCGCCCGAATTTCGCCGGCTGATCCGGCACTCCCGTATTCCACTCCATCGAAAACCGAAGGCAACACACATGAAGACGCGCATTACCGAACTTTTCGGCATCCAGCACCCGATCATCCAGGGCGGCATGCATTTTGTCGGCCTCGCCGAAATGGCGGCCGCCGTTTCGAATGCCGGCGGGCTCGGCATCATCACGGCGCTGACGCAGCCGACGCCGAAGGATCTCGCCAACGAGATCGCCAAGTGCAGGAAGATGACCGACAAGCCGATCGGCGTGAACCTGACCTTCCTGCCGGGCTTCGCCAATCCGCCCTATCCTGAATATATCCAGGCGATCATCGATGGCGGTGTGCGCATCGTCGAAACGGCCGGCCGCAGCCCCGAAGCCTATATGCCGGCGATGAAGGACGCGGGCATCAAGGTCATTCACAAATGCACGTCCGTCCGCCATTCGCTGAAGGCCGAGCGCATCGGCTGCGACGCGGTCAGCGTCGACGGGTTCGAATGCGGCGGCCATCCGGGCGAGGACGACATTCCGAACATGATCCTGCTGCCGCGCGCGGCCGAAGAATTGAAAATCCCCTTCGTCGCCTCGGGCGGCATGGGCACGGCCTCGCAGCTCGTCGCCTCGCTGGCGCTCGGTGCCGACGGCATCAACATGGGCACGCGCTTCATCGCAACGAAAGAAGCGCCGGTGCATGACAATGTGAAGAAGGCGCTGATTGCGGCCAGCGAGCTCGACACCCGCCTGATCATGCGCCCGCTCAGGAACACCGAACGCGTGCTGGCGAATGCCGCGGTCGACAAGATCGTCGAGATCGAGCGCGAAAAAGGTGCCAGCCTCGGCATCGAGGACATTCGCGAACTGGTCGGCGGCGTCTATCCGCGCGTCATGCAGGGCGGCGAGATGGATGCGGGCGCCTGGAGCTGCGGCTTGGTGGCCGGCCTCATCCACGACATCCCGACCTGCAAGGAACTGATCGACCGCATCATGTCGGAAGCCGAAACGATCATCCGCCAGCGGCTCGACAAGCTCGTCGCCTGAGCGCAATGGCCTGGCGCCTCACCCATGGCCGCATCGCCGCGCATGTCGTTTCATGCGCGGCGGGCGCTGCCGTCGTCGTCGGCGCGGAGGCGCTGCTGCGTCTTGTGGGCGTGCCGCTGCCCTTCGATCCCGAATGGGCCTGGATCGACTTTCTCGGCATCGCGCTTGTCATCGGCGTGGTGACGGCGTCGTTCTTCTACAAGGATGTCGA
>JAUXOE010000062.1 GCA_030682415.1 Parvibaculum sp.
AATCAAGGGGGGAAGCGCCGCAATAGATATCGCGCCGCCGCCGGACGCGTTAACCTGCGCGCACCGAAACTGAAAATACAACGGATGGACAAAACTTATGTCAGACCTCGACCAGGACCTGTTTCAGCTTGCGATGTCGGAGAAGGCGCGGCCGCTGATGGCCGCCGTGCAGAAGCACATCGCCGAAAATGTCGAACCGATCACGGAAGAATTTTTCCGCCTTCATGACGAGAAGAAGGACCGCTGGAGCTGGCATCCGCGCCAGCTCGAGCTGCTGGAAGGCGCCAAGAACAAGGCCAAGGAATCGGGCCTGTGGAACTTCTTCCTGCCGGATTCCGAAATCGGCTCCGGCCTGACCAATCTCGATTACGCTTATATCGCCGTCGAGCTCGGCAAATCGCCACTTGCCTCCGAATCGCTCAATTGCAGCGCGCCGGACACGGGCAACATGGAGGTGCTGGAACGCGTCGGCACACCGGCGCAGAAGAAGAAGTGGCTGGAACCGCTGCTCAACGGCGAAATCCGCTCCGCCTATGCGATGACCGAGCCCGATGTGCCGAGCTCGGATGCCAAGAATGTGCGCACCAGCGCCGTGCTGGACGGCGGTGAGTGGGTCATCAATGGCGAGAAGTTCTACATTTCCGGCGCCGGCGACCCGCGCTGCAAGATCATGATCGTGATGGTGCGCACCAGCCCCGACGCCCCGCCCAGCAAGCAGCAGTCGCAAATCCTCGTGCCGATCGACACGCCCGGTGTCGAAATTCTCGAAGGCATGAAAGTTTTCGGCAAGGATCACGCGCCGCAGGGCCACATGCATATCCGCTTCAACAATGTGCGCGTACCGAAGGAGAACATCCTGCTGGGCGAAGGCCGCGGCTTCGAGATCAGCCAGGTGCGCCTCGGCCCCGGCCGCATCCATCACTGCATGCGTTCGATCGGCAAGGCGGAAAAGGCGCTGGAACTGATGGTCAAGCGCGCCGCGACGCGCGAAGCCTTCGGCAAGCCGATTGCGAAACTCGGCGGGAACCTTGAGATCATTTCGCGCGCCCGCATCGAAATCAACGCGATGCGTCTCGCCGTTCTTCAGGCGGCCAGAGCCATGGACGTTTTGGGCAACAAGGAAGCCCGCGTCTATGTCAGCGCGGTCAAGGCCATGGTGCCCGAGAAAGTCTGCCTCATCATCGATCAGGCCATCCAGATGCACGGCGCCGCCGGCATCTCGCAATGGACCCCGCTTGCCGACATGTATACCGACATGCGCCATCTGCGCTTTGCCGACGGCCCCGATGAAGTGCATCACATGGTCGTCGGCCGCGCCGAAGTGCAGAGACACGGTCTCTGGTAAGCGCCGAACCGGCCAGGGGTTGACCCGACGCAAAGCCGCCGCAAGGAGCATAGACCTTGCGGCGGCTTTTTTTACCCCGCCACATTGATGCTCGATTTACGCCCAATTTCCACCGTGGACGGAACGTCTAGATATCTCAGGGCCGTGGGCAATCAGATCATGGGGACTTTCAAATGACGAGATTTTCCGGGCGCCTGTTAGGCGTCAGTATGGCGGCGCTGCTGGCACTGGGCGCTTGCTCAGATACGCAGACCTCCGCCGGCGGAGCGCAAACTTACAGCGGCACGGCCAGATCGGCACAGGCTCCGGCGACCGCCGCCGAAATGGCCCGTCCAACCCCGGGCGCGATGTACGATATGGCCATGCCTGCACCCTACCCCGCGCGCGTTTCCACCCAATTCACAGAAGAATATCCCGACGCGCCGCAGAACGGCGTGAAGCTAGTGACGCAGGAGCCCGTCTCCACCTTCTCGATTGATGTGGATACGGCTTCCTACGCAAACACCCGCCGCTTCCTCAAGGACGGGCGCTTGCCGCCGCGCGACGCCGTGCGCATCGAAGAACTCGTCAACTATTTCGACTATGGCTACGCGCGGCCCGCGAGCGCCGAGACGCCCTTCCGGGCGACGACGGCGCTCGTTGCCTCACCCTGGTCAAAGGAGCGCCAGATTCTGCATATCGGCTTGCAGGGTTACGACTTGCCGCACGGAGACCAACCGCCGCTCAATCTCGTTTTTCTGGTCGATACTTCAGGCTCAATGGCCAGCGAAGACAGGCTGCCACTCGCCAAAAAGGCCCTGAACCTGTTGATCGACCAGCTCGACAAGGACGATCACGTCGCGATTGTCGCGTATGCGGGCTCGGCCGGCGAGGTGCTTGCGCCGACGAATGGCAGAGAGAAGGTCAAGATCAGAAGGGCACTTGACGCTCTGGCCTCGGGTGGTTCGACCGCGGGTGGCGAAGGCCTCGCCCTTGCCTATCGTTTAGCCCAGGAGAATTTCGACAAAGCCGCCGTCAATCGCGTCATTCTACTGACCGACGGCGACTTCAATGTGGGCATTGACGATCCGGAAAAACTGAAAGACTTCATCGCGGAGAAGCGCAAATCCGGCGTCTATCTCTCGGTCTATGGCTTTGGGCGCGGCAATTATAATGACGTGATGATGCAGGCGCTTGCCCAGACCGGCAACGGCACGGCGGCCTATATCGACACCATGCAGGAAGCACGCAAGCTCCTGCGCGACGACTTCGCAGGCTCGCTCTTTCCAATCGCCGACGACGTCAAGATCCAGATCGAGTTCAATCCCGCCCGCGTCGCTGAATACCGCCTGATCGGCTATGAGACGCGGTTGCTCGCACGCGAAGATTTCAACAATGACAAGGTGGACGCGGGTGAGATCGGCTCCGGTGTTTCGGTGACGGCGCTTTACGAGATCACGCCGGTGGGCGCGAAGGCCTCTTCGGACCCCTTGCGCTATCAGGATCATGACGCGACGACGCACGAAAGTGACGAGCTTGCGTTCCTCAAAGTGCGTTACAAGGAACCGGGCGGCACCACGTCGAAGCTGATCGAGCAGGCGATTTCATCCGATGCGCTGGCAACCGTCGATGCCGCGCCCGAGGCGACACGCTGGGCCATCGCGGTCGCGGGCTTCGGCGAACGCCTGCGCGGGTCGCCATGGGTCGCCGACAGTTTCGGTCTTGATGAGATCGTGGCGCTGGCCCAGAAGGCACGGGGCGACGATGAGTTCGGATTGCGGGCCGAATTCGTGCAATTGGTGCGCGCCGCCAAGGACGCAAAGAGCATCAACGAATAATCGAGCCTGACGATATGAGCCGCTGCGCAGGGTGACGTCCTTGCGCAGCGGCTTCTTTCTGGAGTCCGCTCCCGCTGAACTTCTGCGGCAAGCGGCTCTTCCGTCAAAACACGTCGTTGAGGATGTCGACAATGACGCCTGTGACGACCGACACAAGCAGCACGTCATCGCCGACGATCCGGCGCTCGTACCCGGTGCGCATGGGCAGCCGGGCCGTCAGGTCGCCAGGCAGATAGCGCTTGGCAATGCCGGGCGGCAGCGGCTTGCCGCGGGCAAGGTTTTTCGCGATGCCCGGCGGCAGCGGCTTGACATCCATCGGCCGTGTCGAGAAGTAGTTACGGATGAGCCGCGCCTCGTCCGCTTCAAATATCGCGGACGGGTTGACGCCAATGTCAGCGGACACACGGGCCCCGCCGTGCTTTCCGGCCTTGTGATGTTGAGCCTTGTGATTATTCGCCAGCAATGCGCCGGACGAAAGCACGAGTGCCGCAGTGAGCGTAATGGCCGCAAGTTTGTACCGCATACCTTTGTCCTCCAATGAACCGGCCCATAAGGATCAGCTCTTGTGTTCACAATAAGGCCTTGCCGACAGGCCAAAAGAAAACGCCGGGCTTTCGCCCGGCGTCTTCCTCTCGATTGGTGATGCTTCCTATTCGGCGGCCGCCGTCGCCTGTCCGCCGGCCCGCGCAGCAATGCGTTCGATATGCTTGCGGCGCGCATCGAACTCGCGGGCGATATTGTCGTCGGCCTGCTGCATGGCATCGACATCCTGATCGGCATAGGCAAGCACGCCCATTTCCTCATAGCCCTTGCGGATGCGCGGACCCCAGAGGCCGACATCCTTGACGATCGGCACGATGCGCTGGAACAGCGAGTTGCGGAAATTGGCCATGAAGCCCGAGTGATACATGTGCTCGCCGCAGGCAACAGGATCGAGGCCGAGATTCTTCCAGACCTCGACCGCATCGAAACGGTCGCGCATCAGATAGCTGGCTTCCAGCAGGAACTCTTCGCGCTCGTCGCGTTCCTTTTCGGAAATGGTCGGATAATAGTCGCGCA
>JAUXOE010000188.1 GCA_030682415.1 Parvibaculum sp.
TGATCGCCGCCCTTGCCATCCTCGGCGCAGGCTACGTCACGGAACTCTGGCAGCTCTACGCCTTCTACATTTTATTTGGCGTCGGCTATGCGGGCGCGGCGCTGATCCCCGGCACAACACTGGTCGCGCGCTGGTTCGCGCGTCAGCGCTCCGTTGCTCTGTCCTACGCGTCCACGGGGTTGTCGTTGGGCGGCATTCTGTTAACGCCGCTCTCTGCCTGGATGATTGAGGGCATGGGGCTTGGCGGCGCGGCGCCCTGGCTGGCGCTGATGTTCATTTTGGGTGTGATCCCCGTCGCGTGGTTGCTCATCCGTCCCTCGCCGCAATCGATCGGCCTTGGACCTGATGGGGATCCAATTGTGCGCGATGCCAGCGGCGCGCCCCTGCCGGCCGACGGCATTTCATTTGAGCAAGCCGTTCGCAGCCGATTTTTCATCTTGATGACGACCGCATATGTCTTTGCGATGATGGCGCAGGTCGGCGTTATCGCACATCAGTACAGCCTGATCTTCGTTCGCACCGACAACAGCGGTACGGCGCGGCTCGCCGTCGCCACCATGGCGGCCGCAAGTATTGTCGGCCGACTGATTGGCGGGCAGGCGCTGCGATGGATCCCCTCGCGCGGGTTTGTTCTGGGTCTGACCATCGCGCAAGGAACCGCCCTCGCCTTCTATGCCTTTGCCGAGACAACGCCGGCACTGCTGGCAACGACGGTTGTCTTTGGACTGACGGTCGGCAACTTGCTGATGATGCAGCCCTTGATGGTCGCGGAGGCTTTCGGTCTCAAGGCATACGGCCGCATCTACTCTCTGACACAGCTCTGCATGACCGCCGGCGTAGCGACGGGCCCGGCCGCAATTGGCTTCCTCTTTCAGGGTCTTGGCGGATATGAAGTTGCGTTTCTCGCAATGGCGCTTGCATCGTTTCTCGCCTTTCTTCTGATCCTTGCCGCGGGCCCGGTCCGCGCCCTCATCGATGGAAAACCACATGCGTGATCTCGGCCCCGGCGTCGTTCTCGACAATCCGGCATTCATCCATGAAACAGCGCTGATCTACGGCAAGGTCTTCATCGGCGAAGGGGCATCGCTCTGGCCCTATGTCGTCATTCGCAGCGAGATGCATGAGGTGCGGATCGGCCGGCGAACCAACATCCAGGATTTTGTGATGATCCATGTCGGCAACGAGACGCCGACGATCATCGGCGACAATTGCTCGATCACGCATCACTGCACGATCCACGGTGCCGAAATCGGCGATAATTGCCTGATCGGGATCAACGCCACGATCATGGACGGCGCAAGGATAGGTCGGAACTCGATTGTTGCCGGCCATTCGATTGTGACCGAGGGAACCGTCGTCCCTGAAAATTCGATCGTTGCCGGCTCGCCGGCCAAGATCATCAAGACCCGGGACAACGGTCCGGCCAACACCATGAACGCCCGCTTCTACTACGAGAATGCGCGCGCCTATGCGAATGGCGACCATCGGGTGACGGAACGGGAATCCTTCCGCCATGCGATGGCGGAAGAGATGCAGGCGTTGACGGCCGCCAAATAAATAAGATTCCGCTTGGGCAAACTGACCGGAAGCTCTATTTAGGTCAGATCAAATCATTCGCCTATCGACCTTGCCGGAGTTCGACAATATGAATGCTGGCCCCGCGCCAGAAACGCCGCACGCCTCCGCGCGCGCCGGCCTCTTTTACGGCTGGTATATCGTTGGCGCGGTATTCGTCGTGCACACCGTGTCCTGCGGGCTGATCTTCTACAACCTGTCGATTTTTCTCGAAGCTTTTGTCTCCGGCGGCGGATTCTCTGTCTCCGCGACATCGAATGCCACCGCAGTCTTCTTCATTTCATCTGGTATCGCGGGGCTCGGCGTCGGCTGGCTGCTGGATCGTTACGATCCGCGCTGGGTCATCGCCAGTGGCGCGCTCCTGTCGGCGCTGGTGCTGGCCGGCGCCGGCCATGTGACGGAGCTCTGGCAGCTCTACGGTTTTTATATTCTGTTCGGCATCGGCAACGCCGCCGTCGCCGTCATTCCCGGCATGACGATTGTCGCGCGCTGGTTCACGCGCCAGCGCTCGAAGGCGATTGCCTACGCCTCGACGGGCCTGTCGATGGGCGGCATCATCTTCACGCCGATCTCGGCGGGCCTTGTCGGTACCCTCGGGCTCGGCGAGGCGGCTTATTGGCTGGCTTTGATGATGATACTTGGTGTCATCCCGGTAACGCTGGCGGTGTTGCGGCGCAGCCCCGAAGCGATCGGCCTCTCGCCCGACGGCGACCCACCCCGCCGCGCCGCCGATGGCAGTCTCTTGCCACCGGACGGGATCGGGTTTGCCGAAGCCGTGCGCAGCCGCTTCTTTATCCTTTGCACGGCGGCTTTCGTTTTCGCCATGATGGCGCAAGTCGGCAGCCTCGCGCATCAGTTTCGTCTCGTGCTCACGCGTACCGGCGACACCTCGATGGCCGCCCTCGCCGTCTCGATCATGGCGGCTGCCAGCATTGTCGGACGTCTTGTCGGCGGTTGGCTGCTGGCGCGGGTTTCTTCGCGCAACTATCTCTTTGCGATCTTTGTGCTGCAGGGCATTTCCTTTGCCGCATTCGCCTTTGCCGAGGGCGCCGTGGCGCTGCTCATCGCCTCGGTCATGTTTGGCGCAACGGTCGGCAACATGCAGATGATGCAGCCGCTGATCATGGCCGAAGCCTTTGGTCTCAAGGCTTATGCGCGTATTCTCTCCGTCTCGCAGATGGTGACGACCTGCGCCAATGCGGCGGGCCCCGCATTGCTTGGATTTCTCTATGTCGCGGCCGGCGGTTACGAGACCGCTTATCTGGCGATTACGCTGTCGCCGCTGCTCGGTTTTGCCTGCCTTTTGGCCGCTGGACCGGCACGGGCTTTGATCGAGGCTGAGAAGAAGGCTGTACTATCTTGAAAGCATTAATGGATTCGCCCTGCACCTGCAGTTAGGCTGCTGTGCGACCCCCCTTCTGTCACGGAACTGTCATGAAACTGTCATCAAACTTCTACAAGCCCCTCGCCATCGGCGCGCCGGCCCCCTATCGCGAGCTGCCGGTGGCGCTCGAACGGATGATTCATTTCTTTCCGGGGCACAATGAAAAGCTCCGTGCACGGATCGGCGAGATCATCCCGCAGGTCGACGTGCTGCTCGGCAATCTCGAGGACGCGATCCCGGCCGACGCCAAGGAAGCGGCGCGCAAGGGCGTGATCGAGGTCGGCAAAGCCCATGATTTCGGTGCGACGGGTTTCTGGACCCGCATCAATCCGCTGAACAGTCCGTGGATGCTCGACGACATCACCGAACTCGTGGCCGAGATCGGCGACAAGCTCGACGTCATCATGCTGCCCAAGGTCGAAGGCGCCTGGGATATCCACTATCTCGACCAGTTATTGGCCCAGCTCGAGGCGAAGCACGGGCTGAAGAAGCCGCTTCTCATCCATGCCATTCTGGAAACCGCGCAAGGCGTCAAGAATGTCGAGGAAATAGCCTGCGCCAGTCCGCGCATGCATGGCATGAGCCTCGGCCCGGCCGACCTCGCCGCCTCGCGGCGGATGAAAACCACGCGCGTCGGCGGCGGCCACCCCTTCTACCGGGTGCTCGAGGATCCGAAGGAGGACGGCAGCCCGCGCATCGCCGCCCAGCAGGACCTCTGGCACTACACTTTCGCCAAGATGGTCGATGCCTGCGTCTCGAACGACATCCGGCCCTTCTACGGCCCCTTCGGCGACATCCAGGACGCAGACGCTTGCGAGCAGCAGTTCCGCAACGCCTTCCTGATGGGTTGCGTCGGCGCCTGGTCGCTGCACCCGAACCAGATCGCCATCGCCAAGCGCGTCTTCAGCCCCGATCCGGCCGAGGTGCTTTTCGCCAAACGGATTCTCGAATCGATGCCCGACGGCACCGGCGTCGCCATGATCGACGGCAAGATGCAGGATGACGCGACCTGGAAACAGGCCAGTGTCATTGTCGATCTGGCGAAGAAGGTCGCGGCCCGAGACCCTGAACTCGCCAGGGCCTACGAGCTCTGAGCAGCCTCAGGAAAGCGTCGCCAGCGCCTCCGGCTTGAACGGCAGCAGCTGATCGAAGGCACCCTGGTGGATCTTGTGGGTCCATGCCGGATCGACCAGCAGCGCCCGCCCGACCGCCACCAGATCGAACTCGCCCCGCTCCAGCCGCTCCAGCAGATCGTCGATGCCGGTTGCCTCGGACGCTTCGCCCATGAAGGAGCCGATGAACTCGCCCGACAGGCTGACGCTGCCGACGGTGATTGACGGCTTGCCGGTGAGCTTCTTGGTCCAGCCGGCGAGATTGAGGTTCGAGCCTTCGAATTCGGGCTCCCAGAAACGCCGCTGCGAACAATGGAAGGCATCGACGCCGGCATCCGAAAGCGGTTTGAGGAAGGCACCAAGTTCATCCGGCGTCTGCGCCAGCTTCGCCGCGTAGTCCTGCTGCTTCCATTGCGAAAAACGCAGGATCAGCGGGAAGTCCTTGCCTGCTTCGCGTCGGATCGCTTCGATGATCTCAACGGCAAAACGGGTTCGGCCAACGAGATCGCCGCCATATTCGTCCTCACGCTGGTTTGTCCCCTCCCAGAAGAACTGGTCGATGAGGTAGCCATGGGCACCGTGAACCTCGACCCCGTCGAAGCCAATCGCGCGGGCATCGGCCGCGGCGCGGGCGAAGGCGTCGATGGTTGCCTTGATTTCGGCCCTGGTCATGGGCTCCGAAAGCTGCTTGCCCGGTTTGGTCAGGCCGGAGGGGCCGTGGCTCGGCAGGTCGGTATTGGTTGCCTTGGCCGGATTGCGCATCATGCCGACATGCCAGAGCTGCGGCATGATCTTGCCGCCCGCGCCATGCACCTCGTCCACGACGCGTTTCCAGCCCTTCAGAGCCTCCTCGCCCCAGAATTGCGGGACCTTGGGATCGCCGGTTGCAACCGGCATATTGACCGTCGTGCCCTCAGTGACGATAAGGCCGCATTCGGCTTCCGCGCGGCGGCGGTAATAGGCGGCGACGTCGGGGCCGGGAATGGCTCCTGGCGACTGGGAGCGGGTCATGGGGGCCATGACGACCCGGTTGGGCAGTGTCAGCCCGTTTAACGTGAAGGGCTCGAACAGCGGTGCGACGGAACGGCTCATACAAGGCTCCTGGATACGGGGAATAGCATTGCCGCCATATTGAGAATTTGTCGGCGAATGGCAATCCCTGCCTGTGAAATCAGGATCGTCAGCTCGCAGGGTTTCCGTCGCGCCGTTTCACCTGTTAGAATTGTGCAATGTACTGGGGAGTGCGACGACGCTATGGAAGTTAACCGTCAGGCGAAATTCCGCATTGGCCAGATTGTTCGCCACAGGTTCTATCCCTTTCGCGGGGTGATTTTCGACGTCGACCCGACCTTCAACAACACCGAGGAATGGTGGCACTCGATCCCGGAAGAGGTGCGGCCGCGCAAGGACCAGCCCTACTACCACCTGCTGGCCGAAAACGGGGACACCGAGTACGTCGCCTATGTGTCGGAGCAGAACCTGCTCCCGGACGAGTCCGGCGAACCGGTGCGGCATTCGCAGGTTCATGAACTCTTTGGCACCTTGCAGGGCAGTGTCTACGCGATCCGCGCAAAATCCGCGCATTAGCATTCGCCATCTGCTAGTCAGATGCGCGAAAGCCGCCCGCCGGGCGGCGTCTTGGTTACTCTCCGGGAAGGGCTCAAACCTTGCGCCGTGACTCCAGGCCCTATTTCGTGCGCCGGATCATCAATGGGTGGGTGCGTTTCTATACGCAGCGCTTTCTGGTTCCCGGCTTCGACGCAATCGGACCGGGGCTCGACGTGACCAGCCCCTGGAACATCGAGCTTTGGGGTGGCGGGATCACCGCCGGCGCCAATCTCCATTTGCATGCAGCCGATGGAAATTATGTGCGTCTCGCCACCTGGCGGACCGGCGAACGCGAAGGGCGCATCGTCATCGGCGACCATGTGCTGATCAGTCCCGGCACGCATATCGTTGCGTCGGAAGAAATCCGGATTGGCAGCAATACCATGATGGCGAGCGGTTGCTATATCTCCGATTCCGACTGGCACGACACCTATGATCGCACCGCCGAACTGGACAAGCACCGGCCGATCCATATCGGCGAGAATGTGTGGCTTGGCGTTCGTGCGATTGTCGGCAAGGGTGTGACGATCGGCGATAACAGCATCATCGGTGCAGGTGCCGTGGTCACGAAGGACATTCCAGCCAACTGCATTGCGGCCGGGAATCCGGCGCGCGTCGTCCGCGAGCTGGACCCCGAGAGGTTGTTCAGAAAACGCGAGACGTTGTTTGGCAACCCCGAAAAACTGGCGCGCGACATGGAAAACCTGACACGCTTCCTCGCACGCAACAACACGGTGTTCGGATGGTTGCGTAGTGTGTTCGCACCGACACGCAGCGACTGACGATCAAGATTTTTTCGGAACGGGAATCGCAGCGATTGCCTTTGTAATGCCGTCGAGTTTCACGGGAATTTTTACGTCGCCCTGCCCGACGAGACGGAACGCAACTTCCATTTGAGAGCCGTTCTTCATTGCTTTCAGCCGCTCATCCGAGAGCAGGATTTCGGTCTGGCAACCGCCGGCGATGCAGAACACGAATTGCTGGCTGAAGTTCTCTTTGCCGTCGATGGACCAGCCTATCCCCGCTGGCAGAAAGGTGCCGAGAGGCGTGATGGCAAACAGGAAGAGTTCGTTCTGGCCGTCACCGTCGCTGTCTTGCGGACCATAACCGATGCCGAGATAGAGCAGCCTTTGCTTTTCTTCGCCGGCTGCGACACCGACAAAGGCGTGACAGCGTTTGGCGCCGGTCGTGTTCTCGTCGCAGCGCGTGCTCCACGTTCCAAATTTCTGGATACTGGGCTCGGGAGCGGCCGACTGCGCCGTAGCCGGCGTGGCGCCGGTTATGGACAGGAGAACCGCAGCGGCAATGCCGGGAATCAAGCGCCGAAGAAACATGGTAGACGTCCTTTTCGAAGCATAATCGCGCGATAAAACGGCCCGGAACCCATATCGGATATTCGGACCATCAAGCTTACGCTCTGATAGACTCGCATTTCGGCATAAACAAGGCACTGGAAATCTTTGAAAAATCCGGAAATTTGCTTAACGCTGTGCGATGGCGTTACGTCCCGGTTCGGCCGCCGCCAGAGGAATTCGAAGGAACACGCTTTGTCTGCGATGCCGTCTTCCCGACCCATGCTCCGCCTTGCCATGGCCGTCATCGTTCCTTTCCTGTTTGCGGCGTTTGCCGGTCCGGCCCAGGCCGGCCATGCCATCGCCATGCATGGCGATCCGCTTTACCCCGACGGCTTCACCCATTTTTCCTACGCAAATCCCAATGCGCCCAAAGGCGGGTCCATTACCTATGGCGCCACCGGTTCTTTCGACAGCTTCAACCCATTTATCGTGCGCGGCACATCGGCCATCGGGCTGCGCGAACATGTTTTCGAGAGCTTGCTGGCGCGGGGGTATGACGAGGCCTTCACGCTCTATGCGTTGCTGGCCGAGAAGGTCGAGATGGCGGACGACCGGAGCTGGATTTCGTTCACATTGAATCCGAAGGCACATTTTTCGGACGGAACGCCAGTCACGGTCGACGACGTGATTTATTCGCTCGAGACGCTGCGCGACAAGGGCCGTCCGAACTACAAGACCTATTACTCAAAAGTGGAGCGTATCGAGCAACCGGCCCCCCGGACCGTGAAGTTTGTATTCACGCCGGACGGAGACCGGGAAATTCCGTTGATCCTCGGCCTGATGCCCATTGTGCCGAAACACATCTATGAGAGCCGGAATTTCGACCAGTCCGGTTTCGACATGGCCATCGGCAGCGGGCCATATGTCGTCGACGGGTTCGCGCCGGGCGCGCGGATCGTTTATCGGCGCGATGAGAACTACTGGGGCTCGGCCTTGCCGGTCAATGCGGGTCACTACAACATCGATCGCATCACCTACGAATATTTTCGCGACGCCAATGCCTCCTTCGAAGCCTTCAAGGCCGGGCTCTATCACGCGCGCCCGGAGGACGATCCCGGCCGCTGGACCAACAGCTATGACTTTCCCGCCGTTCGACAAGGCAAGGTCCGCAAGGAGATTTTCACGAGCGGCATGCCTTCTGGGATGCGCGCTCTTGTTTTCAACACGCGCAAACCCGTGCTTTCCGACATAAAAGTACGCCAGGCACTCATCCGGCTTTTCAATTTCGAGTGGGTGAACCGCAATCTGTATCACGGGCTTTACGTCCGCACACAAAGCTTCTTCGACAACTCGGAACTCGGCTCGCACGGCCGGCCGGCGAGCACTCGCGAGCGCGAGCTGTTGGCGCCATTCCCCGACGCCGTTTCGCCCGAGATCATGGAAAACGGCTGGTACGCGCCAGAAGGCGATCCGGCCGGTCAGGACCGGAAGAACCGCGCGGCCGCCATCATGCTTCTGAAAGAGGCGGGTTACGAACTGCGCGGCGGCACGATGACCGATGTTGCGACGGGCCGCCCGCTCCGGCTGGAGATGCTGGTGGCGACGCCCGACGACGAGCGCCTCGCCCTCACCTATGCAACGATGACACGGCGCGTCGGCATCGACATCGCGGTACGGAACGTCGACCCGAGCCAGTATCAGGCACGGCGCAGCAATTACGATTTTGACCTGATGTTCAACGGTTGGTTCTCATCGCTCTCGCCCGGTAACGAGCAAAGCTTCTATTGGGGTGCGGCGGCAGCGGATGCACCCGGCACACGCAACTACATGGGCGCGAAGGAACCCGCCGTCGATGCCATGATCGGAGCGATGCTCGAAGCGCGCACGCATGAGGACTTCGTCGCTGCCGTGCGGGCCATGGACCGGGTATTGCTGTCCGGAGCCTACATGATCCCGCTCTTCCATCAGCCCAATCAGTGGCTGGCGCTTTGGGACAAGGTCAAGGTACCGGAACAGCCGTCGCTCTACGGGTATCGTAGCAGCGTATGGTGGATTGAGGAGTAGAGATGCTGAACCTGTCGTCCAGACTGCCCGCCGCGTGGGGCGCGCGCGTAACATTACCGCTGATCGCCGCGCCGATGTTTCTGATCTCGGGCCCGGAACTGGTGTTGGCCGCATCGCGCGCCGGCGTCATCGGCTCCTTTCCGACGCCGAACGCCCGCACCGTCGCCATGCTCGACGAATGGATGGACCGCATCACGACCGGTCTCGGTGAGAAAGACGCCCCCTGGGCGGCCAATGTGGTCGTGCATCGTTCGAACGCGCGGCTCGACGAAGACCTCGATCTCGTCATGCGTTACAAGGCGCCGCTGGTCATCACCGCGCTCGGCAGCCCGCGTGCCATCGTCGAACGGGTGCATGAATATGGTGGCCTCGTGTTCGCGGATGTGAATTCGGTTCCCTTCGCCCGCAAGGCGGTGGCGGCAGGCGTCGACGGGTTGGTGCTGGTAGCGGCGGGTGCCGGCGGTCATACCGGGCAGATGACGGGATTTTCCTTCGTGCCGGCCGTGCGCGAATTTTTCGACGGGCCGGTGGTTCTCGGCGGCGGCATCACCAGTGGCGCCGGCATTCGCGCCGCCGAGGTGCTGGGCGCCGACCTTGCCTATATGGGCACGCGCTTCATCGCCTGCGAGGAAAGCCTCGCCGCCCCCGAATATCGCGACATGCTGATCGCCTCGAGCGTCGACGACCTGATCCTGACCCGCGCCATCACCGGCGTTGCCGCCAACTGGCTGAAGCCGAGCATCGCCCGGGCGGGCATGAACCTCGACGCGATGGAAAAAAACCCCGATATCGACTTCACCGACCCGCAATCCGGCGCGAAACGCTGGGCACAGGTCTGGTCGGCGGGCCACGGCGTTGGCACAATCGACAGGGTGGAGACAGTCGCGAGCCTCGTGGCGCGGCTCGAGGAAGAATACGAACAGGCGAGAAAACGATAAGGACGAAATGTCCGCGACATGCTTTGGGAGGAGCGCCGCACATGATCCTGGCATCGCAGCAGGAGATCGAGACCCATACGCGCGCCGGCTGGTGGGGAACCGAGACCATCGACACGCGCTTTCGCGCCAACGCGGCCGCGACGCCGGACCGCCTTGCGGTTGCCGATCCGCCCAATCGCGCCGATATCGACGGCCGCGAACCGCGCCGCCTGACCTATGCGGAACTGGCGGCCGAGGCCGACCGGATCGCCACCGCCTTTCTCGACGCCGGATTGAAGAAGGATGATGTGCTGGCCGTGCAGCTTCCGAACGTCGTGGAACTGGTTGCGGTCTACCTCGCCGCCTGGCGCATCGGCCTCATCGTCACGCCGGCACCGGTGCAATGGCGTGCCCATGAGCTTGGCGACGTGCTCGGTTTTGTCGGCGCGAAAGCGGCGGTGACCGCGCGCAGCATCCGCGGCCATGACCACGCGGCGATGTTCGAGAGCCTGAAGCCGAAGCTTCCCGGGCTGAGTACGTTGTTCGTCATTGGCGAAGTGCAATGGCCGGCAGCCGACACCGCGCGGCTCGACGCACTGCCCAAGGCGGACGCCAACGATGCCGCGACGATCTGCTGGACGTCGGGAACAGAAGCACGGCCCAAGGGTGTACCCCGCAGTCACAATCACTGGATGATCGCCGGCGTCGCCTGCGCCGACGCCGCGCAGCTCGAGCCCGGCGACACGGTGCTGAACCCTTTCCCGCTGGTCAACATGGCCGCCATCGGTGGCTGCTTCATGCCCTGGCTTCTGACCGGCGGTACGCTGGTGCAGCACCATCCCTTTGACCTTCCGGTGTTCCTGAAACAACTGGTCGGCGAGAAAATTACCTATACCGTTGCGCCGCCCGCCGTGCTGTCGCTGCTGCTGAAGGAAGAGAAGCTGATGGCGTCGCTCGATCTTTCCGCGGTGCGCAGCATCGGCTCCGGATCGGCGCCGTTGTCACCCTGGATGGTCAAGAGCTGGCAGGAGCAATATGGTCTGCCGATCGTCAACATCTTCGGCTCCAACGAAGGCACCTGCCTGATTTCCGGCGCGGGCGACGTGCCGGACCCCGAAGAGCGCGCGCAGTTCTTTCCGCGTTTCGGCGTCAAGGGTCTCGACTGGCCGGCCAAGATCGCCGCCGCCATCGAAACGAAGCTCGTCGACATCCAGACGGGCGGGGAAGTGAGCGAGCCCGGCAAGGCCGGCGAGCTGCTGATCAAGGGCGCCACGGTCTTCGCAGGCTACTATCGCGCCGGCGACGGCGGCGGTCCGACGGATGCCATCGACAAGGACGGCTTCTTTCACACCGGCGACGTCTTCGAGATCGCCGGCGCCGGCAATCGCTATTACCGCTTCGTTGAACGCGCCAAGGACATCATCATTCGCGGTGGCATGAACATCTCGCCGGGCGAGATCGACGGGTTGCTGGCCGGCCTGCCGAAAATCAAGGAAGCGGCCGTTGTCGGCTATGCCGATGCGGTGATGGGTGAGCGCATCTGTGCCGTGGCCGTGCCGGCCGAGGGTGAAAGCGTGACGCTGGACGACATCCGCAACCACCTGATGAAATCCGACATCGCCGCCTACAAGCTGCCCGAGCGCCTCGAACTCGCCGACGCCCTGCCCCGCAATCCGCTCGGCAAGGTGCTGCGGCGCCAGCTCAGGGAGATGATCGGCGCCTAACCGTGATCTCCACACTCCAGCCACTGCGCACAGTCGGGCGTCAGGACGCGTTTCTTTGCCGCCTCGTAGAGTTCGAGGTCTTCGTCGCTCAACACCGAGCGCCAGCGCTGGTTGGTGCCCTTGTAGAAGAAGCCCCTGGCGCCGTCCTTGAACATCATGCTGAGCGGATCGCCAGCCGCAATCGCCGTATCGCGCATCGCACCGATCGATGCGCCGTCGGCGATAGTGGCGATTTCCGCCGGTGAGAGGTCGAAGCCGGCAAAGCGCGACAGCCGCTCGATCTCGCGCGGCAGATTTGCCTTCAGGTCGTTGTAGTGAATGAACAGCACGTTCGGCGCCTCGCGCAACGGCCACCAGCTCGCCACGTGGTGCATGTTGCCCCACCAGGGCCAGCCTTCGGACTCCCAGTCGAACCAGCCGCGCGTTATCCAGTTTTTCCACAGCGCGCGAACATCGCCGTCGTAACGCGGAATAGGCGGCCCGACGCGGCCCGGCGTCTCGTTGAAAGCGAAATAGGCGGCCTCGGTGAACTGTTCGTAGTGATTGACCAGCGACATGAAGACATCGCGGGGATCGCGGCCGACCACGACATAACGGGTGCCGTCCCAGATCGGCAGTCCATCGGCAGCCAGATGGGACTTCAAAACCCGGCGATGGGACATCGCCGCAAGTTCGGCGAGCTGGTCTTCGAGCGCGACGGGAAACATGCGCGCATCGATCCAGTAGTCCATCGGCGGTATGGGCACGCCCTCCTTCAGGGCAAGAATCCGGTAGAGGATGCCGAGGGTCCAGGTCGTGCCGGATTTGTAGGATGTGGTGACGATGATGTCGTCGACACGGGGAACAAAGCCATTCCAGCGTGTCGAGTCGATCGTATGGTTTCGATAGACGCGTGTGACGTTCACAGGCGATGTCATGGCCGCTCTCTCAGGCAGAGTTGACGGATTTGGTGAATGCAGTTTGGCGCCCCTAGTCGGCGGCTTCCCGGAAGAGCTTCATCCGCGCTTCCTTGAGCGCCCGCGTCTTCTCGGTCCATTCATGGATGGCTTGCGCCGAGCGATCGCTTTCCGCCGCCATGATCGCGTCGTGCTTGGCGTCGCGCACCGTGATCTCGCAGGCCAGACCGCTCGGGTCGAAGAAATAGATCGAATGACAAAAATGATGGTCGATGGGTCCGAAAACCGGAACCTTCGCTTCACCAAGCCGCGTCATGAATGTCTTCAGCTCATCCATCGTGCCGACTTCAAATGCAAAATGGTAGTCGGCAATGCCGTCCTTCATCCGGAAGGTGTCGTCGTCCGCACTTGAGGGCTCGTCGAAAAAGGCGATGAAACGGCCGTCGCCCATTTCGAAGAAGAGATGCATGAACGGCATGTCGCGGCCGGCCGGATCCTTCTCGAAAGCAAGAGCCGCGGCCGGCTTCAATCCGAGCAGATCGACATAGAATTTCCGCGTCTCTTCGGCATCGCGGCACCGATAGGCGATGTGATGAAAGCCGGTAATTTTCGGCGCCGGCGTAAGCGCCTCGCCGATATGCGCCACCTTGGCAAGCAACTCGTTGCTCATCCTGTCCTCCCCCAAAGACGATGGACTAGGCTACGCCCGGAAAGCCATAAAGGCTAGCGGGGTTCACGGGCAAATATGGCCTCAAGGCTGGTCATGTTCATGCCGTGCTTGACGTAATTATAGGGCGTCACATTGACCGATTTGATCAGGCTGCGCTGGATTTCGGTGCCAATGCTGCCGTCGGCCGCCGGCACCATGTCGAAATCGATGACATTGATGCAGGCCGGGTCCTGCTCGAAGGCGCGCACGGCGCCCAGCGCCCGCTCGAGCGAGCAGCCTGTCGCCGCCCAGCCGAGAATGAGGCGGTTGATGCCCTCATGCGCGGCAATCAGCGCCGTGTGCCAGCCCGGCTCGGCCAGGAGCCGCGTGACGGCACCGATGGCGCGGGTGAGCGCGTCCCGGAAGACTTCGCCGCCCTCGAGCATGGTGGCGCCGGGCATTTCAGCCGTCTCGAAATAGAAAGCCATTTTCGCGGCGAGTTCGGTGCGGTTCGAAATCCTGCCGAAGCTACCGCCATGGATTTCGACCAGCGCCGGTTCTTCCTCGAGGAAAGGCGCGGAAGATTCCTGCGCCGCGAGGACGAATTCCGCCGTCTGCCGCGTCCGCGGCACGCCGGAACAGATGGCGCGGTCGAGCGCGACATGGGCAAGCGCGGCGCCGGCCGCCTTCGCCTGTTCCCGGCCAAGCGGCGTCAGCGGCACCACTTTCGTGTCGCCGCCGGCCGCCAGAATCTCCGGTCCGAAATAGTCGACATGGCCGTGGCGCATCAGATAGATGCGCCGCCGCCCTGTCGTACCGGGAAGTGCACTCAAATCGCTTCCGCCTTCTTGAGCCCGTCGATATCGCCGGCCGAGAAGCCCCAATCCTTGAGCGCGCTTTCGGTGTGCTCGCCGACCGTCGGCGCCGGACCCTGAATCTTCGATTCCGTGCGCGAGAAACGCGGCGCCACATTGGGCTGGGCCACGCCATCGATCTCGACAATGGTCTGGCGCGCCTTGTTGTGCGGATGGTCGATCGCTTCCTTGATCGACAGCACCGGCGCAAAGCAGATATCGGTGCCTTCCATGATCTGGCACCATTCGTCGCGCGTTTTTGTTTTGAAGACGGCCTCGATCTTCGTCTTCATCGCCGGCCATTGCGCGCGGTCCATCTGCGCGTCCCAGAGCGCATCGGTGAGGCCGGCCTTCTCGCGCAGGATCGCGTAAAACTGCGGCTCGATCGAACCGATCGAAATCCACTGCCCGTCCTTGGTCTC
>JAUXOE010000189.1 GCA_030682415.1 Parvibaculum sp.
GGCATTTCCATCTGGGCGATGGCGGCGGCCGAAATTTCCTCGTGATCGAGCCAGCGCGAATTTTTTCCCTCATGCACGAAGCCGAGGATCACCTGTGCATAGGTGATGTCGGGCTGATGCGCGAGTGCTTCGGCGCGCAAGGCGGCGATGGAGGGCGCGCCGCTCTCGCCCGTCAGGATCGAACGCGAGCCCATCACTTCGACCAGCAACCCACCCGGCGCGATGAGGGCGTCGAGCGCGGCGCGCAGCAATTCGGCGCGGGGACGGATCCATGTCAGCGCAAGATCGAACGGCGCGTAGTCGGCGAGTGCGCCGAGGAAGGCGGGCTCGTCCTCATAGGAGAGCGACAGGCGGATGAGCCTTGCATCGAGCGCGGCGTTGCCGAAGGAAAAAACACCGGCGTTGCGCGAGACGAGGACACATTCTTCCGCCTGCCAGGCGGCGTGACTTGCCGCAGCCTTCAGCATGCCGGTGGCGCCAAGGAGGAGGGTGGTGGTCACGGGCCGGCTCACTTCGTCAGATCGTTCCAGCCGTCGCGGAAGGCATGGCCGATGCGGGTGAAGAAGTTGCCGGTTTCCTTCGCGGCGTCGCGCGTGCCGTGGCCGATCTCGGTCGTGACTTCGTCCGCCGTGTCGCCGACCGCATGGACTGTGTCGCGGGTGCCGTGACCGATGGCCTTTGTGGCGTCGCGCGTGCCATGACCGATGGCCTTGGTCGCATCGCGGGCGCCATGGCCGATGGTGCGGCCGCCTTCCTTGACGCCATCGACCGCCTGACCCACGACCGAACGCTCGCCATCGCCCTCCGCGAAGGCCGGGGCGACGGCCAGCGGGATCGTCAGTGCAAGGATCGCGAGTATCGCGCGCATGATTCAGTCTCCATGAGTGATCTTGTTCTCGGCGGCAGGATAGAGGCCGAATATGGCAAAAGCGTGCAGGTCAGAACATGCCTTAAGGGGCTCGTTTTTTCTTCCTTTTCCGCTCCACCATGATGCCCGGATAGCCCTTGAGGGGTGCCAGCGCTTCGCCGAGATAGGCCCAGTCGGGCATCTCTTTCAGCCCGGCATGGTAACGCGGTTCGCGACCGACGCGGCTCTCGAAAAGAGCGCGGGGAATGTTGATGACGTGGCGGGAGCGGTCGCGCTCATAAAAGAGGGGTGTGCCGCAGCGGGCGCAGAAGCTGCGGGCGGTGCCGGGTTCCTCCCAGCGGGTCACCTCGTCTTCGCCTTCGAGCAGACGGAAGCGTTTCTTCCAGCTGCCGACCCAGCACATGGCGGCGGCGCCGGTTGTCGCGCGGGTGGCGGCGGAATGATCGTGCCAGGCCCAGAGGGCGGGAACCAGGATATCGAAGCGCACCGCGCCGCAGCGGCACTTGCCGGCCGCCCGTTCGGGGTTCGAGAGCGTCCGTCGTTTCGGTTTCTCCATGCCTCTCCCTTTCGGCGCCTCTCTTCCGGCATCGGCCGCTGACGAAATCTTGACTTGCGCGGCCGCCGGACCGGGCGTTCGATATGCCACCCCGAACGATAACAAGCGGAGGACGAAAGTCATGGAAGGTTTTCTGGACGCCTTCATCGCCGCGCAGGCGGCGCAGGACGCCTATGTGGCGGCGCTGCCGCAATGGGTGCAGTACTGGATGTACTGGATGCTGGCCGTGCTCGGCGTCGGCAGCCTTGTTTTCTCGTTTTTTCGTTCCGAAGCGCGGTGGCTGCTGCTGGCCTTCTTCCTTTCCATCGTCGCGACGATGGGCCTCGGCATGACGGTCGGCTGGAACAAGCTCTGGGGCGTCACGCATCTCGTCTTCTGGACGCCAGTCGCGGTGCTCTTCATCCGCCGCTGGGGGCAGATCGACAAGAAGAGCGTCTACGGCGTCTGGTTCGTCGCGGCGCTGGCGACGATGATCGTGTCGCTGGTGTTCGATGCGAAGGATCTGGTGGAGTATTTGATGGGAGCGTGAGGGGGGCTACTCTCGGGAGGGTTTTCCGGCCTTCGTTTTGTCCCCTGACTCTTTGTGGTGCCAGCTTATCCGAGGTTTGAACGTCGGATACAAAGTGTTCAAGTCGTCGATCATGCGATTTACCAACTTTGAACCGTCTGCAAGCACAGAGGGCATTTCGAATTTTGGTGACCGAGGAACACGATGAAAGCGGTGGAGTGGATTTAAGCAGGGGGTCATCACGGTGTCACGTAGTGCCCCCCAATTTGAATGCACGTATGCAGAAGACCAATCGTAGTACTTGTCATAGACTTCTTTTGCTCCGGATTCGTCGGCCAGTGTTCTAAGGTTTTTATTTGCCCATGCACCGAGATCGATATCGGTGAATTCTTGCCAGTAGTCTTCATTCGCGTACACCTCTAGCTCCGAAAGATCTAGAAAATCTGGAACTTCATCTAGGTCAACATTCTTAAGAAGCGAAAGCTTGCTTTGTCCGACGCCATAATTTCGATGCTGTGTCCAAATTGATGGATCATCTTTCTTTGTTAGCCAGTGCAGCGTAATGAACGCTTCGGCAATGCATCGAAGAGTGACGCGTCCTTCAGCGCGCTGATCCAGTCGGGTTGAAGTGAGCCCAAGCAACAAATATAGAGCATAGAGAACAAGAGCAAAGCTGCTGTCGTGTCGAGGATCGATGTCTGTTGACGCGATAGTCTTGGAAAAGTGAATTGCTACGGCTTCATAGAGGGCAAGCAGTTCATGTGCGATTTTTTCAGAATCTACTGAGTTGTCCTTTTCCATTGCAGCCGGATGGCAGGAGCTGCTCTCATAACATTCTTTCCAGAAGGCTTCCGTGTCGAAAGCCCCGTCGATTGAAGGTGTTTTGCCGTCGATCTCCATTGAGAAGTTCGACTCGCTCGCCCGTGCAAAGCCACCGCTTGTGTTGTGGTTTTCATCTGCTGGATAATTCAACAATCGTTCCAGCATGTTCGGCGGCATTCTCATTTTCCCGGAGGCAACAAAGTACATAAGCTTGAGCCAGCGTACGTCCGTAGATGGTTGGCTCTGGTGGTCAAAGCACAATGCGATGGCCTTTGCGAGTGAGTGCCAATCCGTCTCAGGCACCGGATCACTCAGTATGGTTTCCCAGTGCGCCGCGTCTGGAAGTGTCCTGAGTAGGCGTATGGGCCGGAGAATGCTGATGGCGTCGGGTGTTTCGGTTATCGGTATCATCACTTGCAGAAACGTTTCAGCGTCTGCTTCGGCAAGGCGTTGATGAGTGATGAACTGAAAAGCTTCTTCGCTGCGGGCGTGTGCCACATCGCACATCGCGTGACAGAGAGAAAAATAGGCCTCTCGTTTCATTCCCGACGCTAGCAGGCATGCCCAGAGCATGTTCGGCAATCGTGTGTCTTTCCAGCTTTGCATCTGGACAGGAAATTTTTGAGCGAAAGAACTGAAAGGAGATGAAAGTCTATTCTTGTTGCGACTGTGATGCTTTAGTTTTGAGGACTTTAACTCGGTGCGGGATTTTCTGCCTTTCGCCACGTATGTTCCTCCCCACGGAGTTGCAAGCTCCGGTCTAGTTAAAATTAGCAGCTTGAATTCCTATCGCCCCTTGCCCTTGTATTTCCCCGCCCTTGTACCCGGCTTGCCTGAGGTCGAGCGCCCCTTTGGCTTCACCGTCCGGGCAACGCTTTCCTCGACCGCCGATTGCCGCGCCATCGGGTCGTCGGCAATTGCGAGTTCGGTCGCTTCGAGCCGCTTGATCTCGTCGCGCAGGCGCGCCGCCGTTTCGAATTCGAGATCGGCGGCGGCATCCTTCATCTTGCGTTCGAGTTCGGCGATATGGGCGCGCAGATTGTGGCCGATAAAGGCCTCATCGGCCTCGCCGGTATCGACGCGCACATGGTCGCGCTCATAGACGCTTTCGAGAATGTCGCCGATATTGCGGCGAATGCTTTCCGGCGTGATGTTGTTTTCGATATTGTAGGCGGTCTGCTTTTCGCGGCGGCGGTTGGTCT
>JAUXOE010000192.1 GCA_030682415.1 Parvibaculum sp.
TTTTCAACGGCGGGGCTCGCTTGCGCGGCCTGCCTTAATGGCGTATTTAATTTCTTAAACGAGTATTTAAATCGAAAAAACCAGAAGCGCAAGGAGGACCGGTGGAGCCGCAGACCAAGAACAAGGCACGGGCGGCGCCGGAACGGCCTTCGGCACGGGGGCAGTTGCTCGACGCCGCCGGGGCGCTGATGGGCGAGCGGCAGTCGATCGACGTGCCGCTGGCCGAGATCGCGACGCGGGCGGAAGTGAACGTCGCGCTGGTCAGCTATTATTTCGGCGGCAAGGAGGGGTTGCTGCTGGCGCTCGCCAAGCGCGACGCGGCAACGGCGCTCGACGAGCTCGACCGGCTGATGGGGCTCGACCTGCCGCCGGCCGAGAAGCTGCGGCGGCATCTCGCCGGCGTCATCCGCACCTTTTTCCGCTATCCCTATCTCTACCGGCTGCTCGGCGCCTTGATGCGCGATGCCTCAAGCGACGCCGCGCGCGAGATCGCCGAATTTTTCGTCGTGCCGCTGACGCTGACGGCCAAAGAGCTGATGGAGGAAGGGGCGAAGGACGGCACCATCCGCCCGCTCGACCCGACGCTCTTCTATCTGGCCGCACTCGGGGCCTGCGAACACATCTTCGCCAATCCGACCGTGCTCAAATATGCGCATGGCATCGACAAGCTCGATGACGAGACGCGGCGGCGCTACACCGAGACGGTGCTCGACACGCTGATGAACGGGTATCTGGCGAAGTAGGTTTTCGGGTATTTGCGGCGATTACCGCCCTTATTCACCGCAAAATGTGCGGTGAATAAGGGTACGCCCCAAACGCTTCGAGCGTCCGAGCCTCAGATTCTTCGTCCGATGCTCCAGCAAGCCGCGCTACGGAAGCGGCGGCGCTACACCGAAACGGTGCTCGTCGACACGCCGATGACGGGTATCTGGCGAAGTAGCGGGTGGCCGTCCTGCAGGGTTGTGCATCGTGCGCGCTTTCCCTATCAAGGACAGACGGGTGTCGCGCCCTCGATCGCCGCGCGATGCGCGATCTTTCATACGCCGCCGCAAGATGCGATGCGCGTCACCCGCATTTTCCAGAAAGGAAAACGTTCATCATGTTCATGCTGCCGAAGCCGACCTTCCATCACATCTTTCTCAGCCGGATTGCCGGTGCGTTGTTGCTCGCCGGATCGGCGTTTGCGGCAACACCGACACTGGCCGATGGGCGTTTCATCGCCAGTCCCGACGGCACGGTGATCGACACGCAGATCCCGGATGTGACATGGATGCGTTGCAGCACCGGACAGAAATGCGACATGAATGCGCTGCAAAGCCCGGACGGGCGTTTCGTCGCCAATGCCGACGGCACCGTGACCGACACGAAACTCAATGTGACATGGATGCGCTGCAGCGCCGGACAGACATGGAACGGGGCAAGCTGCGATGCGCTGCCCGAGCGCTACAATTTCGAGCAAGCGCGGGACGTCGCGCGCGAAGCCGATAACGGGCCCTGGCGGCTGCCGACGCTTGCCGAGTTGCAGTCGCTGGTGCATTGCAGCTCGGGTGAGCGGAACGCGCCGAGGCCGATGAGCCTGGAGTTTCACGGCGTGTCGGAACTGCCCGGCACCTGCGAAGGTGACTACGTCTATCCGACCATCGATGCCGACGCGTTCCCCAATTCGGGGCAGGCGGGCTACTGGTCGTCGACCAAACATGTGCGGATGAGCGCGGCGTGGGAGGTCGGCTTCGGCAGCGGCGGCACCGGTATGCAGAACCTCACCAGCAGCAGCCATGTCCGTCTCGTCAAGGACAATTGAGAACCGCACGGGGCGCGATTTGAGAGACGAAGGCCGGCGGCGGCGCGGAGAGGTGCCGCCGTCTGGCCATGCGTAGTTCCCGAGGCTGCCGGGCGGCGCGCGCTGCACGCAGAATGGCTCAAACGGATCCGGCCAACCGGCCGAACAACGATGCCTGCCGAAATCCGTTCGGCGCCATTTCGCGAGGAACCCCATGGCCTATAACCAGAACGACGCCAACAACAACAATACGCTCTATTTCATTGTCGGCGGCCTTGTCGTCGCCGGCGCGATTGTCGGCTTCCTCTTCTATACGGGGACGCTGGGCGGCGGCACGCAGACGAATGTGACGATGGAGTCGCCGCTGGGCGTGCCGGGACCGGCCGGGCCGCAAGGCGCGACGGGCAATACCGGCAATACGGGTAACACCGGCTATACCGGCGCGACAGGCGCCACCGGGGCAACCGGCGCGACGGGCGCCGACGGCAGCGACGACTAAGCCGGCGCCAACCGCATTCCGGCAAACCGAAGCTCGACATCGATCGGGCTTCGGTTCTCCGTCGGCGCCATGCCGGGCCCGCGCCCGACATGCCGCGTCGCGGCTCCCGGCAACATTGCCGCCTAGTTCCCGCCGAGCGGCACCATCAGCACCGGACGCCGGGCGATTTCGCAGACATGGGCGGCCGTCGTGCCGATGATCTTGCTGTCGATCCAGTTGCGGCCATGCTTGCCGACGACAATCAGCGAATAACCGTCTTCGCCGGCGCGCGAAATAATCGTGTCGGGATCACCGGTCTCGATGCGCGACGCGGCGCGACCGCCGGCCGCCTCGATGCGCTGTAGCAGCGCCCGATGCCGCGTTGCGGCCGCCTCCCTTTCATCGGCATCCGCTTCCGGCGTCAGCACGGTCAGGCAGTCGATCTGCGCCGCACGGGATGCCAGCCAGACCGCCGCTTCCTCGGCACCGCGCGATTGTGGCGACAGATCGGTCGCCAGCAGAACGCGCTGCAGGGCCCGGCTGCAGACCGCGGCGCATGTTTCGGCCTGCCCCGCCACGGCCGGTTCGAGGCGTTCGATCAGGACCGGCCGATCCGACTTGCGGATGACCTCGCGGGCGACGCTGCCGAGAAAAATCTCGCGCAGGAAATTGCGGCTGCGCGAACCGACAATCAGCAGACCGGCTTTCTGTGCGGTGGCGACGGCCAGCAATTCATCGGCCGGAACGCCGCTTGCCGTGACCGAGACCTCGACCGCCAGGCCGGCCGCGCGCAGCGGCGCGGCGCGCTCTTCGAGCCAGGCGCGATAATCGTCTTCATGGCCGAAGCCGGCGCCCTGCCCGTAACCGATCTCGATCACATGGGCGAGCGTCACGGCTTCGACACCCCATCGGGTGAGATCGGGCAGACAGGACAGGAGCGATGCTTCGGCCGGCGAGAGATCGACACCCACAAGGGCTTTGCTGAACATGCGTTTCTCCTCAATCGCGGACGGTGGGGGCCGGCGTTTCGGGCAGATGGTCGGCAAGGCCGGCCGCGATGTCGGCGTCGCTGAGACGGCGCAGCATGTCGATCCGTGTGCGGATCTGATCGCGCGCGGTGCGGAAGCGGGCGCGCATTTCTTCGGCGGGCAACGTCGTGTCCTTCGAGGCGGGATCGGCGATCGGCCAGTGCAGACGCCGCACCCGGCCCGGCAGGACCGGGCAGACTTCCTCGGCGCAGAGCGTGACGACGAGATCGATGGCGGCCGGGTCGATCTCGTCGACCGATTTCGAGCGCTGGCCGGAAATGTCGATGCCCAGTTCGGCCATGGCCTCGATCGCATAGGGGTTGACGGTGGCGGGCGCCGAGCCGGCGCTCAACACCGTGACGCCGGCGCCCATCATGTCGCGGGCAAGCCCCTCGGCCATCTGGCTGCGGGCCGAATTGGCCACGCACATGAAGAGAATGGTGGTCATGATGCGCCTCCGCTCTGGACCGGGATGGGGGCGGCCGCGCCGTTTTCGCTGGCCGGGAAATGCCGCCGGGTGCGGTTGGCGAAGGCGACCAGCGACAGCATCACCGGCACTTCGACCAGCACGCCGACCACGGTGACCAGGGCGGCACCCGAATTGAGACCGAAGAGGCCGATCGCCACCGCGACCGCCAGTTCGAAGAAGTTGGAAGTGCCGATCAGGGCGCAGGGTGCGGCCACATTGTGCGGCACGCGCCAGGCCCAGGCGGCCGCATAGGCAATCGCGAAAATGCCGTAGGACTGGATCAGCAGCGGCACCGCGTTCAGCGCGATCAAGAGCGTACGGTCGAGAATGACATGGCCCTGAAAACCGAAAAGCAGCACCACGGTCGCCAGCAGGCCGAGGATCGAGAAGGGTTTGACCCTGGCGGTGTAGCGCGCGACATGGGCCTCGCCCGGCGCGCCGGGGCCGCCGCGCTTGACCAGCAGGGCGCGCGTCGCCGCCCCCGCCGCCAGCGGGATGACGACATAGAGCCCGACCGAGAGCAGCAACGTTTCCCAGGGCACCTCGATATCGGTGACGCCGAGCAGCAGCGCGACGAGGGGCGCGAAGGCGAAGATCATGATGATGTCGTTGAGCGAGACCTGGACCAGCGTGTAGTTGGCATCGCCGCGCGTCAGCTGCGACCAGATGAAGACCATGGCCGTGCAGGGCGCGGCGCCCAAGAGGATCAGGCCGGCGATATACTGGCCGGCATCGGCCGGATCGATCAGATCGGCGAAGACGAATTCGAAAAAGAGCACGCCGAGGGCGGCCATGGTGAAGGGCTTGATCAGCCAGTTGACGATGACCGTGATGACGAGGCCCTTGGGACGACGGTGCATCTGGCGCAGGCTGGCGAAATCGACCGCGACCATCATCGGATAGACCATCGCCCAGATCAGGATCGCCACCAGCAGATTGACCGAGGCATATTCCCAGGCCGCAACGGTCTGGAAGAGGCCGGGAAAGAGATTGCCGAGCGCGACGCCGGCGACGATGCACAAGGCGACCCAGAGCGAGAGATAGCGATCAAAGAGCGACACGTCGGGGCCTTTCGGTTGCGGCGCGGGGGCGGGCGCGGAATATGTTCAGCATACGGATGGTGCCGGTTCGCCGGCCTCGAAGACCGCGTCGAGCAGGGCGGCCAGCGGCCGCAGGCTGGCGGGATTGAGCGAGTAGCAGATGCGCGGGCGCTCGATTTCGCCGGTGATGATGCCGGCCGCTTTCAGGATGCGCAGATGTTCGGAGACGGTCGACTGGGCCAGTCCGACCTCGTCGACAATGTCGCAGCCGATGCAGGACCGTTTTTCGAGCAACAGGCGGACGATGTGGATGCGGGCCGGATGCGCCAGCGCCTTGGCGAGGGCGGCGATATCGTCGCCGGTTGGGGCCGGGCGGGCGGGCGCGGATCGGGCTGTGGCGGCGGCCATGACAGACTCCATTCGTTCATCGTCGATTGACGATGAATAGGCCGGGACCCGTGCAGCGTCAAGACGGATGGGCCCCTCGGGGAGCAAATGGCGGTGGAAAATGGTGCGCCCGGAACGATTCGAACGTCCGACCCTCAGATTCGTAGTCTGATGCTCTATCCAGCTGAGCTACGGGCGCGCTTGCGCTTCAGATGGGGCGGGCGGCACCGCCGCAATGCCCCGAAGGCGGCTTCCTCTTA
>JAUXOE010000200.1 GCA_030682415.1 Parvibaculum sp.
GCGGCTTGCCATGCTCGCGCCGCAGATCGAAACGATGGAAGCGCGCGTCGTTCTCCTTGAGGAAAAGAAGGACGATCCGGATGCGGCGGCGCGGGCGGCGCTCGGACTTGCGCTTGCCAATCTTGCCCGCGTTGCCGAGACGGCAGGGCCATTCGCGGCGGAACTCGATGCGGTGGCCAGTTTCCTGCCCGATGAGCCGGGCCTGACCTCGTTGTCCGACGCGGCGGCGAGCGGCGTTGCAACGCGCGCCGCGCTCAAGGCGCGGTTTCCTTCGGTGGTCGAAGGCATTTTCGATGCGGAGCGCCGCGCCGGGGATGAAGGCCTCTGGTCGCGCTTTGTCGCCAACGCCAAATCGCTGGTGACAATCCGGCGCACCGGCGAGATTTCGGGCGAGACGACCGAGGCGATTGTCGCACGCATGGAAGAGCGTCTGAAGACGGACGATCTTGCGGGCGCGGCGGCTGAAGGCAATTTGCTTCAAGGTCCGGCGCGCGTCGCGGCGGTGGCGTGGCTTGGGGATGCACAGGCGCGGCTCGAAACCGAAACCTTGCTGCGCGATCTTTCGGCACGCGTCGCGACGCAGCTCTCTCAGAGCGGGGGTTGATGCTGCGATGCTGCGCGCCCTGTTTATCTTTGTCGTTATCGCGCTTCTGAGTGCGCTCGCAATCTGGCTTGCCGATAATCCCGGCGAGTTGACGATGCACTGGCGTGGCTATGAAATCCGCACCAGTTTTGTTTTCGGTGTCGGCGCGATGGCACTTGCGGCCTTTCTGGTGCTGCTCGTCTATCGCGTCGTGTCGATCTTTGTCGATACGCCGGCCAGCGTCTCGGCATTTCTCGAAAAGCGCCGCCAGCAAAAAGGCTTTCTGGCTCTTTCGCGCGGCATGGTCGCCGTTGCCGCAGGCGATGCGGCGGATGCAAAGCGCTATGCGGCGCAGGCGCACAAGCTTCTCGATGCGCCGCCGCTGACACTGCTTCTTGCCGCGCAGGCGGCCCAACTCGAAGGCGACGAGAGCTCTGCGACCGGCTATTTCGAGCGGATGCTCGAAGCGCCGGAGACCGAGTTTCTAGGTTTGCGCGGGCTCTTCATCCAGGCGCGGCGGGCCGGCGATCGGGAGTTGGCGCTTGCTCACGCACGACGCGCCTTCGAACTCCGGCCGCAAACGCCCTGGGCGGCGCAGGCGGTGTTTGAAATCGAAGCCGCCGAGGAGGACTGGGACGCGGCGCTGAAGACGCTTGATCGCGAAGTATCGGCACGGGTCATCCCGCGCGACACGGCGCGCCGCCGCCGCGCGGTTCTCCTGACCGGCAAGGCGATGACGGCGGTTGAGGCTGCGCATGGACAGGCGGGCGAGGCGCGAAGCGCCGCACTTGAAAAAGCCGTCGCCCTGGCGCTCGACGCGGTGGCGCTCGCGCCAACATTTCCGCCGACGGTAGCGCTTGCGGCGCGGCTCTGTGCCGAGACCGGACGCGCGCGCAAGGCAACGCGGCTGCTCGAGGCGGCCTGGAGCGCCGCGCCTCATCCCGAGCTCGCCGATGTCTGGCTCGACATGATCGAAGGCGAAAGCGGTTATGACCGTGCGGTTCGCGCGCGTGTACTGGCGGCGCACGATCCGGATCATATCGAGAGCCGTATTCTTGTCGCACGCGGCGCGATCGGTGCGCGCGACTGGTCGGCAGCGCGCGAAGCGCTCGGCGCCTATGTCGGACCCGACGCACATGAAGTGCCGACGCAGCGAATCTGCGAGCTGATGGCTGAAATCGAAGAAGGTGCGTTTGGCGACAGAGGCGCGGCGCGGGGTTGGCTTGCCCGCGCGCTTCATGCACCGGAAGACCCGCTCTGGACCGGCGAGGGCTATCGGTCGTCGCGCTGGTCGCCGATCAATCCGATGACCGGCGCCTTCGATCAGCTGGTCTGGACAGTGCCTGTCATCGCCCTTGCGCGCGAGGCGCAACGGCCGGTTGCGTTCGAGGCGGAAGCGGCGACGGTGGAAACGCCTCTGCCGGCGGCTGTGGAGGTCTCGTTGCCGGAGCGTGTGTCGATCAAGGAGACGCTTGTCTTTCAACCACCGTTGCCCGACGATCCGGGCCCGGATGTTGCTGTCGAAGAGACGCAAGAGGGGGAACGGAAATGGTGAAGCGGATATTGCTCGGCACATTGACGCTGATCGTGCTGGCGTTCGTGGTGATTGTCATTTCGGTCATGCGGTTCGACGTTCCGCGTGAGGAACTGATCGGGAAATATGCAGGCGGCGCTTCGCAGTTCGTGACGCTGCCGTCCGGTGCCAGCATGCATTTCCGCGATGAAGGCAACCGGGATGGCCCCGCTCTGGTGCTGGTTCACGGCTCCAATGCCTCGTTGCATACATGGGAGCCCTGGGTCGCCGAACTCGGTGGCACTTATCGCATCGTCAGCATGGATTTGCCGGGCCACGGCCTGACAGGCAGGGTGCCCGACGATGATTACAGCCGCGAGGGCATGGCCGCTGCCGTACATGAGTTGACAGAGGTGCTTGGGCTGACGCGGTTCGCGATCGGCGGAAACTCGATGGGGGGCGGCGTCTCGGCGCTTTATGCGCTGGAGCATCCCGAACGTGTCTCGGCACTGATCCTGGTCAATTCGGCCGGCGTGCCGGTGGTGCGCGACGATACCGACCCGCCGCTAGCCTTCCGCCTCGCGCGGATGCCCATTCTCAGCAAGGTCATGCGCTACGTGCTGCCGCGTTCGGTGGTCGAGGAAGGCGTGCGCAAGGTCTTTGTCGATCAGTCGAAGGTGACCGACGAAATGGTTGCCCGCTATTTCGACCTGACGCTGCATGAAGGCAATCGCGACGCGACCCGAATCCGTTTCGCAAACTATGCCGGGCGTGACGAGGCGGCATTTGCCGAGCGTCTCGGCGCCATCGAGATGCCGACCCTGATCATCTGGGGCGACAAGGACCTGCTCATTCCGGTTGCGGCCGCCGACACGTTCAAGGAGCGCATCCCGCATGCCGGACTCGTGATCTACGAGAATGTCGGCCATGTGCCGATGGAAGAGGTGCCGGTGGAGAGCGCCGGTGCGGTGGCGGCCTTTCTCGCGGTGGCGCTGGCCCCGCCGGCTTCCAGTGCCGGGACGGTCGAGGAAGAACCGGAAGCGGTCGAATAGGGCGGTTGCCAAAGGGCGCGGGGCGGGGTATCTGAGGCCCTTGAGCGGCTTGATTTCCGTCGCTCCGGCGCCGCTTTAGCTCAGTTGGTAGAGCACCTCATTCGTAATGAGGGGGTCGGGTGTTCGAGTCACCCAAGCGGCACCATACCCCCCTCTCTGTCACCGAACTGTCACAAAACTGTCATAAATCTAGCGTGGACGGAATTCCGGCCGGGCACGAGATCGAGGCAAGTCATGGCGTCCGACATCAAGCATGCCCGTTTTGAGGGCCGTATCGTCATTGTCGGCTTCGGCAGCATCGGGCAGGGCGTGCTGCCGCTGCTCTTGCGGCATATCGATGTGGCGGCGGAGCGGATTTCGATCCTGACCGCCGATGAGGGCGGGCGGGAGGTCGCCGAAGCCTATGGCGTCGGGTTCGCGGTGACACCGTTGCGCAAGGGCAATTATCTCTCGGTGCTCGATCCGCTGCTGTCGGCGGGCGACTTCCTGCTCAACGTCTCGGTCGATGTGTCGAGCCTGGCGCTGGTCGAATTCTGCCGCGCCAAGGGCGCGCTCTATCTCGACACCTGCATCGAACCCTGGAGCGGTCAGTACACGGACGCATCGCAACCGCCGTCGCAACGCTCCAATTATGCGTTGCGCGAGAAGGCGATGGCGCTAAAGGCGAAGCATGAGGGCGGGCCGACGGCGATCCTGACGCATGGCGCCAATCCGGGCCTCGTCTCGCATTTCGTCAAACAGGCGCTGCTCGATATCGCCGCCGACACGAAAGCGGCGGTACCGAAACCGCAGACGCGCGAAGACTGGGCGCGGCTTTCGGCGCGGCTCGGCGTCAAGGTCATCCATATCGCCGAGCGCGATACGCAAGTGTCGCCGACGCCCAAGCGCATCGGCGAGTTCGTCAATACCTGGTCGGTTGACGGTTTTGTCAGCGAGGGCTGCCAACCGGCCGAGCTTGGCTGGGGCACCCATGAACGGCATTTCCCGGATGACGGGCATCGTCATGCCGGCGGGCCGGGCTGCGCGATCTATCTGGCGCGGCCGGGCGCCTCGACGCGGGTCCGGAGCTGGACGCCGAACGAGGGGCCCTATCACGGGTTTCTGATCACGCATGGCGAAGCGATTTCGCTGGCCGACTATTTCACGGTGCATGAAAACGGCGGCGCGCAGTACCGGCCGACCGTTCACTACGCCTATCACCCTTGCGACGATGCCGTTTTGTCGGTGCATGAATTTGCCGGCAAGAACTGGCAGCTCCAGAAGGCCAAGCGCCTGATGATGGAGGAGATCAGCGCCGGCATCGACGAGCTTGGGGTGCTGCTGATGGGGCATGCGCGCGGCGCCTACTGGTATGGCTCGCAACTTACGATCGAGGAGGCGCGCCGTCTTGTGCCGCACAACAATGCGACCAGCCTGCAGGTGACGGTGGCGGTGCTGGCGGGCGTGATCTGGGCGATCGAGAATCCGGGGCGCTGGATCGTCGAGCCGGAGGAAATGGATTTCGAGCGCATCCTCGAGATCTGCCGGCCCTATCTCGGGAAGATGGTCGGCGCCTATAGCGACTGGACGCCGTTGCTCGATCGGGGCCTGCTTTTCGAGGAAGAACTCGACGAAGGCGACCCCTGGCAATTCCGGAATTTCCGCGTCGTCTGACCGGCCTGAGAACGGAAAAGACCGTCCTTCTTGCGAGGGACGGTCTTGACCTGCGGAGCCGCGCGCCGGACGCCTGTCGGGGACGGCAACCCTCCAACACTGGCAGGGCGGCGGTTTCCGTCAGTCGTGCTGCGGGACGCCCCGATAGCGAAGGCCCGTGTGGTCGGCCTTCGGCTTGTCATGGGGCGTGGTGCGATAGCTGGCGCCGCGATAGCGCAGGGCCGCGCTGCCGGACGCGCCGGAGGATTTTTCGCCGTGATGGGCGGCGCCCCTGTAGGTGAGATCGGTCATTGAAAGTCTCCTGCTGCGGCCTGTCTGCGCCTTGTTCCGATAAATATGAGTAAGATGTGTAAGTTTGTCAATATACTCAAAACAACCAGATACACATTCTTTAGACAGGGTGCCGGGCGCCTGCTACAAAAGGGCAGAACGGCTTGAGTTTTCTTGCGTTTTCGGGGCTGCAGACGGAGCCGTCGGGTTCGCGGCGGACGGAGTACAAAGAAGAATATGGAAAAACTCGATCAGAGAATCCAACTCGTCGCCTCCACCGAATTCAACAATCTCGTCGACCGCTGGCGCCGCGAGCAGGCCGATCTGCCCTCGCGTTCTGAGGCCATTCGGCGGCTCGTCCTTCACGGCCTCGAATATGAAAAGAGCTTTCCGATGCGCATGATCACGGCGATTATCCGGCCCCATAAATACGAGGAATTGCGCGACGCGCTGATCGCGCTCGGGATCGAGGGGATCACGGTGACGCAGGTTTCGGGCTTCGGCCGGCAGCGCGGCCAGACCGAAATCTACCGCGGCGCCGAATACAGCGTCGCCGAAGTGCCCAAGGTCCGTATCGACGTCGCCGTTTCGGCCGCGCTGGTCGAGAAGGCGGTGCGCGAGATCGAGCGGGCGGCCAATACCGGCAAGATCGGCGACGGCAAGATTTTCGTACAGCCGCTCGAACAGGTCATTCGCATCCGCACCGGCGAGACCAACGAGACGGCGCTCGGCTAGGCCGGTTCAGTCGCCGTCGCAGCAGCCGAAATTAAGGTTTTCGGAAACTTGTCGTTTACTTCCGGGCAAGGTGGCGGCGCGTATGCTGAGGGCCGGTCTCCTCCCAGGGGCAGGGCTCTGAAAACCGCAATGCACGGCCAGAAAAACATATCGCAGGTGCGCCGCAAATCGCTGCTGGCGGATTATTCGACCGACCTCGGACAGTTGATGTCACGCCGGCGGTCGGAGACGGCGTTGCGGGCGGCCAAGATTGAGTCTGACGCCGCGAGCCGCACCAAGTCCGAATTTCTCGCCAATATGAGCCATGAGCTGCGCACGCCGCTCAATGCGATCATCGGTTTTTCCGAGTTCATCCAGCACATTGCCGCGACCGGCAAGCCGTCCGAAAAAACCGCCGAATATGCCGAGCATATCGCCGGGGCCGGGCGGCATCTGCTCAATATCATCTCCGACATTCTCGATATCTCGAAAATCGAGAGCGGCACATTCACGCTGTCGACCGAGCTCTACGGCCTGCGCGAACTGATCGACGCCTGCACGGTGCTGATCGAACCGCGTGTGCGCGAGAAAGGCCAGACGCTCGAAATCAGGGCCGACAAGGATTTGCCGCAAGTGCCGGTCGATGTCCGGCGCATCAAGCAGGTGCTGATCAATCTGCTGTCGAACGCGCACAAGTTCACGCCCGAGGGCGGGCGCATCGTGCTGGTTGCGACGCGCGCGCCGGATGGCGGCGCCACGGTTGCCGTCGCCGATAGCGGCATCGGCATGAACGAAAAGCAGATCGCCTATGCCATGACACCGTTCGGGCAGGTGCAGTCGAGCTATGCGCGCGGCCATGAGGGCACCGGCCTCGGCCTGCCAATCGCTGCGGCGCTGGCGCGCCTTCATGGCGGCGAGTTCCACGTTCACAGCGAACCAAACAAGGGGACGACCGTCTTCTTCACCCTGCCGCCGTCTCCAGGCGGAGCGGGTCCTTCATCGATACAAGGGTCTATACAATGAGTGTTCCTGTTCCCGCCTCCGCGCCACCTGCTGCCGCCACGCCCGGCGTGTCCGCTGATCCCGAGGCGCCGCCCTTTGTCGAGCGCCGTGGCGCCCCCGCTTCTCCGCCTTTCCGCATCGCGCATATCGTGTCGGTGTCGGGCTCGCAGGCGATCGCCGTACTCGAGCGCGACCAGATGCCGGGCGCGGAGCCGACGCGCGTCGAGATCGGTCAGCTGGTCAAGATACCGACGCCGGCCGCGACCGTCGTCGGTATTGTGTCCGCTGTCAGCGCGCCGTCCCCCGCAACGGGCGGCAGCGAGGATATCGGTCTGATCGAAATCAATCTCGCCGGCGAGATCGTGTCCGATCCTGGCGACGGGCGGCTGAGCTTTCGCCGCGGCGTCGCCAATCTGCCGACGCTCGGCGATGCGGTGCTGCTGGCCGACCGCCACGATCTGACGCGTGTCTACACGCAGCCCAATGTCGCGACCATCGAAGTCGGTTCGCTCTACCAGGACGCTTCGGTGCCGGCGCGTTTCCTGACCGACGATCTGCTGGCCAAACATTTTATTGTGGTCGGCACGACCGGCTGCGGCAAGTCCTGCGCATTGACGGCGATCCTGCAACGCGTGCTGATGCAGCACGACCATGCCCATATCGTCG
>JAUXOE010000064.1 GCA_030682415.1 Parvibaculum sp.
CCGAGACCGAACGGTCGCCGAGGCGGGACTGGACGAGGCCCTGACCGCCGAACCAGCCGCCCAGTGCAAGACCGAGGGCAAGGATGACAGCGGAGACGATGGCGGCGACGGGATTCATAGGCGGGGCTCCCCCAGGGCGTGACAATAACGGCGGTGACTATAGCACAGCGATTGCGACGATTTCAGGGCCTTTGCGGTGACTTATCCCCGGGAGTCGCTGCCTGGGGTATGATCGGGCTTCATGGAAAAGACCGCCCTCAGTCTCCGCCCCGCCACCGAAGACGATGACGACGCCATCTGGGCGATCATGGAACCGACGATCCGGGCGGGCGAGACCTATCCCCTGCCTCGTGACCTCGACCGGGCGGGGGCGCTTGCCTATTGGCGGGCGGCGGGGAATACGGTGTTCGTCGCCGAGGACGGCGGCCGCGTCGCGGGCTCGTATAACCTGCGTGCCAATGCGGGCGGCGGCGGTGCGCATATCGCCAATTGCGGCTACATGGTCGCCCCGCAAGCGCGGGGGCGCGGCGTGGCGCGGGCCATGTGCCTGCACTCACTCGGAACGGCGAAAGCGCGAGGCTTTCGCGCCATGCAATTCAACTTCGTAATCTCGACCAACGCTGCGGCGGTGCATCTGTGGCGGTCATGCGGGTTCGAGATTGTCGGGCGGTTGCCGGGAGTGTTTCTGCATCCGGCGGAGGGTTATGTCGATGCGCTGGTGATGTACCGGACGATTTGAGTACGGAGCGGTCTTGCGTTGTCGCTCCCCTTCCCGCCTTCGGCGGGGAGAAGGGGAGATGAACTACCCCGCCGCGCTTTCCTTGCAGGGGAAGCGGGTTTCGATGGCGCGGCGGAGCTGGTTGCGGAGCTCGCGGTAGGCCGCCAACCGCCGTTCGCGATTGCCGCCGGTGGGGGATGCCAGGGGATCGGCGATCGCCCAGAACTCAACCTCGGTCGCCGAGGCGCGGGTCAGTTTCTCGGCCATATCGCGCGCCTCGGGCGTCAGGGCGACGATGAGATCGAAGCTCGTTTCCTCAAGGTCGTCAAAACCCTTCGGTCCGCTTGCGGGTGGGGCCATGCCGTCTTCGCGCAGCACTTCGGCCGTGAAGGGGTCAGCTTCTTCGGCGGGACGGACGCCGGCGGAATCCACGAAGATACTGTTGCCGTGGAGCTTCTTCAGGATGGCCTCGGCCATGGTCGAGCGGATCGAATTGAGATTGCAGGCGAAGAGCACGGAGGCCGGCATGGTTTCCTTGCGTTCGGGCTTTGCCGTTCCGGTCGCCATCATCATCCCTTGATGTGCAGCACGCAGATGAGCGTGAAGAGACGGCGGGCAGTATCGAAATCCATGTCGATCTTGCCGGCGAGACGCTCCTTCAGCAGTTCGGAGCCTTCGTTGTGAAGGCCGCGGCGGCCCATGTCGATCGCTTCGATCTGGGCGGGAGCGGCCGTCTTGATGGCGTCGTAATAGCTCTCGCAGATCATGAAGTAGTCCTTCACGATGCGGCGGAACGGCGTCAGCGAGAGCAGAACCTTGCCATGCGGCTCGGTGCTTTCGAGGCGGATGTCGAAGACGAGGCGGTTGTCCTCGATGGCCAGATGCAGCACGTAAGGCCCGCCATCGCTGCCGACCGGCGCAAAAACATTTTCTTCCAGCAAGTCGAAGATCGCGACTTTCCGCTCATGCTCGACGTCCGGGCTGCGGCGTACGACCGTGTGCTCGTCGAGGACGAGGTCAACGATCCGGAACGCCGCGCCTTCGGGAGGCGCAGGGCTCGATTCGCTTCCGTCGCTGGCGCTCTGATCGGGCATGGTGCGGTACTTTACGCCGATTTGGGAGGCGGATGCGAGGGGCGAGAGGGCCGCGTCAGATGTTGAGGCGGATCGCGACCGAGCGGGCATGGGCGTCGAGGCCTTCGGCTTCGGCAAGCGCGACGGCGGCCGGGCCGATCGCACGCAGCGCATCGGCGTCGCAGCGGACGATGGAGGTGCGTTTCATGAAGTCGAGCACGTTGAGGCCCGAGGAAAAGCGCGCCGAGCGCGCCGTGGGCAGCACGTGGTTGGAGCCCGCCACATAGTCGCCGATGGCTTCGGGCGTGAAGCGGCCGAGGAAGATCGCGCCGGCATTGGAGACAGCAGCGGCCAGCGGCTCGGGATCGTCGACCGCAATTTCGAGATGTTCGGGGGCGAGACGGTCGACCAGCGGCACGGCGTCGGCGAGGCTCTTCACCACGAGGACGGCGCCGAAATCGGCCCAGCTTTTCGTCGCGGTGGTTTCGCGCGGCAGCACCTGCAGCTGGCGGTCAACGGCCCCTTCGACGCGGATAGCAAAGTCCGCATCGTCGGTGATCAGAATCGACTGCGCGCTTGCATCATGTTCGGCCTGGGAGAGCAGATCGGCGGCGATCCATTCCGGATCGTTCTCGCCGTCGGCCAGCACCAGAATTTCGGAGGGGCCGGCGATCATGTCGATGCCGACGGTGCCGAAGACCTGGCGTTTGGCTTCGGCGACATATGCATTGCCGGGGCCGACGATCTTGTCGACCGGGGCGATGGTGGCGGTGCCGTAGGCGAGCGCGGCGACGGCCTGTGCGCCGCCAACACGGTAGACCTCGTCGACACCGGCGATCTTCGCGGCGGCCAGCACCAGCGGATTGACGACGCCATCGGGCGTGGGGACGACCATGACGAGGCGGGCGACGCCGGCGACTTTCGCCGGAATCGCGTTCATCAGGACGGAGCTTGGATAGTTGGCGGTGCCGCCCGGCACATAGAGGCCGACGGCGGCAACCGGCGTCCAGCGGTGGCCGAGTTCGACGCCAGCCTCATCGGTGAAGCGCTCGTCCTTCGGCTTCTGACGCTGGTGATAGGCGCGGATGCGGGCGGCAGCGAGCTTCAACGCGTCGAGCGTTTTCGCATCGCAGATGTCGTGGGCGCGGTCGATTTCGGCTTGCGGGATCGCCAGCGTTTCAGGGGTGAGGCCGTCGAGGCGGTCGAAGCGTTGCGTATATTCGATCAGCGCCGCGTCGCCGCGCGCACGGATATCGGCAATGATTTTCGTCACCGTGTCGGTGACATCAACCGACGCCTCGCGCTTGCCGGCGAGGAGCGCGGCGAAGGCGGCTTCGAAATTCGCGTCGTTTGCGTTGAGACGAACGGGCATTGGTCTATCGCTCAATTCTATCGCTTTAACCCCTCCCCAAACGGGCTTCGCTGGTTTGACCCTCCCTCAGAGGAAGGGTGGAAGAGAGGGATTGACTATAGCTCAGTCCAGCTTGTGTTCGGGCACGTTGGGTGTTTGCCAAATCGGGCCGAGATCGGAGAGATGGACCTCCAGCGCTTCGACCTCAAGGCGCAATTCGCCGCCACCCGAAAAAA
>JAUXOE010000208.1 GCA_030682415.1 Parvibaculum sp.
GCCCTTGTTGTGCTTGGTCTCGGCCTGCCCTTCGTTGCACCGAGCCTGATCACGCAGCTCTCCTTTCTCTGGTTGATGGTCATCTTCGCGCTGACATGGGACATGTTGGGCGGCCGCATGGGTTACAACTCGTTCGGTAACATCGTCTTTTTCGGCATCGGCTGTTATGCGGCGGCCGTCGTGCAGCGCGATGCGGGGCTGCCCTATTTCGAAGCGCTGGCGCTCGGCCTGGCGCTTGGTGCGGTGCTTGCTGTTGCAGCGGCGCTGGTTTTCGGCGCGGCGCTGCTCGGCATTCGCGGCCACTACTTCGCCATCGGTACGCTCGGCCTCGGTATCACGGCGGCCGAGATCGCGGCCGGCTGGAATTATGTAGGTGCCGGCTCCGGCATGGCGCTGCCGCTTTATCCCGGCGCGCTTGGGCAACGTGAATTCTTTTTCTGCTTCTCGCTGTTCGCCGTCGCCGTTGTTTGTTTCCTGTGTCTGCGCTGGCTCTATGGCACGCGTTTCGGCCTCGCGCTCAACGCCATTCGCGACGATCAGGACAAGGCCGATGCAATGGGCCTGCGCACGACCCGGATCAAGGTCTTCGCCTGGTGCATCTCGGCCTTCTTCCTGGCGATAGCGGGCGGGCTCGCTGCGAACATGATCGGCTTTATCGATCCGCGCGATGTCGCCTTTGCCGGCGCCACCTTCGGCGTCTGGATGGTGTTGATGGCGATCCTCGGCGGCAAGGGTACGCTTTGGGGGCCGGTTCTCGGCGCCGTCGTTTTCCACATCACGCAGGAACTTTTCTGGACCTATCTGCTCGGCTGGCAGCGTGTCGCGCTCGGGCTTCTGATCGTCGTCATCGTCGTCTTCTTCCCGCAAGGCATCATGGGCTGGATCGCCGAACGCCGCGCGGCGCGCGAAGGAGCGCGGCCATGAGCGTCATGCTCGAAGTGCGTGAGGTCACCAAGCGTTTCGGCGGCGTTGTCGCCAATGACCGCATCTCGCTCACTGTGAAACAAGGCGAGATCGCAGGGCTGATCGGTCCCAACGGTTCCGGCAAGACGACGCTGTTCGGCTGCATCACCGGCACGCTGCCGGTCGATGGCGGCGAGGTTTATTTCGACGGCCAGCCGATTTCGCATCTCCGCGCAGGCCCGATCGCGCGGCTCGGGTTGTTGCGCACCTGGCAGCAGACGCGCATCTATGGCGAGATGAGCTGCGCCGAGAACATGGCGATCAGCGCCCGCGAGGCGCATGGCGGCCTGCTGTCGCTGCTGAAGCCGGTGCCGGCTGCGACGAAAATCCGCGCCAACGATCTTCTGGCCTTTGTCGGCCTGCATGAAAAGCGCGACGAGAAGGGCGGCCGCCTCAGTTTCGGCCAGCAGAAGCTGCTCGAATTCGCGATGGCGCTGATGAACGAACCGAAGCTGCTGCTGCTTGACGAGCCGACCGCCGGCATCAATCCGACGCTGATCAACGGGCTGATCGACCGCCTGCGCCGCGCCAATGCCGAGCTTGGCGTCACGCTGCTCGTCATCGAACACAATATGCGCGTCATCATGAATCTCGCGCATCGCATTACCTGTCTGGCGCATGGCGAAGTGCTGGCCGAGGGTGCGCCGGCCGAAATCCGCGACGATGCCCGTGTGCTCGACGCCTATCTCGGGGTGGCGTGATGGCGGAGAACGACAAGGGACTGGCGGGCGGTTACGGGCAGGGCGGCGTCGACACGGTGCTGTCGGTCGGCGATGTCGCGCGCGAGGCCGAAGCGATGGCGCGTGCGGTGCCGCGCGAGGAAATCCTTTCGCTGGTCGCGGGCGCGCCGATGCTGACGCTTGACGGGCTTCATGCCGGCTACGGCGCCATGGAAATCCTGCACGGCATCGACCTCGCGGTCGGCAAGGGACAAAGCCTCTGCCTCGTCGGTCCCAATGGCGCCGGCAAGTCGACCGTGCTGCATTCGATTTTCGGCTTCACCAAAATCACCGCCGGCCGCGTCGTCGCCGGTGCGCGCGACATCACGCGGCTCACGCCAAGCGAGAAACTGAAAGACGCCGGCATCGCCTATATCCTGCAGGACAATTCGGTCTTTCCCGACATGACGGTCGAGGAAAACCTGCTGATGGGCGGCTATCTGCTGGCCGACCGCACGAAGGCGCAGGCGGCGGCCGAGCGCGTGTTCTCTTATTACGACCGTCTCGCCAAGCGCCGCAACGAACGGGCGGGCGTTTTGTCGGGCGGCGAGCGGCGGTTGCTCGAAATCAGCCGCGCCCTGATCATGGACCCGCAAGTGCTGCTGGTTGATGAGCCCAGCATCGGGCTGGAGCCGCGCATGATCGACATGGTGTTCGAGATTCTCGGCGAGCTGCAGCGCGGCCAGGGCAAGACCATCATCATGGTCGAGCAGAATGCCCGGCGCGGGCTCGATTTCTGCGATATCGGCTATGTGCTGGTCGCTGGCCGCGTCGCGCTTGCGGGCGAGGGCCGCCATCTTCTGGAGAATCCGGATGTCGGCCGCCTCTTCCTCGGCGGCTGAGCCGTTTTTCAACGCAAAATTTTCGGCAGAAATCCTTGTGCGCGACTGAAACTGCCATGGCGGCGCCGTTCATCTGCCGTTCAGGTGCGCCCGTTCATTCTTGTCCGCATACGGGGTACGAACGGATTATGGAAGGACAGGGAGATGAGAAAAACTCTCGCTCTTGCCGGTCTCGCCGTCGCACTCGGTTTCGGCGCACCGGCCATGGCTCAGGCGGCGGTGACGTTGCCGGCCTCCGTCGCGCTGCAGGGCGATGCGACGCTGCATCTCGCAGGCGGCAACAAGCATCATCACAGCTATCACGGGCGCGGCGATCATCGCAGCTATCGCGGCCACGACCGTCATGACGGTTATGCGTATCATCACCGGCCGCCCAAGGTCGTTCATCGCCACCACCACAGGCCGTGGTCCCACTGGCAGCCGCATGTGGTGCACACCTATCATTACCACTCGTTCGGCGCGCCGGTTTACTATCAGGCCCATCCGCAATATGGCGCCTATTATCATGTGCGCGCGCGCGACCGGAACAATGTGGCGCTCTGGCTCGGCATCAGTGCCATCACCGGCGCGATCCTCTTCTCGTCCTATTGATTGCCGAACGACGACAATGAAAAGGCCCCGTCACCGGGGCCTTTTTTCGTCAGGGCCGCATCGTCGTCATGTAGGGGCCGAGCGCCAGCGCGCGGCGCGGTTCCACCCAATCGAGCCAGTCGCAGAGCCTTGCCCTTGTCTCGCGCGGATCGATCAACTCATGCACCGAAAAGCCCTCGGCGCGCGGGAAGGGCGACTGGCCGGCGGCGAGTTTCGCTTCGAGTTCGGCGCGCAAGGCGTCGGGGTCCGCGGCCTCGGCGATCTGGCGCGCAAAGGCGACCGCCACGCCGCCTTCGACCGGCAATGCGCCGGTCTCTGCACTTGGCCATGAGAGCACGAAGCCGTCGGGACCGAAATGCGCCGCGCCGGCGACGCCGAAGACCTTGTGGACGATGATGCTGGCCCAGGGCACACGGCTCTGCATCACCGCCGCAATCGCCGCCGTGCCGTGGCGGATCGTCGCCGCCTTCTCCGACGCAGACCCGATCATGAAGCCCGGTTCGTCGACAAAGGAGACGATCGGCAAATGGAAGGTGTTGCACATGTCGGCGAAGCGCCGAAGTTTCTGCGCCGCCGCCGCCGTCATCGCGCCGGCATAGAAATGGCAATCATTGGCGATCACGCCAACGCTCGTGCCGTTCAACCGCGCCAGACCGGTGATCAGCGAGGGCCCGAAGCGCTTCGTCATTTCGAAGAAGCTGCCCTCGTCCATCACCGCCTTGACGATCTTGCGCATGTTGAACGGCTTGCGCCGCTCTTTCGGTACGATAGACAGAAGGCTTTCCTCGGCGCGGTCGCGCGGGTCGGTGCAGGGCAGGCGCGGCGGCAATTGCCAGACATTGTCCGGCAGATAGGCGAGGAAGCGGGCGATCTCGGCCAGCGCTTCCTCTTCCGTTTTCGTCACATTGTCGATCACGCCCGAACGCGCATGCACGTCGGGGCCGCCCAGTTCTTCCTTGGTGAGATCCTCATTGAGCGCCCGTGCCACCACCTTCGGGCCGGCGATCAGCACCTGCGCATTCTCGACCATCACCGAAAAATGCGAAGCGACGAGGCGCGCCGCCGGCATGCCGGCCACGGGGCCGAGCGCCGCGGCGGTCACCGGCACTTCGCCCAGCACCTGCGCAATCGAGCGGAAGCGCGGATTGGCGAAGACCGGTTCGCCGAGCGGCCGCGCGTTGCCCTTGCCCGCCGAACCCGCCACGCTGCCGCCGCCGCCCTCATGCAGGCGGATCAGCGGCACCTTGTAGGTCAGCGCCAGTTCCTCGGCATAGACGCTCTTGCGCAAGCCGGCCGGATTGGGCGAGCCGCCTTTCAGCGTGAAATCCTCGCCGCCGATGACGACGCGCCGCCCGCCGATGGTCGCGAAGCCGAGCACATAATTGGCCGGCTCGAAATCGACGAGGTTTCCCTCGGCGTCGAAATGCGGCACGCCGGCGCCTTCGCCGAGCTCACGGAAGCTGTCGCCGTCGGCAAGGCCGGCAATGCGCTCGCGCAGTGTCAGCCGGCCCTTGGCATGCTGGCGGGCCACGGCCTCGGCGCCGCCCTGGCGTTTGGCCAGCGCCCGGCGGCGTCTGATTTCGTCGCTTTCCTTTTCCCAGCTCATGCGTCCCGCCGCCTTCCCGTTTGCGAAGCCCGCAAACCCTAAAGGAAATCGCTTGGGCCGCCAAAGCACCGTTGGGCACGGACCCCGCGACGATGATAGAATGCAGGGAAAGAATGCGGGACGGGATTGCGATGGCCCAGACGAAGCAAATTCCCGCCGGGCGGCAGGCACAAGCCGCGGCCCAGGCGGTCGACGAGATCGAGGCGCTGCTCAAGGCCGCGCTGACCGGCGAGGTGTCGCTCGGTGCGACGCTGAAATTCGTCCATCCGGGCGCCGATATGCTGGTGATCGACGGCACGAAGACCCCCAACGAGGTGCATCGCCGCGACGTGCCGGCCGATTGCACGATCCATATCGATCCGGTGCTCAACCTCAATATCTTCCAGCGTCACATCGATCAGAATGTCGCTTTCCGGCAGGGGCATATCCGGATTGTCGGCGACCCGACCATTGTGACGCGTCTTCGTCCGATCATGGCGCGGCAGGCGAGCGCGGGGGCCGATTGAGCGCTCCCGTTATTCTCCTTCCGGAAAATCCGATGCCCGAAGGCGGCGAGGCGCGCTGGCTTGCC
>JAUXOE010000223.1 GCA_030682415.1 Parvibaculum sp.
GGTCGGCATCGAGGCGGCGGGCAATGCGGCGCTCTTCCGCGGCGATTACAAGCTGGTGCGCAATGCCAAGCCCTATGGCGACGGGCAGTGGTATCTCTACAATCTTGCGCGCGATCCCGGCGAGACGAAGGATCTTTCGCAAGCCGAGCCCGATCTCCTTGCCGTCATGATGGCGGAATATGACGCCTATGCGGTGCGCGTCGGCGCGCTCGATGTGCCGGCGGGCTACAACCAGATCGCGCAGCTGACGATCAACAGCGTTCACGACCAGCTGCGGGCCAATTGGCCGGTCCTGACGGTGCTGGCACTTCTGCTGCTTGGGGTTGCGTTCTGGGGTTGTCACCGCGCCAGCCCGCGCGCCTGGCGGGCCTTGCACGGATAGGCGTCAGACGATTTTCATCAGCTCGCGCAGCACATCGGTCTGCTTGCTCTTGCCGAGCTTGTCCTTGATGTGGGTGAAATGCGTGCGCACGGTGTTGATGCTGCAACCGCGCGTCGCCGCAATTGCCGTCAGCTTGTGACCGGCGGCGAAGGCGGCGGCGATTTCGGCCTCGACGCGGGTCAGGCCGAAAGCGAGTTCGAAATCTTCCGGTATCGGATCGCGGCCGACTTCGGGGATGCCCCATTCGAGGCGCGGATTGGCGTTCAGCAGGTCTTCGACGAAAGGCCGGTCGTTGCGCTCGCCCCATTTCCTGATCTCGGCGATGCGTTTGCGCACGGCGGCGTTGTCATGGCCGAGCGTGCCGGCATAGAGATTGCGCCGTTCGTCCTTGTCAGACATGGAGGGCTTCCGCCTGGCGTTTACCGGCATCCGCGCCGTCGCCGTAGCGGCGGGCGATGAAGTCGCCGATCTCCTCGATGGCGCGGCGCGATTCCGGCAGGAGGGTGCCGAGGCGCTGCCAGCCATGCGGCATCGGCGGATAGAGGCTCAGTTCGCTGTCGATGCCGGCGCGGCGCAGCGCCTCGTCGATGCGCACGGCATCGTCGAGCAGGATGTCGACAGTGCTGGCCTGAATCAGCGCCGGCGGCAGACCTTCGAGATCGGCAAAGACGGGCGAGGCCAGCGGATCGCCCGGCGCATGGCCCTGCAAATAGAGTTCGCGGCAGACCATCATGATTTCGATGTTGTTGGCGAGCGTCGCCTTGCGCGCATTGGTGAGCACCGAGCGGCCCGAGAGCGTCATGTCGGCCCAGGGCGCCAGCAGCACAAGGCCCGCCGGCATGGGGACGCCGCGCTCGCGCAGCAGCAGAAGTGCGCCGAGCGCGATGCCGCCGCCGGCGCTGTCGCCGACGAACTGGATCTGCGCGGGATCGGCGCCTTCGGCCAGCAGCCACTCGTAAGCGGCGGCAACATCGGATATCGCCGCCGGAAAGGGATTTTCCGGGGCCAGACGATAATCGACCGACAGCGCCTTTGCATGCGCCTGCTTGCAGATGCGCGCGGCCAGCGACTGAAAGAGCCGCGACTGGCCGAAGATGAAGGAGCCGCTGTGAACGAAGACGAGGATCCTGTCGGCCTGCGATTCCGGCATGACGACCCAGTCGGCGGCGACAGGCGCGCCCGATGCAGGCTCCACCTGCATGCCGGCCGGCGCCGAGGTCATCAGGTTTTCGGTGCGGTGCAGGCGCCGCCGCGCCGTTTCGAAATCGAAATCGGCAACGGCCGGCGGTTGCGACGGCGCGAAGATGCGCCCGGCCAGACCGAAAAGAAGATTGAATATCCGCCCGCGCCAGCTCAGGCCGGGCACGATGCGCCGCGGCGCGGCCAATGAAGCATCGGAATCGAGAACCCGTGTCGTCATTTGCGCGAACCCCTGACCTGTGGATCGTCAAACGCCTGTTCGGCGGCCTCGTCCTCAGTATGCCGGGAAAACGGCCCCGGCATCACCAGTTTTGATGATTTTTGGAATCCGGCATTCGCCAAACCTTGACCGAACGATGCCCGGCGGGCCGGGCGCGCGACGATGGAGGGGTGAAATGAACGGGACCGATTTGCCGCGTAACAGCCTGTTGCGGCTGTCTTTTCTGCCGATTCTGGCGGTCGTGCTGCTGGCCCTGCCGGGTTGTTCGATCTTCGACGATAACTACGGGAAGAAGGTGATAACGGGCGGTTCGGGCAACTGGACCGGGACGTCGATCTCGGCCAACAACCAGCCCGCCCAGGAAGGCGGCGGCATGGCTTCGGTCAATGCGCCCACTTTCGACGAAGAGGGAAATGTGATCGAGGATGCGCTGGGCGACCTGCCGGCCACCCCGGCCAGCGAAGTTTCTCCGCGTACGGACTACCCGGACAGTGCGACGGGTCAGGAAACGCCGGCAAGCGCCTATGAGAGGAGGCGCGCGCAACGCTGGGCGCAGCGCGGCGCCTATGAACCCCCCAACGACGCCAGCGCCCATGCCTATCTCGCCGCGGCGCGGATCGGCCTGCCAAAATACAAATATCTCGGCACCGAGTTTGGCGGCGTCATCAATCTCGACAATGGCTACCGTCTGCAGGACGACGAGAGCAGCATCGGGGGCGGCGTCGGCGGCAGCTTCGGCTTCGGCACATTCGGCGGCCAGCGGCTGCGCTTCAACCTCAATATCGCGCGCAACGAGGTCGATGTCTCGGGACCGCGCGGCGGTTTCGATCCCGGACCGGGCACGTTCCTGCTCATTCCCGGCACCGGCGACGGACCGTTCGGCGCGGGCTTTGCGCTGGCGCCCGGTGCGCCCGGCGTCAATGCCGTGACGACGTCCGACTACAGGCTCGACTACTCGCAGACATCGTTTACCGGCAAATTCTCGACCGACTTCTGGTGCGACGACGACGACGATGATGACGGTCCGGGCGTATTCAGCGGTCTCGGCTTCACGCCCCATTTCGGGCTCACCTATAACCGCATCCGGTTCGAGCAGAATTTCGGCGGCGCCGTCCCCGGCTTCGGTGTCAACTTTCAGTACGACACCAGTCTGCGCAACAATTCGTATGGCGTGATCCTGGGCGGGCAGGTGATGAAACCGATCGCGGGTTCGCCGGTCATGCTGCGTGCCGGCCTGACGGGACAAGCCGATTTCAACCGCGCAAAAGGCAGCGACAGTCTCGATTTCACAGGCTTCGGCAGTCAGACGATGCGCGTCAAGAACAACGACACGACGTTCAGCTATACGGCCAATGCCGGCGTGACGGTCGGCGCGCAGGCGCCGATCCGTTTCGATGTCGACCTGTTCTATGGCGGGATCGGCAACACGCCGTCGATCTCGCGCGACGGTGTGGGGCCGTCGCGTCTCGAGTTCGAAAACTCGGACTTCTATGGCACGGCGCTGAGAACGACGTTCAGGTTCTAGACGCGGCGGTCAGAGTCCCAGCACCGCCTTGGCCATGATGTTGCGCTGGATCTCGTTGGTGCCGGCATAGATCGAACCGGCGCGGTCGTTGAGATATTTCGGTGTTACCGACCATGAATAATCGGGACCGACGGGCTGCTCGTTGCCTGTCGGTTTCGAAACGCCGGGCACCGGGCCGCCCGGCCGCGTCGCATGCGGCTGGAAGGGCAGCGCGTAATGCGCGACGGCTTCGAGCGCCAGTTCGGTCAGGTGCTGGCTCACTTCGGTGCCGCGCGTTTTCAGCAGCGACGATTCAGCGCCCGGCGCTTGCCCATGGCTCAGCGCCGACATGATGCGGTGCTCGGTGAATTCAAGTGCGGTGATCTCGACCGCGGCGGCGGCAAGTTTCGCCGCGAAATCCGCATCGTCGATCAACCGCGCGCCGCCGCCGCCACGCTCCTGTTCGGCCATGCGGGCGATCCGCGCCAACCGGTTGTGCAGGCCCGGCGCATAGGCGTGCCCGCCGCGTTCGAACTGCATCAGATATTTCGCGACCGTCCAGCCGTCGCCGACCTTGCCGACGACATTCTTTTTCGGCACGCGCACATCGGTGAAGAAAATCTGGTTCTGAATGTGCTCGCCCGAGAGCATCACCAGCGGCTCGACCTTGACGCCGGGCGTGTCCATGTCGATCAGGATGAAGGTGATGCCGCGCTGGGGGATGTCTTCCTTCGAGGTGCGCACCAGATTGAAAATGCGGTTGGCGTAGTTGGCATGCGTCGTCCAGATTTTCTGGCCGTTGCAGATGAAGTCGTCGCCGTCCTCGACCGCGCTCATCTGCAGGCTGGCAAGGTCGGAGCCCGAGCCCGGTTCCGAATAGCCCTGACACCAGAAATCGGCGCCGTTAAGGATGCGCGGCAGGTAATGCGCCTTCTGCTCGGGTGTGCCGTAGCCGATCAGCACCGGGCCGCACATGCCGAGACCCATCGGCGACAGCGACGGCGCGCCGGCGGCCGACAACTCGCTCGAAAAAATATAGTGCTGCGTCACCGACCAGTCGCAGCCGCCATATTCGACCGGCCAGGCCGGCGCGACCCAGCCTTTTTCGTAGAGCGCCTTGTGCCAGGCCATCGTGGTTTCGTAATCGGCATAGACGCTGGTCATCAGCTTGCCGGTTTCGCGCAGTTCCGGCGTCAGCTTTTCGTCCAGAAAGCGCCTGACCTCCTCCCTGAAGGCCAGATCCTTTGCGCTGAATCCCAGTTCCATTCCGTTTCTCCCGGTGTTCTTCAATGTCTGTTGCGCGAAGTAGGCGCCGGGCGGCGCAGGCCTGTCAAATTCTCCGGGCAAAAATCGGGGGCAGGCATTGGCGGCGGCGCGGGATTGACGTAAAGGAAGTGCCGCGCGCCCCGCGCCCCGGTGGTGCGTGTTTCTCCGGAAGGCCCTCCCGATGTCCGATGACGGCATGCCGCCCCCCGCCGACCGCAAGACGACGCCGAAAGAGCGCCAGCGCGCTTTCGGCATTCTCTTTGTCTGCCTGTTGTCGGTCGGCATGGGGCAGACGCTGGTGTTTGCGGTCCTGCCGCCGATCGCCGCCGATCTCGGCATGAGCGAGTTCGAGACGACGATGATCTTCTCGCTGTCGGCGTTCTTGTGGATTCTCACCAGCACCTTCTGGGGCAAGCGCAGCGATTTCATGGGCCGCAAGCCCGTCATCCTGATCGGTGTTTTCGGCTTTGCGCTGTCGACGTCGCTGGTTGGCGTCGTGCTGCTGGCGGGTTATGGCGGCTGGATTTCGATGGCGCTGATGTTTCCGCTGGTCATGGGCGCCCGGGCGATATTCGGCATTTTCGGTTCGGGCGCGATGCCGGCCTCGCAGGCCTATGTGGCCGACCGCACGACGCGGGCCGAGCGCGCCGGGTCGATTGCGCAGATCGGCGCCGCCTTCGGCCTCGGCACCGTGGTGGGGCCGGGCGTCGCGGCGGCCTTTGCCGAAATCCATATTCTGGCACCTTTCTTCGCCGTCGGGGCGCTTGCCTTCATCAGCGGCATCGCGATCTGGATCTTGCTGCCCGAGCGCACGGCGCCGAAAAAGATGCTGGGCGAAAAGCAGGAAAAGCGCGCCGAGCTCAAATGGTCGGCGCCGAATGTCCGGCCCTGGCTGGTCACCGGCGTTGTGCTCAGCCTCATGCAGTCGATCATGATGCAGCTTTTCGCCTTCTACCTGATGGCCGAGCTCGACATGGGCGGCTCGGCGGCGACGCAGCTCGTCTCGGTCGGCATGATGGCGATGGCGATGGCGACGCTGGTGGCGCAACTCGGCCTCATCCAGCGTTTCGATCTGTCGGTACCGTTCCTGCTGCGCTGGGGGGCGGTGACGATGATCCTCTCCTTCGGCATGCTGGTGTTCGGCGGTTCCTACGGCGTGCTGGTCTCGGCGCTGGCGCTGGCGGGGCTCGGTTTCGGCTTCCTGCGCGCCGGACTTTCGGCGGGCGCCTCGCTTTCCGTTTCGCTGAAGGATCAGGGCGCGGTGGCCGGCCTTATCGGCTCGACGGCGGCGACCGGCCACATCCTCAATCCGGCCATCGGCATTCCGCTTTTCTATATGCTGCATTCGGCGCCGTTCATGCTCGGCATGGCGCTGTCGGCGTTGGTGCTGCTGTTCGCCATCTTCCATCCGGTGCTGAAAAACCTGCGCGAAACCGATGGCGGTTTCGACGAGGAAGACGAAGAGATCGGGCTGCATTAACTCTTTGCAAAGCGGAACCGCGCCAGCGTTTGCGGGCCCCAAAGCCAGACGATGGCGACGACAGAGATGCCGAGAATGACGAAGGTCGAGACAGGATCGTAGTGCGATCCGTAGACCGGGTAGAGGAAGAAGGCGACGTTGCACATGGCATGGAAAAGCGCGGCGATGAAAACGCTGCGTCCGCCATTGACGTAGAGCCAGACCGTCACGATCCGCAGCAATATCGTGACGCCGCAATGCCAGACGACCCATTCGGTGCTGCGCCCGGTCTGGAAGAACGGAATGATGTGCCAGACCATCCAGACCGTGCCGATAACGAGCGCGGCCTGTAGCGCGCTTCCCTTCATGCGGTCATAGGCGTAGCCCTGCCAGCCGATTTCCTCACCGAGTCCGGCGACGAAGAACATCACGAAAAAGATCGGGATCACCAGAAACTCGATGCGGGGCGCGGGAAGTTCGACGCCCACCGATTTCTGGACGGCATAGCCGATTGCGAGTGTCGCCGGCATGAAGAGGATCGCGGGCAGATACCAGACTTTGTTGGTGGTTCGGTGCCAGTCGAAAGAGCGGGCGAAGAGGCGCTTTGCCTCGCTCGCGCCGCCTTCGCGCCAGACGAATATCAAGGCCAGCGCCGCCGGCAGGAAGGCCATCAAGGCGCTCACGGGCAGGGCGATCGGCAGATGCGGCGCGGTGTCGATGAAGTGACCGGCGATCCAGAGCGGCACTGTCAGCAGGATCACGAGCGCGAAATAACGGTAAACCAATCGAACACCTTTGCGTGTGTCGGCCGGTCCGCGGTCAGAAAGGCCGCCGCCCGCCGCCGGTTTCAGCCCCCATCAGCGTCAGCAGATGCACAATCATCACCACCGCGACAAGCAGCGTGATGAAAATCAGCGGTGTGGTGGGAAACAGGCGCAACCGGCCGGGCTCGACAGGCCGTTTCTCGAGCCAGACAAGCCCGCCCGCGCCGGCAAGGCTCAGTGCCAGCACGATCAGCGTCACGGTGAGCGAAAGTCCCTGTCCCATCGAATGAGCCTAGCTTGGAGCCCCTCGCGGCGTCCCGACTTTATTTATTCGAACGCGCCTTCGGCGCGTCCCATCTTGTTTACTCAAGCGCGCCTTCGGCGCGCCATTGGGCCATCAGCGCGGCCACGGCGGCGGCGAAGGCGTGCGGCTGGTCGAGCATGATGTGATGCTGGGCGCCGGGGATGGTGAAGACGGGCTTCTCCGGCGCAAGGCGGCGCAGGAAGTCCAGGCTTGCGGGCTCGTAGTCCTTGCTTTCGATGCCGAACATCGTCGCGCCGCGGCAGGCGAGGTTGGCATAGATGTCGGCATGGTCGCTGCCCATGCGCAACCCGTCGAAGATCGAATGATCGAATTTCCAGGTCCAGCCCGTTTCCTCGAAAATGCGCTTGCCGCGCGTCTCGCCCTTGGTCACTTCGCGCAGGCTCAAAGCGCCGATGTAGTCGAGGATGAAGCCGTTGGCGCAGGGCTGCAGCGGGGCGAGGCGGAAGCGCGCCTTGGCGGTTTCGAGGTCAGGGTAGATGCGGGTCGGTTTGCGTTCCGGGCCGTCGAGGAACCATTCGCGGACTTCCTCGGGCGGCCGCACCGTGAAGTCGCAAAGGATCAACCCGCCAAGCCTGTCGCCATAGTGTTTGGCCGCGATCAGCGAGACGAAGCCGCCGAAGGAATGGCCGACAATGACGGGCTTCGGGCCGAGGCCGGCGGCGAGCGCCACCTCGCCGATCTCGCGGGCGAAGCTGTCGCGCGAATAGGCAAGGCGCCAGTCGCTGTCGCCCATGCCGCCGAGGTCGATCGAGGCGACGTTGTAGTGCTCGGCGAGCAGCGGTGCGATGAAGGCGAACCAGTATGCGTGAGCACCGTTGCCATGGACGAAGAGGATGCCCGGCCGCGTCGGGTCGTCGTCCCGGTTCCTTGCTCCCCAGCGCAGATAATGAATATCGGTGCCGTCCACCGTCAGGTGGCGGCTTTCGGGCGCATGGGCCAGCGCCGCGTTGAACCATTGCGGGCGGTGGCGGATCACGTCCTCATCGGGGATCGTCCGCGTGGCCGGTTCCTTCAGATAGTCGGGTTTCTCTTCCGGTTTGTCATACGCCATCGAACTGTCCGTCAAACGGGGGAATCCGGCCAAAAATGACGCCTGCGCCAAGTTTGGGCCGGGGCAAGGTCTAGCCCGATTTGGACGCCCCGGAAAGGGGGTGAAAAAACGGGCCGGAAGGGGACGGTTTGGCGGGGTCTCGCCGGTTGACAGGCGGGGTTCCGCCCCTTAGGTTCCGCGCCAACTTAAGGGCATTTTCCGGCATCGGGCCGGAGGCGGGGCGGCGATCGTCGCCCGCCGGAGGGCCCGGTCCGAGGTAGAACCATGAAAGTCCGCAATTCCCTGAGGTCGCTCCGTGGCCGGCACCGCGACAATCGTCTGGTGCGCCGCAAGGGCCGCGTCTACATCATCAACAAGACCAACCGCCGCTTCAAGGCGCGCCAGGGCTGAGTTCGGCTCATGCGCTTCGGCGATGAAATCCAAAGGCCGCGCTTCATCAGCGCGGCCTTTTTCGTTGAGACGCGCCGGTGACCCGGATCGACACCATCGTATTCGATATCGGCAATGTGCTGATCCGGTGGGACCCCCGCCATCTCTATCGTTCGGTCTTCACCGACGAAGCGGAGATGGAGCATTTCCTGGCCCATGTCTGCACGATGGACTGGCATGTCGAGCATGACCGGGGGGTGTCGTTTGCCGAGAATGCGGCGCGGCTGAAGGCGGTTCACCCCGATCATGCCGCGCTGATCGATCTCTGGGGGACGCGTTACCGCGAGATGACGCCGGCCCGTGTGCCGGGCACGGAGGCGCTGCTGCGCGGGCTGAAGGCGGCCGGCCACGCCGTTCACGGGCTCACCAACATGCCCGCCGACTTCCTGCCGGTGCTTGCGGGGCTTTACCCGGAGCTTGAATTGCTGGAGGAAACGGTCGTATCCGGCGACGAAGGCATCATCAAACCCGACCCGCGGATCTACGCGATCCTGATCGCCCGAACCGGGCTCGATCCGGCGCGGACGCTCTTTATCGACGATTCACAGGCGAATGTGGCGACGGCGGCGGCGCTCGGCTTTGCCGTGCATCGTTTTGCGCATGCCGAGGGCCTGGGTGGCGAATTGCGGCAGCTGGGCCTTCTTTCTCCGCCATGACCCCGTCTGCCGGGTTTCGGGACCGGGCAGTGCGCTATAGTGTAGGGACGGACACGGCCACGCGGAGGCAGGCGGCATGAGCGACCGGTTTATGATCTACGGCGCCACGGGCTATACGGGCAAGCTCGTCGCACGGACGGCCAAGGCGCTGGGCATGAAGCCGCTGCTGGCGGGACGCAACGAAGCGCGCCTGAAATCGATCGCCGCGCAGCACGGTTTCGAATATCAGGCTATCGCCCTCGACGACGAGGCGACGCTCGATGCCGGCCTGGCGCAGGTCGATGTGGTGCTCCACATTGCCGGACCCTTTTCGCAGACCTCGCGGCCGATGGTCGATGCCTGCATTCGCACCGGCACGCATTATCTCGACATCACCGGCGAGATCGACGTCTTCGAGGCCTGCGCCGCGCGCGACGCCGAAGCGAAAGACGCCAAAATCATGTTGATGCCGGGCGTCGGCTTCGATGTGGTGCCGAGCGATTGTCTGGCCGCTCACATGAAGCGGCGTCTGCCCGACGCGACCGATCTGACGCTCGGCATTTCGGGTCTCGGCCAGATGTCGCATGGCACGGCGAAAACCGGCGTCGAGAGCATTGGCAAGGGCACGCGCGTGCGGCGCGAGAGCCACATCATCGCCTTGCGCAAGCCGCCGCGCCGCGAAATCGATTTCGGCGGCGGCGCGAAGACCGCGGTTGCGATCGGCTGGGGCGACGTCGCCACGGCCTGGCATTCGACGCATATTCCCGACATCACCGTTTATTTCGAAAGCAGCCCGCAACTCGAACAGATGGCCGGCATGGGCGGCCTCATGCGCTGGATCATGAGTCTCGGACCGGCGCAACGCGCCTTGAAAAAGCGCATCGAGAAAATGCCTGAAGGGCCGACCGACGCGCAACGCCAGGAAGGCTATTCAGTTCTCTACGGCGAAGCGGTCGATGCGGCCGGCGAAAAGGCGGTGTCGCGCCTGAGAACGCCGGAGGGCTACTCACTGACCGCCATGACCGGCCTCGAAATCGTGCGCCGGGTGCTGGCCGGGGAGGCGATGCCTGGCTACCAGACGCCGTCGATGGTTTTCGGGGCCGACTTCATCACCGCGTTCGACGGCTGCGTCCGGACCGATATCAACAGTTGAGACCGGCGCCATGAGGCTTTGTCCACTTGCCGCTCTGCTCACCGCCACGCTTCTCGCGGCCACCGGCGCGCGCGCCGAAACGGGGATGCAAACCTACGACCTTCCGGACGCCGATGGCGAAAGCGCCGATGCGCCGGACAGCCGCGCGGCGGCGCTCGATATGCTCTTTGAGCGGCTGGCATCGGCGAAAAACGCGACCGAGAGCCGCGCTTTCGAGGAAGCGATCCGCGAGATCTGGCTCGATTCCGGAAGTCCCGGCATCGACCTTCTGATGGCGCGCGGTTTCGATGCGCTGCGCGAGGAAGATTACGACCGCGCCTATTTCTATTTCGACGAGGTGGTGACGCTGGCGCCGGGTTTCGCCGAAGGCTGGGACAAACGCGCGGCCGTGCACTATATCCGCGAGAATTACGCCGAGGCGTTGCAGGACATCGAGCAGGTGCTGCGTCTGGAGCCGCGCCACTACCAGGCGATGGCGGGTCTCGGCGTCATTCTGGAAGAACTCGGCGACAAGAAGGGCGCGCTTGACGCCTTTCGCCGCGCCCTGGCACTCAATCCATGGTTGACGAACATCACCGAGCGCATCGGCCCGCTCGAGATCGAGGTCGAAGGGCGCGGCATCTGACGATGGTCCTTTTTCTTCTCCTCGCGGCCTTTCTTGCCGGTCTCGCAATCTGGTCGGCGGTCGTTGCCGTGCGTGCGGCGCGTGCCTTTCCGCCGGAAGGCGGTTTCGTCGAAACCGGCGCCGAATTCGCGCCAGTGCGGCTTCATTATGTCGATCGCGGTTCGGAGCGTCCGGGCGTCGCGCCCGTCGTTCTCATTCACGGCGCCAGCGGCAATCTGCGCGACATGATGGCGAGCCTCGTACCGGCGCTCGAACGCCACACGCGCGTCATCGCCGTCGACCGGCCGGGACATGGCTGGAGCACGCGGGGCCCGCATCCCGGAATTTCCGATCCGGTCGCGCAGGCGCGCGTCATTCGCGAGGCGATGCGACAGCTCGGCGTCGAGCGGCCCGTCGTGCTGGGGCACAGCTGGGGCGCCGCGGTTGCGGCGGCCTGGGCACGACACTATCCCGACGAGATTTCGGGCGTGCTGCTTCTTTCCGGCGCGCTCTATCCCTGGCCTGGCGAGATCGCCTGGTATCACCGAATCGTCGGCACGCCGCTTGTCGGCGACGCTTTCCTCCGTACGCTGACTGTGCCGGGCGGGGCGCTGCTGGGGCCGGCCGGCGTCAAGGGCAATTTCCACCCCGATCCGGCGCCGGCAAACTATGCCGAGACGATCGGTTTGCCGCTGCTGTTCCGGCCGTCGCATTTTCGCGCCAACAGCGCCGACACGGCGGGGTTGAAGGCGCATCTGGCGGTACAGAGCCTGCGCTACGCGGAGATCTCCGTGCCGGCCATTGTCGTCACCGGCAATGCCGACTACACGGTGTCGCCGAAAATTCATTCCTATGCGTTTCACAACACGGTCGCGGGTTCCGAACTCATCAAGCTGAAGGGCGCGGGCCACATGCCGCATCATTCGCGGCGCGAGATCGTGGTGGATGCGGTGCTGCGACTGGCGCGCGGCGAGGCGCCGTTCGACGGTATGGTTACGATTTACGAAGATGGTCGTGTCGAGCGGGAGACGCGCGTGAGCCTTCAATCGGCGCGCTGACGGCCGACATAGGAAACGCGCAGCATGTTGGTTGCCCCCGGCGTGCCGAGCGGCACACCCGCGGTGACCACAATGCGCTGGCCGGGCTGGGCGAAGCCCTCGCTGAAGGCGATGCGGCCGGCGCGATCCGAGAGATCTTCCAGATCGCGGGCATCCTCGGTGACCACGCAATGCAGGCCCCAGACCAATGCCAGCCGGCGCGCCGTCGCGGTGACCGGCGTCAGCACGATGATCGGCAGCAGCGGCCGTTCGCGCGCGGCGCGCAGGCCCGTCGAGCCCGAATTGGTCCAGCAGACGATGGCGGCGGCCTTCAACGTATCGGCGACCGAATGGGCGGCGGCGCTGATCGCGTCGGCGCCGGTCGCCTCGGGTTCGTTGCGCTGGGCATAGATGATGCCGGGATAGGTCGGGTCGGCCTCCACCGATTGCGCGACACGGCTCATCATGCGCACCGCCTCGACCGGATACTGCCCGGCCGCCGATTCCGCCGACAGCATGATCGCATCGGCGCCCTCGAAGACGGCAGTGGCGACGTCGGAAACCTCGGCGCGGGTCGGCACCGGTGCGGAAATCATCGATTCCAGCATCTGCGTTGCGACGACCACGGGTTTGCCGGCGCGGCGTGCGGCGCGGATCAGCCGCTTCTGCCAACCCGGCACCTGTTCGAGCGGCAATTCGACGCCTAGATCGCCGCGCGCCACCATGATCGCGTCGGCGATGTCGATGATTTCGTTCAGGTGCTCCAGCGCCTGCGGCTTTTCAATTTTCGCCAGCACGGCGGCGCGGCCGCGCGCGATCTTGCGGGCCTCGGCCACGTCGTCGGCGCGCTGGACGAAGGAGAGCGCCACCCAGTCGACGCCGAGATCGAGCGCGGCGTCGAAGTCGCGGCGGTCCTTTTCGGTCATCGCCTTCACCGGCAGCAGCGTGTCGGGAAGGCTGATGCCCTTGCGGCTGGTCAGCGTGCCGCCCACCAGAACCTCGGTGTCGGCGAAATCGTCGCCGCGGGCGACGACGCGCAGCCGGATGCGGCCGTCATCGAGCAGCAGCATCTGTCCGTCGGCAAGCGCCGCGAAAATTTCGGGATGCGGCAGTGGCGCGCGTGTCCGGGTGCCGGGCGTGGTGTCCATGTCGAGACGGAAGCGGTCGCCCGGCTTCAGCGCGGCGCCGCCGCCCGCCATTTCGGCAATCCTGAGCTTCGGTCCCTGCAGGTCGACCAGAATGCCGATCGGCCGGCCGATATCGGCTTCGACTTCGCGCACGGCCGCATGGACGCGGCGCAGGCCCGGATGGTCGAGATGACTCATATTGAGGCGAAACACGTCGGCGCCCGCGTCGGAGAGCGCGCGGATCATCTCCGGCGTGTCGGAGGCCGGGCCGAGCGTGGCGATGATTTTGACGTTGCGGCGGCGAATCAAGACGGGCTTTCCTCTTCGGGCGGGGCATTGTCGACCAGTATGACCCGGAAGTCGTTGACATTCGTGTAACTCGGCCCGGTGACCAGCAG
>JAUXOE010000224.1 GCA_030682415.1 Parvibaculum sp.
GCGAATGGTGCGGGCCTGGTCGGCAATACTTCGCGTGATGGCCTGGCGAATCCACCAGGTGGCGTAAGTCGAGAACTTGTAGCCACGGCGGTATTCGAATTTGTCGACCGCCTTCATCAACCCGATATTGCCTTCCTGGATCAGGTCGAGGAACTGCAAGCCGCGATTGGTGTATTTCTTGGCGATGGAGATGACGAGGCGGAGGTTCGCTTCGACCATTTCCTTCTTGGCGATGCGCGCCTCGCGCTCGACCTACTGCACGCCGGAAACGAAGCGGCGATATTCCTGGATGTCGAGACCGGTTTCGGAGGCCAGTGTCTGGATTTCCAGACGCAGATTCTTCACCTGGTCGCGTTCGTCCTTGGTGAAGCCCGCCCAGCCCTTGCCCTTGCGGCGGCTGACGCGGCGGATCCAGTTGGGATCGATTTCGTTGCCGAAATACTGTTTCAGGAATTCCTCGCGCGGGATGCCGTGGCTTTCGGCGAGGCGCAGCATCCGGCCTTCGAGACCCATCAGGCGCTTGTTGATCGCATAGAGCTGTTCGACAAGGCTTTCGATGCGGTTGTTGTTGAGCGACAGGCTTTTGACTTCGTCGATGAGGTCCGACGTCAGCTTCTGGTATTTCTTGTCGGACGCGCCGCCGAAATCCTCGCCCTTCAGCGCCAGCTCGACCTTCTGATCCTGCAGCTTGCGGAGCTTCTTGTAGTCGGCGGCGATCTTGTCGAAGGTCTCGAGCACTTTCGGCTTCAGCTCGGCTTCCATGGCGGCAAGCGACATCGAATTGTCGTCCTCGCCGTCTTCATCGACTTCCTCTTCTACAGGTTCGATGCGCGGCGGCGCCTCGCCGGCGAGTGCCGCCTGGCTGTGATCGACCTTCTTGGCGTCGGGACCGGCAAAGGTGGCGTCGAGATCGATGATGTCGCGAAGGAGAATCTTTCCCTCGTTCAACTCGTCGCGCCAGATGATGATGGCCTGGAAGGTCAGCGGGCTTTCGCAGAGACCCGCGATCATGGTTTCGCGGCCGGCCTCGATGCGTTTGGCGATGGCGATTTCGCCTTCGCGCGACAGGAGCTCAACCGAACCCATTTCGCGCAGATACATGCGCACCGGATCGTCGGTGCGGTCGAGCGCGGTCGAAGTGGTGGTCGTGGTGGCGACCGCCTTGCCGGCGGGGCGGTCTTCGTCGTCGGATTCGCCGTCCGCTTCGGCCTCGCCGTCGCCTTCGGCCTGCTCTTCGACTTCGTCGTTCTCGACCACGTTGATGCCCATTTCGGAGAGCATCGACAGCGTGTCTTCGATCTGTTCGGAGGAGAATTCTTCGGACGGCAGAACCTTGTTGAGCTCGTCATAGGTGACAAAACCGCGAGACTTGGCGGCCTTGATCATCTTCTTGACCGCCGCATCGGACATGTCGAGAAGCGGACCGTCCTGCGGCGCCTCTTGGGCCACTTCCGGTGCTTCTGCCTGTTCCGCTGTCTTCGCCATTCAGTCCGTCTCCGCCTTGGCGCCGCCGCGAGGCCGCGCATGTATCCGATATAGGCCGTGGAAACCCTCGGGGCGAGTACCGAACGGGAACCGAACGTGTAAAAGAAGGCACGCCGCCGGACGCCGCCCGGCCGCTACACTTCCCTCGCGCTCGCCTGATCCCTTGTGCTCCCGCGTTTCCCCGGATGGCTTTGCAAACCATCACCGCGCCGGCGCACCGCCCTCGAAATTCCCGCTGGTTGACCCGATCCCCTTAAAGTCCAGTTCCGAAGTCTCACCCGAGCCCGTCGGCCAGTTCGGAGCGCTCAAGCTGCTCCTGAATGGCCCGGAACCGGGCGTAGTTCTCTTCCGTCATCTCCTCGGCAAGCACTCGCTCGGCGGCCTTCAATTCGGCCTCCAGCACGATCGCGCGCCGGTGCCGCGCCAATGTGTGCAGGAAGCCCGCCTCCGCCTCGTCGGGCGGCGCATCGGGCCAAGCATGACGGTCGCCGACATAGGCCGTACCGGCCTCAAGACGTCGTGCAATTTCCGCCAAATCCCTGCTCAGCAAGTGGTCCTTGAGCGCCTCCCTTTCAAGAGGCGCATGAAGGGCGGCTATATCTATGATTTCATTGCGTAATCTGTCAAGCGCCGGGACCCGGATCTCGACACTTGAGAATTCCTCGACGTAATTCTCAAGGAGTTCCGGGTGGTTAAGCACCGTGAGGACCAGCAGACCCTCCCGGCCCTGACCGCCTGCAAGGCCGCTGGCGATGGCCGAACGGCGCAATTCGGGCGTGATCGGGGGCACATAGCCGCTGCCCGGGCCGAATCCCTGGCGGCCGCGCCATGGCCGGTTGCCGCCGGCATTGCCCGGGCCGAAGGGACGGTTGTTGCGCGCCGGGCCGCCCTGCCCGCCGGCGCGGCGCTCGCCGCGGCCGAACATCCGCGCCACGCGACCGCGCAAATCCTCGGCATAATGGCCGCGCACTTTCGGGTCGCCGATCATGCCGATGACGGCCTCGATCCGCATATCGAGCGCGGCGCGGCGCTCGGGCGTGTCCCAGGTGCCGGCGGCGACTTCCTTTTCCCAAAGCATTTCGGCCAGCGGGCGCGCGGCATCAAGCACCGCGCGCATCGCCGCCGAGCCTTCCTCGCGCACCAGATCGTCGGGGTCCTTGCCTTCCGGCAGCAGCGCGAAGCGGAGCGAATGGCCGGGCTTCAACAGCGGCAGCACACGCTCGACCGCGCGGAAGGCGGCGCGCAACCCCGCCTTGTCGCCGTCGAAGCAGAGGATCGGCTCCGGCGCCATGCGCCACAGCAGCGCGATCTGGTCTTCGGTCAAGGCCGTGCCGAGCGGCGCCACCGCATGATCGATGCCGCCCTGGGCGAGACCGACGACATCCATATAGCCCTCGACGGCGACGACCGTGCCGGCGTCATGCGCGGCCTTGCGCGCGCGGTGCAGATTGTAGAGCACGCGGCCCTTGTGAAAGAGCGGCGTGTCGGGCGAGTTGAGATATTTGGCCTTGGCATCGGCCGCGAGCGCCCGGCCGCCAAAGGCGATGACGCGGCCGCGCGCATCGGCGATCGGAAAGATCACGCGATTGCGGAAACGGTCGTAAGGTTCGGCAATGTCGGGACCGGAAATGATGAGACCCGCTTCGGCCATCTGTTCGAGCGTCACGTCGCGCGATTTCAGGTAGCGCATCAGCGCCGTGCGCTCGGCCCGGTCGTCGCCCGGCGCATAGCCGACGCCGAAATCCTCCAGCGTCTTGCCCTTCATGCCGCGGCGTTCGAGATAGGCCCGCGCCTCGGCGCCGGCGCCCTCCTGCAATTTCTGGCGAAAGAATTGCGCCGCCATTTCCATCACGTCGATGAGACTGGCGGCTTCCTTCTCGCGCTGCGCCTCATGGGCGTCGCGCTGCGGCATTTCCATGCCGGCCTCGGCGGCCAGCCGCTCGACCGCTTCGAGGAAGGAAAGGTTTTCGGTCTTTTCGAGAAAGCTGATGACGTCGCCATGCTCGCCCGACGAGAAGCAGTGATAGAACTGCTTGTCGTCATTGACGGTGAAGCTCGGGTTCTTTTCGTTGGTGAAAGGCGACAGCCCGACGAATTCCCGCCCGCGCCGCGTCAGCTTGACCTTGCGCCCAACGACCTCCGAGACGCGGATGCGCCCCTTCAGTTCATCGAGGAAGGACTTCGGGAAGGACATGGGGGTCGGATGCCTGACGGTTTGGAGCGCGCTTGTACATGGTACAGCTTTTCGTAAGGCTGCGGCGGGGGGCTTGCAAAGAGTTACATTTGTATATACAAATGTAACTTGATCGCGGTCATGCCGGACCACCGCGATTTCGATGGATTTTCGATAGAGTCAATTCATGGAAGATGCGCCGGCATATGAAGCATTCGACTCTCCATTCGCCTCATTCGAGTGGGACGAAGACAAACGGCAAATCAATATTGCCAAGCACGGGATCGACTTTCGACAAGTCCCGGACTTGTTTGAGAAACGGCTTTGCCGACGGAGATCGGACCAGAACGGGGAGATGCGCTTCCTCGTTGTCGGAGTATTGAACGATGTCGAAATCTCGATCGTCTACACAGAGCGCGAAGAAGGCGTCTGCCGCATCATCTCGGCAAGACGCGCACGGCCGGAAGAAAGAAGAGCGTATCGTTCGCTATACGCGCGAGGAGATTGAAAAGCTCGGTCCCGGAGAGACCGACTGGGAGCGCGTGCGAAACATGACGGATGAAGAGCTCGAAGCCGCGATTGCTTCCGACCCCGATTCCAACTTCCCGCTCGATGAAGGAGAATGGGAACTCGTCATTCCGAAAAAGCAGCCGGTCAGCATCCGGCTCGACGAGGATGTGCTGGGGTTCTTCCGCGAAACAGGGCCGCGCTACCAGACGCGGATCAACGAAGTGCTGCGCAGCTTCATGAAAGCGCAAAAGGCGAAGGCCAAAGCGAAAAAGAAGACGAAGGAATAAGAGCCCGCCTTCAGGCCAGCTTCACCTTCACAATGGCGCCGGCCTTGCCGAAATCCATCTGCCCGGCATGGCGCTTCTTCAGCTCGCCCATGACGCGGCCCATATCCTTGATGCCGGACGCACCCGTTTCGGCGATGACGGCAGCGACGGCGGCTTCGGTCTCGGCGTCGGAAAGCTGCTTCGGCATGAAGCCTTCGATGATGCCGATTTCCTCGCGCTCCTGCTGGGCGAGTTCGACGCGGCCGGCGGCCTCATAGGTCTCGACCGATTCGCGGCGCTGCTTGACCATCTTGGCCAGGACTTCGAGGATCTCGGCCTCGCCGACGCCGGCATCGCGCCCCTCGGTGCGGCCGGCGATGTCGCGGTCCTTCAATGCCGCCTGGATCAGCCTGAGCGTCGACATGCGCCGCTTGTCCTGGGCCTTGGTGGCCTCGGTCAGACCCGCCTTGATGCGGTCGCGCAAACTATCGCTCATCCGGTCGCTCCGTGGGTCGCGGCCCGCAGCACAAAGGCCGGGGTCAGAATCGGCGCCACGCTAAACCAATCGCTCCGGCAGCGCAATTCAATGATGCATCGCCGCATGACTTATAACATGCTGATTTTATTGTGTTTTTTCGGGCGCACCTTGCCTTGACGGAAATCCGGCGATCCCTTAGTGTCCGCCAAATTCAACGGGAAACCGAGTCTGTCGCCGGGGGCGTCCGCCCCCTGCCCGCTTGCGGGCAAGCCGAAGGCAGGCGCGTCCTCCCCTGGAGAGCCAGTATGAAGGTGTCGACGAAAGCCGCCACGGAACGGCGCGCGCCCAAGGGCCCGCAAAGTTCCGGGGAGGAGTCGACATGAGCACGCGGGCGCCCGAAGCAAAGAGCCGGACCATGAACGATGCCGAAAAGCCGACCGCCCTCCTCGTGCTGAAGGACGGGACAGTGCTTTCGGGCCGCGGCATCGGCGCCACCGGCGAAGCGGTCGGCGAGGTCTGCTTCAACACCGCGATGACCGGCTATCAGGAAATCCTGACCGACCCGTCCTATGCCGGACAGATCATCACTTTCACCTTCCCGCATATCGGCAATGTCGGCACCAATGATGACGACATCGAAACGTCGAACATGGCGTCGGCGTCCGGCGTGCGCGGCATGGTGATCCGCGCCGACATCACCAATCCCTCGAACTACCGCGCGGCGAGCCATCTCGATCAGTGGCTGAACGTGCGCGGCATCATCGGCCTTTCCGGCATCGATACCCGCGCACTGACCCGGCGCATCCGCGAAAAGGGTTCGGTCGACGGCATCATCGCGCATGACCCTTCCGGCAATTTCGACGTGCCGGCGCTGCTTGCAAAGGCGCGCGAATGGCCGGGGCTTGTCGGCATGGATCTGGTCAAGGACGTCACCTGCGGCCAGTCATATAAGTGGGACGAGGCGCGCTGGGTCTGGGGCGAGGGCCACAAGCAGGCAACGGGCCTCAAACATCACGTCGTCGCCATCGATTACGGCATCAAGCGCAACATCCTGCGCTGCCTTGCGAGCGCCGGCTGCAAGGTGACGGTGGTGCCGGCCGAAACCAAAGCCGAAGACATTCTGGCACTGGCGCCGGACGGCGTGTTCCTGTCGAACGGCCCGGGCGACCCGGCCGCGACCGGCGAATATGCGGTGCCGGAAATCAAGAAGCTGGTGGCGAGCGGCAAGCCCGTTTTCGGCATCTGTCTCGGCCACCAGATGCTGGCGCTGGCGCTCGGCGCCAAGACCGAAAAGATGCATCAGGGCCATCACGGCGCCAACCATCCGGTCAAGGACCACACGACCGGCAAGGTCGAGATCACCTCGATGAACCACGGCTTTGCGGTGGCGCGCGAAAGCCTCGGAAGCGATCTCGAGGAAACCCATGTCTCGCTGTTCGACGGCTCGAATTGCGGCATCCGCCTGAAAGGCAAGCCCGTCTTCTCGGTGCAGTATCACCCCGAGGCCTCGCCCGGCCCGCAGGACTCACATTATCTCTTCGACCGCTTCGTCAAGCTGATCGAGGAGGCACGCGGTTAATCCATGCCCAAACGTACCGACATAAAAAGCATCATGATCATCGGCGCCGGGCCGATCATCATCGGTCAGGCCTGCGAGTTCGATTATTCGGGCACACAGGCCTGCAAGGCGCTGAAAGACGAGGGCTACCGGATCATTCTGGTCAACTCGAACCCCGCCACGATCATGACCGATCCGGAACTGGCCGACGCGACCTATATCGAACCGATCACGCCCGAGATCGTCGCCAAGATCATCGAGAAGGAACGCCCCGACGCGCTGCTGCCGACCATGGGCGGGCAGACCGCGCTCAACACGGCGCTGGCGCTGGCCGATATGGGCGTGCTGGAAAAATTCGGCGTCGAGATGATCGGCGCCAAGCGCGCGGCGATCGAGATGGCCGAAGACCGCCAGCTCTTCCGCGACGCGATGGACCGCATCGGCCTTGAAAGCCCGCGCTCGCGCGTCGCCCACAATATGGAAGAGGCACTGGCGGCGCTTGAGCTTGTCGGCCTGCCGGCGATCATCCGCCCCTCCTTCACCATGGGCGGCACCGGCGGCGGCATCGCCTATAACCACCAGGAATTCGCCGACATCATCGAAAGCGGCCTCGACGCCAGCCCCGTCAGCGAAGTGCTGGTGGAAGAAAGCGTGCTCGGCTGGAAGGAATACGAGATGGAAGTCGTCCGCGACAAGGCGGACAACTGCATCATCATCTGTTCGATCGAGAATATCGATCCGATGGGCGTGCATACGGGCGACAGCATCACCGTTGCCCCGGCGCTGACGCTGACCGACAAGGAATACCAGATCATGCGCAATGCCAGCATCGCTGTGCTGCGCGAGATCGGCGTCGAGACCGGCGGCTCCAATGTGCAGTTCGCGGTCAACCCGAAGGACGGCCGCCTCGTCGTCATCGAAATGAACCCGCGCGTCTCGCGCTCATCGGCGCTGGCCTCCAAAGCGACGGGTTTTCCGATTGCGAAAGTCGCCGCGAGGCTCGCCGTCGGCTACACGCTGGACGAATTGCAGAACGACATCACCAAGGTGACGCCGGCAAGCTTCGAGCCGACCATCGATTATGTGGTGACGAAAATCCCGCGCTTCGCCTTCGAGAAATTCGCCGGCGCCGAAAAGCTGCTCGGCACGGCGATGAAATCGGTCGGCGAGGCGATGGCGATCGGCCGCACCTTCCAGGAGAGCCTGCAGAAGGCACTGCGCTCGATGGAGACGGGGCTAACCGGCCTCAACGAGGTCGTCGTGCCCGGCATGGGCGAAGGCGACGACAAGAACGCGATCCGCGCCGCCCTCGGCCGCCCGACGCCCGACCGCCTGCTGGTGATCGCGCAGGCGCTGCGCCACGGCATGAGCCACGAGCAGATCCATGCGGCCTGTGCTTACGATCCGTGGTTCCTCGAACAATTGCAGGGATTGATCGACGCCGAAGCGGAGGTGCGCGCGAACGGATTGCCGAAAACGAAAGCCGATATGCGGCGGCTGAAGGCGATGGGCTTTGCCGATGCGCGGCTTGCCGAGCTTTGCGGCATGGAAGAAGAAGCGGTGCGCGCCGCGCGCCGCGAGATGGGCGTGAGGCCCGTCTACAAGCGCATCGACACCTGCGCCGCCGAGTTCGAAAGCCTGACGCCTTATATGTATTCGACCTATGAGACCGATTTCGACGGCAAGGCCGATTGCGAAGCCGCGCCGACCGACCGCAGGAAGGCGATCATTCTGGGCGGCGGCCCGAACCGCATCGGCCAGGGCATCGAGTTCGACTATTGCTGCTGCCATGCCGCTTTCGCGCTCGACGAAATCGGCATCGAAAGCATCATGGTCAATTGCAACCCGGAAACGGTGTCGACCGACTACGACACCTCGGACCGTCTCTATTTCGAACCGCTGACAGCCGAGGACGTGCTGGAGCTGATCGACCTCGAAATGTCGAAGG
>JAUXOE010000067.1 GCA_030682415.1 Parvibaculum sp.
AGTCGACGACGAAATTCGAAAAGTCGGCGGCAAGGCCACGCTGGTGCCACTCGATCTGACCGATCTTGCCGGCATCGACCGGCTGGGGGCGACAATCTTCGAGCGCTGGGGCAAGCTCGACATCCTGATCGGAAATGCCGGATCGCTCGGGACGCTGACACCGCTGTCGCATATGGACCCGAAGGAGTGGGACAAGACGCTCGCCATCAATGTGACCGCCAATTACCGGATGATCCGTTCGTTCGAACCGCTGCTGAAACGCTCCGATGCCGGGCGCGCCGTTTTTGTGACTTCCGGCGCGGCGCAGAAATGCCAGCCCCATTGGGGCGGCTATTCGGTGACCAAGGCGGCACTCGACGCGATGATCAAAACCTGGGCGGCGGAACTGGAAAAGACGCCGGTGCGCGTCAATCTGCTGTCGCCCGGCCCGACACGCACCGCGATGCGCAAGAAGGCGATGCCCGGCGAGGATCCGACCACGCTGACAAAGCCGGCCGAGCTCGTGCCGCTGTTCATCGAGATGTCGATGCCGGACTACACCAAGAACGGCGAGATCGTGCGGTATGAGAAGGTGAAGGGTTGACGCCCCGACGCGACGCTACTTCTTCTTCGCGTAGGGGTTCTTGCCCTTGCGCATGAAGAGGCGGATCGGGATGCCGGGAAGATTGAAGGATTCGCGCAGACCGTTGACCAGGTAGCGTCGATAGGATGTCGGCACTTCGTCGGCACGGCTTGAAAAGACCGCGAAGGTCGGCGGACGCGACTTCACCTGCGACATGTATTTCAGATTGACCGGCCGGCCCTTGGCCGCCGGCGGCTGGTGGCGGGAGACCGCCTCCTCAAGCCAGCGGTTGAGCTTTGCCGTCGAGACGCGCGCATTCCAGAAGGTGTGTACGCGCTCGACCGCGGGCATCAATTTCTCGGCGCCGCGGCCTGTCAGCGCCGAGAGCGTGACGATCGGCACACCCCGAATTTGCGGCAACAATCGCTCCAACTCTTCCTTCAGCATGCGCAGCGTGGCCTGCGTGTCGGTCACCGTGTCCCATTTGTTGACGGCAATGAGGAGGCCGCGGCCTTCCTGTTCGACCAGATCGGCGATGTGCAGATCCTGACGTTCGAAAGGCTGGGAGGCGTCGAGAACAATAACGACGACTTCGGCAAAGCGGATGGCGCGCAGCGTGTCGGCGACCGAAAGCTTTTCGAGCTTGGCGACGACGCGGGCGCGGCGGCGCATGCCGGCCGTGTCCCAGAGCTTGACGCGGCGGCCGCGCCAGAGCCACTCGATGCCAATGCTGTCGCGGGTGATGCCGGCTTCCGGCCCGGTCAGCATGCGGTCTTCGCCGAGGAGATGGTTGACCAATGTCGACTTGCCGACATTGGGGCGACCGACCATGGCGATGCGCAAGGGCGCTTCGAGGTCAGGCTCGTAGGGGGCGTCGGGATCGAAGCCTTCGGCCTCGTCCTCGGCCAGCGCATCCTCCAGCGCCTGTTCCTCGTCGTTCTCGGCAAAGCCATCGGCGAAAGCGGCCAGCGCGTCGTAGAGATCGCTCAGGCCCTCGCCATGTTCGGCCGAAAGCGGCAATGGCGCGCCGAGGCCAAGTTCGTAAGCCTCCATGCGGCCGGCCTGCCCTGCCCCGCCTTCGCATTTGTTGGCAGCGAGAATGACGGGCGTCGGCGACTTGCGCAGAATTTGTACGAAGCGCTTGTCGAGCGGCGTGACGCCGGCGCGGGCGTCGATCAGCAGCAGGCAGACATCGGCTTCGGCAATCGCCTGATCGGTCTGGCGGCGCATGCGCGCCTCGAGACTGTCGTCGGTCGCCTCTTCGAGGCCCGCCGTGTCGACAACCTTGAAGGAGAGGTCGCCGAGCTGCGCATCGCCTTCACGCCGGTCGCGCGTGACGCCGGGCGTGTCGTCCACCAATGCGAGCTTCTTGCCCACCAGCCGGTTGAACAGCGTGGACTTTCCGACATTGGGCCGACCAACTATGGCGACCGTGAATGACACGTCAAACAGCCTTTCTCACGGCCGGCGCCTGCCGTCCGGACTTCGCCCGCACAGAAGCGGGCATTAACGCAGAGCGATCAGCGACGCGCTATTCGTCAGGACATAGACGGTGCCGTCGGCGACGATCGGCGGGATCAGCGAACCACCCGACAGCGAGATACGGTTGTCGATTTCACCTGTCAACGGCGACACCACCACGGCCGCGCCATCCGAAGACACGAGGAACAGGCGTTCGCTGATCAGGATCGGGCCGCTCCATTCGATGTTGCCCGTGCGTTTTTCGGGGTTCTTGTAGCGCGGCAGGGCCGATATCCAGCGGATGCGGCCGTCGCGGCGAGAGATCGCCAGCAGTTCCTGCGACGTGGTGACGAGAAAAATATACTCGCCGGCGACCCAGGGTGTCTGCACGCCGCCGATGTCGCGCGTCCAGACGCGCTCGCCGGTGCGCAGGTCGATCGACACCATGCGGCCCGAATGGCTGATGGCAATAACACGGTCGCGATCGATGACGGGGCGGCCGGCAATGTCATTGAGTTCGCTCAAGGAGGTGACGTTGCCGGTGCGGGTCAGCGAATCGGTCCAGACCGGGGTTCCATTTTCGACGCGCAATGCCACGAGTTCGCCCGAGGAATAGGGCGCGATGACGACGGCGCCCGAAACGGCGGGGCTGGTCGAGGTCAGAATGCCGGCACTTTCAACGATGCCGCGGTGACGCCACAAGACGTCGCCGCTCTCCTGCGAGAGACAGATCATCTGATTGTCGGCGGTGACCGCGAACACACGCCCGTCGGTTGCCGTTGGCGCGGCGCGGAACGGATCGCCGATCGGCTGCATCCAGAGTTCGGCGCCGCTGGCCGCGTCAAGCGCGTGGACGTTTCCAAAGCCGGTGGATACGAATAGCTTGCCGTTGTCAAAAGCGACACCGCCTCCGCGCGCTTCAGCGGCGTTCTCATTTTCCGGAACCAGCGAGGCGGTCCAGACCGATTTGCCGGACTGCCGCTCGAAGGCGCGGACACTGCCACGCGCATCGAGCACGAAGATTTTGTCGGCGGCGATGACGGGAACGGCCACCAGCCGGGCGGCGCCCGAAGAGCCGGAACCCGCATTGACCGACCAGATCCGCTCGAGCGAACCCGGCGCCACAAGATGAGACGGCGCGTTGTCCGGCAATCCGCCCGGCTGCGGCCAGTCCGAGTTGGCCCGCGCCGACGGCAGAAATACCGGTGTATCGGCTACCGCCGGATCGACTTCCAGCATGGCGCCCAGCTCCATCACCGAAAGGCGTTCACCCGGCAGCACGGTCGCGTCGTCGGATGAGAAGACTCCCGCCACGGTATCGCAACCTGCCAGACCGGCCATCGCAAGACCCAGCAGCGCAAACCGAAGCGTTTTGCGGCGCATGGCGCCAACGCTATGCACATTCGAGCCGGCCAACATCAATTCCGCCGTCATCTCCGATTACTCCGTCTCTTGCTGAGCGTCCGGCCCTGGTTCGACCGCTTCTGGTTGCGCCGGCTGCGCTGCTTCTTCCGGCGCGGGGGCTGCCTCTTCGCCGGCGCGCGGCAAATGAGGTGCCGCCAGCGCCTGCATCACATGGGCGCGGTCACGAAGCCCGGGCGGCGTTGCCGGATTGTCGATGATCGACTGGGCGTTCGTGTTGACGTCCTGCCAGACGCCCGCCTTCGCCGCCGACAAGGCCAGCAGCTCCAGCGCGTTCTCGCGCCAGGGCGAGGACGACGCCAGCAGGGGCTGCAAGCGCGCCTTCATGTCGTCATAGCTCGCCTCATCGACCAGGATGAAAGCCGCCTTGATGCGCGCCATGCCGCGCATGATCGCCGGGGCGCCGGACTGGGCGGCCACACGCTCGTAGGCCGCCAGCGCCGCAGCGCGATCGCCGGTTTCGAGCAGGGCTGCGGCTTCCCGCAGCCGCGCCAGTGTTTCATAGCCGCCTGACGTTCCGGCGGCCAATTCGCCGAACAGCAATGCGGCTTCGTCGGGCGCGGCACGTTCGGCCTGTCTCGCCACCTCGTCGAAGCGTGCCGAAACCTCAACCTTTTGCGCATATGACCAGGCGCGCCAGCCGATAATGGCGGCCGCGATCAATACAATGCCGGCGGCGACAGCAATGAGATGAAGGCCGTATTTGTCCCAAAGCTTGCTGAATTGTTCGCGGCGAAGGTCTTCTTCGACTTCGCGAAAGAGATCGGTCAAAACATTACTCCGCGGAGAGAATTCGATGGGCGTGGGCGCTAAGCCTCATGCCCGGCACCTGCCCCCTTGCAGGCCGCGTAAAATAGCCCGGCCAACCGCCAATGGCAAACCGCCCGGCGGGCCGCCTATATCCCGCAACAGATTGAGCTATTTTACCTTTTTCATGCTGTAGGTGTTTTCGACGCCGGGGAAGCTGCGGTCGCGGACGGCGCGGGCATAGGCCTCGGCGGCACCGGCGATCTGGGCCCCGAGCGTGGCGAATTCGCGGACGAATTTCGCCGGCTTGGGCGACAGGCCCAGCATGTCCTCCAGCACCAGAATCTGGCCGTCGCAATGGGGCGAGGCACCGATGCCGATGGTCGGGATGTCGATCTGGCCGGTGATGCGGGCGGCCAGCGGCTCGGCCATGCCCTCAAGCACGACCGCGAAGGCGCCGGCCTCGGCGACGGCGGCGGCATCGGCCTCGATGGCGGCCCATTCGCTTTCCTCGCGGCCTTGCGTCTTGAAGCCGCCCATCACCTGGATGTTCTGCGGTGTCAGGCCGATATGGGCCATGACCGGGATACCGCGCAGGCTGAGATAACGGATCGTTTCGGCAATGCGGGTGCCGCCTTCGAGCTTCACCGCCGTGCAGCCGGTTTCCTTGATGACGCGGCAGGCATTGCGGAAAGCGATTTCAGGGCTTTCCTCGTAGGAGCCGAAGGGCATGTCGACCACGACCAGCGCGCGTTCCGTGCCGCGCACCACGGCCGCGCCATGCGCGATCATCATGTCGAGCGTGACGCCCAGCGTCGTCTCCATGCCGTACATGACCATGCCGAGGCTGTCGCCCACGAGCAGGAAGTCGACATAGGGATCGATGTAGCGCGCCGTGTGGGCGTGATAGGCGGTCAACGAGACAATGGGCTCGGCACCCTTGCGGGCGCGAATCTCGGGCACGGTAATGCGCTTGATCTTGGATTGTACGGACATTCGGATCATCCCTTACGCGTGGCCGGTGGCGCCCCGGACATATGGGGCGGCCCTCGGGGAATTGCGACGGCGGCCGGATGCCGCTGCGAAAAGGGCTTACAGAACAAGCCCTTAGGTGCCTCCCGGCACCTTTCCTGATCCTTCT
>JAUXOE010000229.1 GCA_030682415.1 Parvibaculum sp.
CGACCCGTTCCCAGGTCTGGGTGCGGCTCATCATGCCGCGCGAACCCTTGACGTCGAGCTTCTGGCCGCCATCCGTCAGCTTGACGCTGGCATTCGCGGTGCCGCCGGTCGCCGGCCTCAGGATCGTGCCGCCGCCCCAGCCGCCGCTTTCGGGCTTCAGGTCCCACAGGATCACCATGCCGACAAGCGGCTGGTTCTTCCGTGTACCGTCGCATTTCGCACAATTCGTTTCGGTTGCGCCCGCCAGCAGCTCGACAATCGTGCCTTCGAGCGTTCCGCCCGTTTCGGCGATCTCGACGATGGTGTTGGCGGCGCCGGTATCGGGGTGAAAGGTACGCCACTGGCCGACGGGCGAGGCCGTGTCGGCGGCCGCCGCGCCTGCCGCCGAGATCAGGAAGCCCATGGCAAGCGCCAGCACCGCGCTGCCTCGTGCCCTGTTGCTCAATCCGTTCATCGCATCCTCCTCATGGCGTCATTAATATGACATTGAGAGTGCCAATATATGCGATGTCGGCGGCCTTGCCAAGCCGGTTTTGCCGGCTGCGGCAGACGGGTCAGTGCCGCTGACCTGAAAGCGGGGATAAGTGTCCCTTATCCCCGGGGCTCCGGGCGGGGATAAATCCTTTTGTGACAGTTTTATGACAGTTCCGTGACAGAGGGGGGGTCTGCTGTCGATTCCGCTGTCGTTTTCGTTGCCGTTTCGGACAAAAAAAGGGGGAGGGCCAAGCCCTCCCCGAGTGGTCTTCCGTAGACGGAACGGAAACTCTGCGTTCCGCTGCGGTTGCGCGGACAAGCTCCGCGCGGGCTCTCATTGTCTGACCGGAGGCCGACCAGGTTCAGACAAGGTGAGGGGTGGGGCCGATGACACTTCGCGGAATTTTTCGTTGGGCGTCATCGGCAATCTTGTCGGGTCAGGGATTTAGTTCAGGCCGCCGCGAAGACCGTCGTTGAAGGTCGGTTCGCTGTAGTAGGCGTAGGGATCATTTTCGACCTTGGCGGCGCGGGCTGCCGGACGGGTTGTCTGCGGCGCGGCCGGCGCTTCGGCAACACGCTGGCGGTTGGCGACCGGCTGCACGGCTTCCGGATTGGCCTGGCGATAATCGATCTGGCCCATCGGATCCTTGTTGCCGGGGAAGCGGACGCAATCGCTCGGGTTGACGGCGTAGAGCGGCACGAGAAGCTTCAGCACGGCGCGTTCGATAACCGAGCGAACCGCGAGCTGGATGGGCTCCTGGCCGCCGGTGCCGGCGCCGATCGAGAACAGGTTGCCGCCGAAGAAGTCGAACACACCGGCGCGGATCTCGCGGCCGACAATCTGCTTCTGGTACGACACATAGTCGACGACTTCGAGCGTGCGGCTGTTCACCAGGCGCAGGTCGAGGCCGATATTCATCACATAGGACGAAGCCGAGGCGCTGGCGCCCGCGCCCATGTCGCCGCCTTCGGCGAAACCGGCATTGAGACCGTCCGAGTGGATGTTGAAGTTCAGTTCGGTGATGCCGCCGACGAGGTAGTAGTCGGAGCCGCGGATCTCGCCCGCATAGATCTTGCGATAGTCGCCCTCGGCGGCGTCGCCGATCAGCTTGTTGTTGGTGTATTTCAGTTCAAGCTCGGTGATCGCCGTGTCGTAGCGCTCGACCAGCGGCACGCCGGCCTTGCCCAGCGCCGACATCGCCATCAGCGAGGCGCCCTGCGTGATCTTCATGCCGGTGCCGTCGGCTTCCTGCTTGCCGGTATAGTCGCGAATGTTGCCGACCGCGATGCGCGTCGCCGCCGCACTGCCGGGCACATGGCCGGCCAGGCAACGCAGCGCGTTCGAATAGGGTGTTTCGTTGGTGATGACCGGGGCGTTGCCGATCGGCGTCGCGTAACGGCCATCCGAACCGGCGTTTGCGCTGACGCAGCCGGTAAGAGCGAATGCCATGGCAAGAGCGCCAAGCGTCCGCTTGGGCAGTCCCTTGTTCGTCGCGATCGACAGAGCGGTTGTAAACACGTTGGCCTCCTGAAGGTCATCGGTCGTCCGGTTGGCGCTGGCGATCATTGTTTTTTGATTCTGCCGGCGCGCCGCCGACCGTTCGGTTGCCATGGGGATTGCAACCGCTGTGCCAGCCGTTACGTTTCGTTAAGAAGTGCGGAAACGCTGGCGTTGTGTGGTTAACGCCGACGTGCCGCCCGACCGGAAGAGAACGGCGGGTGCTACCCGAATACGTAAACGGGACGTTAAGGCCGTCCAGCTTTGAAACAGTGCCGCGTGCCGGAAAGCAGGTTGCGGCCCGCCATCACACGCGCGACACTCCCGCGCGCAATTGGGTAACCATAATTTTCGAGGAGGCGACGCCGTGGCGACGCTTGAATTCTTCTTCGACTGTTCGAGCCCCTGGACCTATCTCGCCTTCAGCCGCATCGAAGCGCTGGCCGAGCGGACGGGTACGGAGATCGACTGGCGGCCGATCCTGGTCGGTGGCGTCTTCAACGCGGTTAACGAGAGCGTCTACGAAGCGCGGGCCAATCCGCATCCGGTCAAGGGCCGCTACTACGTCAAGGATCTGCAGGACTGGGCCCGCTATTGCGGCATCGAGATCGGACGGCCACCCGTCTTTCCGGTGCGCTCGGTCGACGCGATGCGCGCCGCGATCGTGGCGCAGGACGAGGGCAAGCTGCCGGCCTTTGCCTGGGCGACCTTTCGCAGCTATTGGGGCGATCTCAAAGACATCAGCCAGCCCGATGTCATGGCGGAGATATGTGCCAGTGCCGGGCTCAACTGGGATGCCGTCAGCCTGCGCATCAAGGATGACGATGTGAAGGGCCGCCTGCGCGCCAACACGGAAGAGTTGATTGCGCGTGGCGGCTTCGGTTCGCCGACGATGTTCGTCAACAAGACCGATATGTATTTCGGCAATGACCGGTTGCCGCTGGTCGAGGCGGCACTTGCGCATGGATGATCCGCGACCGGGCGAGGTTCAGCCCTTCAAGGAACCGCCGGCGTTCAATGTGCCGGGTGCCGTGCTGGCGCTGCTGGCCGTCATTGTCGGGCTGCATCTGCTGATCGAATGGCTGCCCGCCGCCGCGCAGCGGGAGGTCCTGTTTCTCTTCGCTCTCTTTCCCTTGCGCTATGAAGGCGTGGTCGAGGGCCTGCCGGGCGGACTTGGAGCGGCAATCTGGACGCCGATCACCTACACATTCCTGCATGGCGGCTGGACGCATCTGATCGTCAACTCGGTCTGGCTGCTTGCTTTCGGCTCGCCGATTGCCCGGCGCTTCGGCGTGTTGCGCTTCTTTCTCTTCTATTTTCTCTGCGGTGCGGCGGGCGCCTTTCTTCATGTGACGATCTATCCCGCTTCGCCGATACCGGTGGTGGGCGCATCGGCGGCGATTTCGGGGCTGATGGGCGGCGCGGCGCGTTTCGTGTTTCTCGGCGACGGGCCGCTCGGTGCGCTTGGCGGCGGGCAGGGGACCGGCGGTGCGCCGCGGCGCAGTGCCGGCATTCTCGCCTCGCTTGCCGACCGGCGGACGCTGATCTTTGTCGGCGTCTGGATCGGGCTCAATTATCTCTTCGGGGCCACCGCGCTTTCCGGCGCCCTTGGCGTCACCGCGCAAGTCGCATGGGAGGCGCATCTCGGCGGTTTCCTGGCCGGCTTGCTACTGTTCGGCCTGTTTGATCCGATCCGCTATTCTGCTTCAGGCGGCCCCGGCAATGTCGATTATGGCGAGTGGCTCGGCAAGGACGGCGAGAAATAGCTGTGGCGGTTGACTCTCGCCTGTCAGTAACCACATCAACAAGACGGCCTTTGACGGGCGCGGATTTTCAGGAGGAGACAACTCATGAGCGATACATCTGCCCATTCGGGCCCGGACGCGTCGCCAGCGGATAGCGGCACGGGCACGTCGGGGCGCCGCGATCTGTGGATGCGGCTGGTCTATATGGTCGTGTTCTGGTTTCTCGGCAATGTTGCCTTCTCGGTGGCGATCTTTCTCGGCGCGATACAGTTCGTCGTCATTCTGGTCACTGGCGACAAGAACGAAGAGTTGCGCGCCTTCAGCCGCAACCTCGTTCAATATGTATGGGAGTGTCTGGCCTTCGTGATTTTTGCGCGCGAGGACAAGCCGTTCCCGCTCGGCAAGTTTCCGTCGGTTACCGCCGACGACTGAAGCTCTCGTATTTTTTGAGGCCCTTCGGCGTCAGCAGGCCGCGCATGACGGCGCCTGCCGCGACGCCGAAGCGCTTCTCCGCGTCCTCGGCGCTCAGGTGGAAACCGGCAAGCTCGAGGCTGCATAATCCATGTACGGTTGCCCACAGGGCATCGGCGATGATCGCCGGATCGGCATCGCCCGGCATACTGCCCTCGGCGATGCAGGCTTCGATCGCATCGAGCAGGTTCTGATAAGAGGGGTGGCGCGCAATGCTGCGCGCCGCCGGTTCGCATGTTGCCGGTTCGTTGTGACGCAGCGCGTCGGGAACCGGCAAGGTGGCGCTGATCATCAACGCATAATAGGACGGGTTCTTCAGCGCGAAGTCGCGATAGGCGCGCGAGAGATTGGCCAGCCAGAGGATCGGTTCGGGATCGCGGACGGCGGCGTTCTGCGCTGCGGCCAGGCGGTCGAAGGCCTCTTCGAAAAGGGCTGTGATCAAACCTTCCTTGCCGCCAAAGGCCGTGTAGACCGCCATGGTGGAGGCCCCGACCTTCGTCGCCAGTTTTCGCAGCGAGATGGCGTCCGGGCCGCCATGCATCAGCATCTCGCTGGCGGCATCCAGCAACCCCTCGCGCTGCGCGTTTCGGCGGGTTTCGGCGGGGCTGGTTTTTGCTTCGGCGCTCATGTGTTTCTCTATCAATCAGGCTTGACCTGCTGTCCAGCGATAACTATAACACAGATATAACACTGTTATGTTTTAGAATCATCGCCATCCGGGAGGCGCGCGCCATGTCCAGGCCCTATCCGAACAATCCGTTCCTCAGAAACAATTTCGCGCCCGTGCAGGCCGAATGCGATGCGCCCGACCTCGTGGTGCATGGGGAATTGCCGGCGGCGCTGGCGGGCACACTTTATCGCAACGGACCGAACCCGATGTTTCCGCCGCTGACGGAGAAATATCACTGGTTCCTCGGCGAGGGGATGATCCACGCGATCCATGTGGAGGGCGGCAAGGCGCGCTATCGCAATCGCTGGGTGCGCACCGAGCAATACGCGCTTCAGCGCGAAGCGGGCGAGCGCAGGATCTCGGTGGCATTTGGCGAAGCACCGCTGCCGGGCACGGAAAACGTCAAACGCAATGTCGCCAACACCAATATCGTCTGGCATGCGGGCAAGCTCCTGGCGCTGGACGAGGGCAGCTCGCCGGTGGCGATGGACGGCGACACGCTGGAGACGAGCGGATCGTGGACCTTCGAGGACAAATATGCCGGCCCGATGACGGCGCATCCGAAATTCGATCCGAAAACCGGCGAGATGCTTTTCTTCGGCTACATGGCGGCAGGGCCGGGCTCGCCTGAAATTTCATTCCAGGTGGTCGACCGCAACGGCAAGCTGACGCGCAGCGACATGTTCAAGGCGCCATACGCCAGCATGGTGCACGACTTCATTGTGACCGATGAACACGTGATTTTCCCGATCTTTCCGGCCACGATCGACATCGACCGCATCATGAAGGGCGGCCCTGTGATTGCGTGGGATCCCGATGCCGGCACGCATGTCGGCATCATGGCGCGCAACGCCAGCGTCGATACGATCCGCTGGTTCAAGGGCGATCCCTGCTACGTCTATCACCCGATGAACGCCTGGACGTCGCATGAAGGTGGACGCACGCGCGTCATCGCCGACATGATGAAATATACACGCGTGCCGCTTTTCCCCAGCGCAGACGGAACGAAAGCGCCGCCGGACCTTGCCGACGAACAGGGGACGCTGGTGCGCTGGACGTTCGATCTCGACAGCAATTCGGATTCCTATTCGGAAGAAGTGCTGACCGATCTCGGCGGCGAGTTTCCACGCTTTGACGAACGCTTTGCCGGACACGGATACAGGCACGGTTACTATGCGGCCATGAACCGGCCGAAGGAAGCGCCGGGTTCGTCCTACGACACGCTGGTGCATATCGACCTGGCGTCCCGCAAGCGGCGCGAATGGGAGCCGGGTGTGGGGCAATATGTTCACGAGCCGGTGTTCGTGCCGCGCAAGGAAGACGCCGCGGAAGGCGACGGTTTCGTTGTGTCGCTGGTTTACGACACGGCGCGGAATGTCAGCGACTTCATCGTTCTCGATACGGACGATATTTCGAAGGGGCCGCTGGCGCGGATTGAGTTGCCGGCGCGCGTGCCGTTCGGTTTTCACGGCAATTGGCGAGGGGCCGTCTAGAACAGCGGCTCCTCGTAGATCGGCTCGCCGCCGAGGCGCAGGCCCTTGATGGTGGCGGTGCCGCTACGGCCGAGTGCGACGTCGACAGTCAGGGTTCCCGCGTTGCGTTCGTCCTCCAGCACGCGACCTTCGCCTTCGGGGACGAAATAGCTCTCGATGCCGTAAGTAATGTTGGCCGTCCGGCAACCGGGGCAGGGCGCTTCGGGCGCCATTTCCATCTCCGTGCCGTCGGCCGGGGCGCGGGTGGCCATCCGGTTCTCGAAGACATAAGAGATACGCCCGCGAATGATCTTGTTGCCGTCCGCCGGCTCCGGGCGGTCGCGCCAGGCGGCAACGGCGTTCCAGGTTTCGTCGCCCGGCGCCAATTCGACATGAATGGCATCGCCATCGGTGAATTCGTCGTCGCCCGAAAGTTTGTCGAGTGACAATTGCGAAATCTCGTAGCTCAGAATGACATAGTCGCCGCGGAAGATGTCGCGCGGGTCGACGGGCGCGGTTTTCAGCGTCACCACATCGGGCGAGCGCAACAGCGACACGCGGTCCCAGATCAAGGCGCCGAGAAACAGCGTCTGGGCAAGGGCCAGCAGGATCAGTGAGATGCCGAAGCGGGTGCTCATGCGCCACCTCCGTCGGTGGCGGTTCGAACAATGCGGCGGCGCATGCGCTCGAAGACGATGCTGCCGACGATCAGCAACACGCCGCCGAGGGCGAAGAAGATCGCGGTGTCGAGCAATGTGCCGAGCGTTGCGAAATAGAGCCAGAGCACTTCGGCCGCAAAGGCGACGAAACCGAAATTGACCGCAAAGCGGTTGCCGCTCGCCGCGCCCCACGAAACGAGCCACGCGGCCAGCACCAGAATGGCGGCGGCATAGAGCCAGGGGATCAAGGCGGCGCTGTCCGAGGCGGAGAGCAGCGGATAGGCGATTGCGAGCGCCGCCAGTGCGGCGATGCCGGCAACATGGCGCGCCGGCAACCGGCCGCGCATCACGGCAAGGGTCGTGAGCGCGGCGGTGAGAATTGCGGCGGCTGCGATCAACAGCGGGCCGGCCGTGCCCTCGGCGGCGCGGTCGTACTCGCCGGGGTCGGCCTGAAAGAAGCCGACCAGCGCGAAGGCGACGACGATGCCATAGGCCTCGGCGACGCCGCCCAAACGGGCGCCGTCACGTGAAAAGGCGAGTGCCGCCATCCACAGCGCCAGCGCTTCCAGCACGACAAAGACGGCGAACTGTGTCGGCGATAGCCCGGCGATGCCGATAATCGCTTCGGCGTTGATCGCCTGCCACAGGAAGCCGGCGATCAGCACGAGGTGAAGGGCGGGCGTCCATGACAGGCGCAGCGCCAGCGCGGCGGCGGCGAGCCACGCGAACCAGAAGGCCCAGTGCGGCGTCGTGCCGTTCATTTGCAGCGCGAACCATGTCCAGATCACCGCCAGCAGTATGCCGAGCGCCAGCGCCGCGCGCGACGAGAGCAGCCACGCTGTAGCGAGCGCCGCGACGCACCAGGCAAGCACACCGCCCGGATCGTCGGTGACGACGTGATAGATTTGCGCAATCAGCATGATGCCGGCACCGAAGAGGCCGAGGCCGATCAGCACAGCGGCCTGTGCAAAATTCGTATGGCCGCGCTTCTGGAGAACGATGGCGGCGCCATAGGCCACCCACATCGCCGCAAAGATCAGAACGATCTTCGTGAGCTTTGATATCTCCTGCCAGTTGGCCGCGACAAAGCTCATGACGGCGAAACCGATCAGGACGGCGCCCAGTATTGCGAGCATGGCGGGCATGCGCCGCGTGGTGGCGCCGGGCTCGCTGGCAGAATGCAGGATGGCGTCGGCGTTGGCCGCGGTTACCCAACCTCGCTCGATCCAGAGATCGAGATCCTGCTTCAGCCGATTGAGGTAGGCGCGTTGCCACATGGCGGAATACCGGATTGCTGCTCGGGGGCAGAGGGCGAGACTCGGTCGACCAGACACCGCAGTATTCCGGCCAGCGAGGTTCGAAGTCAAAGCCCTGGTCTTTACGTCGCGGAATCCATGGGTTTTTATTGTTGTCCTTGCTCGCTGCGGCGGAATGTCGCATCATTCCAGCTGGGGCGGTTGCCTGTGGTCGCGGTCCTGACGGCCGGACATGACAGAGAGGATACGCCATGAACGTTGCGGCGATTTTGAAGGCGAAGGGCCCGGAGGTGGTTACGGTCGATCCGAGTGCCACGCTGGGTCAAGTAGCGACGACGCTGAGCGAGCGGCGGATTGGCGCCATTGTCGTGATGCAGGACCGCAAGGTGCTTGGCATCGTCTCGGAGCGCGATGTCATCAAGGCGATCGCGCGGATTGGCGCGGCAGCGCTGACGACGCCGGTGCGCGAGGCGATGACGTCGCGCATCATTACGTGCGGCCTCAACGACTCGATCGACGAATTGATGGATTCGATGACGGCGGGGCGCTTCCGGCACCTTCCGGTGATTGAGGACGGCGAGCTGGTCGGGATCGTGTCGATTGGCGACGTTGTGAAGCACCGGATCGCCGAGACGGTGATGGAAACCGAGGCGCTGAAGCTCTATATCGCCACTGGCTGACCGCCGGCCGCCCGGTTCCTACTGCATCAATTCAATCGTCTCGCGGATATGCGGGATTGCTTCTTCGGCCGCTTCTTCGCCGAGGCGGATCAGTTCGTCCGCGCGGTCGAAATCGAGCAGGCTGAGATGCCCGACCTTCGGCGCGATCATCACGTCCGGCGGATCGCCGGCCATGCGCATACGGCCGAGGCGGTCCTGGACGATGTTGAGTGAGGCCAGCATGACGCTGGCGATGCCGGGGCCGCGTTTGCGGCCGCCGATGACGCGGCGCATCAGTTCCTGTTCGGGCGTGCGTTTCCAGCGCAGTGTCTTCAGCTTTTCGCGGATACGGGCGGCGACGGGCGTGGCTTCGCCCTGCGTCAGCGAGGTATCCTCCTCCGTTGTCGTTTCCTCCTCGATGCGTTCCTGCAATTCGCGGAAGAGTTCGTCTTCCGGCAGGGCCGGGGGTGTGCCGCCGACATAGCCGGGGAAACGTGCGGCCCGCGCCTGACGATGAATCGACGGGTCGAAGGGATCGTTGTTGAGATTGACCGCAATGACGACGCGGGCGCCCAGAGCGCGCGCAACCGAAACCGGCACGGGGTTGACCAGCGCCCCATCGATCAACCAACGGCCGTCGATGGCGACCGGCGCGAAGACGCCCGGGAGCGCATAGGAGGCGCGGATTGCCTGGGTCAAATCGCCCTTGTGCAGCCAGAGTTCGTGGCCGGTGGTCAGTTCGGTGGCGACGCCGACAAAGGTGCGTTCGAGATCCTCGATGCGCAGATCGGCAAGTTGTTCCCGCATCAGCTCGGCGAGTTTCGTGTCGCCGATCAGGCCCGAGGAACGGAAGCGCAGATCGAGCAGGCTCAGCATGCGCCGACGCGTTAGCGAGCGGGCGAAATCTTCCAGTGGATCGAGGCGGTTGGCTGCGAGGCAGCCACCGACCAGTGCACCGATGGACGTGCCCGCCACGATGTCGGCCTCGATGCCGGCGCGGGACAAGGCG